>JBGCFZ010000330.1:0-19475 GCA_045110355.1 Lewinella sp. | reverse complement strand
ATTTGTAATTCCCAGATAGGAGGCAATGTCAACATGTGAGATTAGATTTTCCAGAAAGTGATATTTTTCCCTAAAAAGAATGAGCCTTTCTTTAGCGTTCAGCGAAGCGAGGCCAATTTCTTTTTCAACTTTTGCAAGGAGTTCATTTTGCAAAACCATATTTCCAAACTCGCGTATGTCAATGTGATTTATCATTAGCTGCTCAAACTTATCAGCGTTTAAACTGGCAAGGGTCAGCTTTGTAAGCGCTTGAAAGTTGAGGTGAGATATTTGATTAGCCGTTCTCGTTTTATTCGGAGAGAGTACACTGCCTTCAAGAAAATAAGATATGGTTACTTCTTCACCTTCCGGACTTAGCAAAAAACTCCGGCAAATACCTTCGTAAACAAAGTATTCTTTGTTATTTCTTTTTCCTCTATCGATAAACACATCTCCTTTTTCATAATCTTCAATTACTATCAATTCATTCACCAGATCTAACGAACCCTCTGATACAGTTGACACCTTGTTGATTAAGGGCCTTGTTCTTTCTTTAATCTGTTCGAAATTCATGATTATTCTTTATTTGCGTAAAACGGGAGTCTGAGTAATAAGTCCTCCCCTAAAACCCAAATTCCAGGCGCAGATTAACTCACCAACACCAGCCCCGGTGGTCGCTCACAAAATACACCAAAAACACCAGTCTCCACGAAGTCATATTTCTTTATTTACTCATGATAGTACTACCTCCCCACCCAATAACACCCCCTCCTCTACAACCTGCTCCGAAAAAGTATCCAGCAAGGTAACGCTGCCGTGCTCTGCTTCTACCAGGGCGCGCAGCGCCCGCAGGAAGGAGTTGAAAACGGGCACTACCCTACCCGCCACAGCACGGTTGTCCCGGTCGTCGGAGAAGTCATCAACGGCGGGAAGGGTTTCCAGCCAGATATTGGCCGAGGAACGGATGCGGACCTTCAGGTATTCTTCCCAATAGAATTCGTCCATCAGGTCTTCGTAGAGGGGGCCGGTGATCGTAACCAGCTCCATCATCTTCCGGGCGCTGCGGAGCTCTTCTTCGTCCGTGTAATCCAGGGGAGCAATGGGTGCGCCGTCAGTTAGTTCAACGCCGCGCACGTCGAAGCCGACGTAGGCCACCCGGTTGCGGAGGTATTTTGATTCTTCGAAATTCAGCAGGGTCAGGGCCTCCGTTTTCCGTTGCTCCAGGCTGATGTGGCGCTCTTTTTCGTACTTGTCGAGCAAGGGCTCCAGGCTCAGGTACACGGTGGACTTAAAGGGCACGGCTACGAAGAAGCCGTACTCCTCCCCCAGCGTCAGGAAAGCCCGCTCGAAGGCGATGATCCGGTCGATGTAGGTCTTAGAATTTACCCGAATGGACAGTTCGTAGGTGAAGGTGGAGGTTTCGTTGAGATAGGTAGAGATGGGAAGCATGGCACGAAGGTATAATGTGCTTGGGGAGTAATGGGGAAAAAGTAAAATTATCGTCTATTAGGGGCACTGGGGCAGCGCCCAAATATCTTCGCTAAAATAGTGGACTGGCCATTGTCGCGTAGCGACTGCCCTTGGTGATTGCCGGGGACAAAGTCCCCGGTCAATGTCCTACTAAGTTGGCTTTGATTGCCTTAGGCAATCCATCGAGTGCTCTAGTTCCGCTTGCCCCCCACTTCGTACGGAGCAATCTCTGAGGGTAAGCGCTACGCGAGCCACTTACGAAAGGGTAAGCGAATTAATATCATTAAAAACCGGAGTGTCAAAAAGTTGGATTCCCCAACTGCTACGACTTTCCAAAAAGTCGTAGTGACCATGCCAACCTCCTGCCCACTGCTTCTTCAACCTTCCAATGCACCTGCGGCCGCGCCACAAGATCTTGATGGTCATTCTCCTTGAATCAATACGCGACAGATGAAACAGCAGTCCTTAGGATACAACTTAATGACTTAGTGCCTTACTGGTTTTCCTCACCGCTTCTACCCCACAGTAACCACCAAATCATCCGTATCCACCAGCGTCTTTTCTTTCAGAGCAATCGCCTGTACTTCACCATCTACCGGGCTGGTAATGGTCGATTCCATTTTCATCGCTTCGATGATGAAGAGCGGGTCGCCAGATTTCACCTGATCGCCAACTTTAACCAGGATCTTGCTCAGGTTCCCCATCAGCGGGCTGCCGACTTCGCCCGGTGCGACGGCCTTCTGGTTCACTTTAATCTCCTTATTCAAAGTTCGGTCGCGCACCGTAATACTACGGGTCTGCCCGTTAAGGCTAAAGAACACGAGGCGGTTGCCCTGTTCATCCGGCACCGTTTTGTTGAGGTACTTGACGGTGATCGTCTTACCCGCACTCAGGCGCACCAGTACTTCTTCGTTGGATTTGAGTCCGAAGAAAAAGGCCTTACTCGGCAGGTTGGCCACCTGACCGAACTCCTCCTCAAAGGTGAAGTAATCAGCATATACTTTCGGGTAAAGCAGATACGCTAATAGCGCTTTATCGTCTGGCTCAACGCCAAATTTCTCGGTGTATTCTGCCCTGGCCTCCTTCCAGTCAATTGGTTCCAGGTGCGCATTTGGTCGGTCGGTAAAGGGCTTTTCGTCTTTGAGGACCAACTTTTGCAGTATGGCGTTGAAACCACCCTCTATCTGGCCAAGGTCTCCCCGCATCAGGTTCTTGACACTGTCGGGGAAATCAAGTTTTGCACCCCGACGCAAAACGTCCTCGGCGGTAAGATCATTGGAGGTCATGAACATGGCCATATCGCCCACCACTTTACTTGAGGGTGTCACCTTCACCAGGTTACCGAACAGGTCGTTGGCCGCAGAGTAGTTGTCCCGAATGGTTGGAAACTGGTCTTCGAGGCCGAGACCACGCGCCTGCGGCCGCAAGTTGGAGTATTGCCCCCCAGGAATTTCTGTATCGTAGATGGTTGCCGTCCCGGCGCGAAGCTCTGTCTCGAAGGGATAGTAGTAAGTCCGTACGGTTTCCCAGTAATCAGCGTACTCGTTCAAAAGCGGAAGATTGACGGGGTTCTCCCGTTCGTGTCCCTGCATCATCGCAGCGATGGAGTTATACCCCGGCTGAGACGTCAGGCCCGAGAGGCTGTTAATGGCTACGTCGACGACGTCGACACCAGCCTCAATGGCCCGCAGATAGGTGGCACTCTGGATGCCACTGGTATCGTGGGTGTGCAGGTGGATCGGTAGGTTCGTCTCCTCCTTCAACGCCTGGATCAACTCGGTTGCCGCCAGCGGCTTCAGCAAACCGGCCATGTCTTTAATGCACAAGATGTGCGCACCAGCACTTTCCAGTTGCTTGGCAAGCTTAACGTAATAGTCGAGCGTAAACTTGGTCTTCTTAGGGTCGGTGATGTCTCCGGTATAGCAGATACATGCTTCCGCCAAGCTGTCGGTGTTTTCCCGGACGGTCTTGATGCTGACCTCCATGTTTTTGACCCAGTTGAGAGAGTCAAAAATGCGGAACAGGTCAATACCACCAGTCATCTCGCCAGTAGGCTTATCGTCATCACCATAAATTGGGAACCCAGTAGCAGCTTCTTCGATAAACTTTACGATCAGGTTGTCGGGATAGGCTTTGTACCCCACCCCGTTGCTGCCGCGCAGCAACATTTGCAGGATAGTGTTGGGCATGGCCGTCCGCAGCTTTCTGAGCCGGCGCCACGGGTCGGCCTTAAGGAAGCGCATCGCCACGTCGAAGGTGGCACCTCCCCAAACTTCCATACTGAAGAGGTCGGCGGGTTGGTTGACGGCGTAGCTCCGGGCCACATTGAGCATATCCACCATACGCATGCGGGTGGCAAGTAAGCTCTGGTGGGCGTCTCGGAAAGTAGTATCGGTGTAGTGAATTTTCTTCTCTGCCTTCAACCAGTCGACAAAGCCGTCCCGGCCAAGTTCTTTTAGTTTGTCTCGATTGCCTTTGGGCATTTCGGCAAACAGGTCGAAGGCGGGGACTACTGGCTTGAGGAAAGTCCGCTTAGTGTCCGGTGCTTTTACATCCGGGTTGCCGTTCACCACTACGTCGGCCAGGTAAGTGAGCATTTTGGTTCCCCGGTCGCGGAAGTTATGGGGCTTCATCAACTCCGGATGTTCGGGGATGAAGCGGACGGTGGCCTTTCCTTTCTGGAAGTCTTCGTTCTCGAGTAGGTTGAGTAAGAAGCCAACGTTGGTTTTCACCCCCCGTACGCGGAATTCCCGCAGGGCGCGATGCAGTCGGTCAGACGCCCCTTCGAGGGTCCGTCCGGTACCCGTCACTTTTACGAGGAGGCTATCGAAATATGGGCTAATGACAGCCCCGGGGAAGGCCGAGCCGGCATCCAGCCGGATGCCCATGCCACTGGCGGAGCGGTAGGCAATCAGCGTACCGTAGTCGGGCTTGAAGTCATTGGCGGGGTCTTCGGTCGTTACCCGGCACTGAACGGCGAAGCCGTTCACCTTAATGTCTGACTGATCCCGGATAAAGATGGTAGGATGATCCAGCGGGTAGCCCATCGTAACGAGGAACTGCGTGCGCACAAGATCGATTCCCGTAATCTCTTCCGTAATCGTGTGCTCTACCTGAATGCGGGGGTTCACTTCAATGAAATAAATGGAGTCGTCCTGGTCCACCAGGAATTCGACGGTACCGGCACAGTAATAGCCAACGGCTTTTCCCAGCTGCAGGGCGTATTGGTAGAGCTTCTCTTTTACTTCTTCGCTGAGGTTGGCCGCCGGAGCAACTTCCACTACTTTTTGGAACCGGCGCTGAACGGAGCAGTCCCGTTCGTGCAAGTGTACCAGGTTACCGTAGTGATCTCCCAGCAGTTGTACTTCAATGTGGCGCGGGTTCTCGATGAATTTCTCCAGGAAGATGGTCCCGTCACCAAAGGCTTTTTCGGCCTCGCTGGCGGCTTCTACCACCTCCACTTTCAGGTCTTTTTCATTACGAACCACCCGCATGCCCCGACCGCCACCGCCGCTGGCAGCTTTGATGATGACGGGATACCCGATCTCCGCAGCTTCTGCTACGGCTACTGCTGGGTCGGAAATGTCCTTATCACTGTCTTGAATCAGCGGAACCCCTACTTTACGTGCCAGGTCTTTGGCCGCAACTTTGTCCCCAAGTTGGTCCATACTTTCCGGTGCCGGGCCGACGAAAGCGATGCCTGCCTCCCGACAAGCTCTGGCAAAATCTACGTTTTCCGACAGAAAACCATAGCCAGGGTGAATGGCGTCCACCTTTTGCTCAACCGCCAGTTTTATGATCGCTTTGATATCGATGTAGGGCCGCAGCGGCTCATCGTCTGCTCCGATCTGATAACTTTCATCTGCTTTATACCGGTGGAGGCTGTACCGGTCTTCGTAAGTATAAATGGCCACCGTCCTAAGCTTCAACTCACTGGCTGCTCGTAAGATACGGATGGCTATTTCGCCACGATTGGCGACTAAAATCTTATTAAAGCGGGTTATTTTAACATCAGACATGGAGAGAGATTTGAGGTAAATGCCAAGATAGTAAGCAAACCAATGAAAGCGGGCTTCTTAGCAAAGAATCCCCCTTTGCTTTATAATCAAACTTTCTCTTTTAATTACGATTTGTCAGCTATGCCCTCAGCTAATTTTATCTCCCCAGTTCTGAATACTGCCAGTCCCTAAAAACAGCCGTCCCACCCCGCCCGCTCAAATCCTGACAACAGACACCGACAAAAGCGCCCGTAAAGGCAGGGCGGTAACGGTGATCTGGGTCTTGTACGTAGTCGTCAGAGAGTATACTTCCGTCGAGAAGCGGCCCGGTGGGCCGCCAATCATCCTTCCCTGTAGCGTAGGAGAAGCGGACTTCCGCCCGGTTCCATTCCACCTTCAGTTGCAGCGTGCCTGCGGGAGGTAAAACGACGGGTTCGGCCAGCACCTCTGTCATCCGGTATTTATCACAGACCAACACCTGCAGCAGCCGTTCGCCCCTGTCCCCAACGCTCACGTAGGCATACAGCCAATGATAGGTGTTATAATAGCACACCAGGCCGGCCATTTGCTGGAAGTGTGCGGGTTGAAAATCGAGGGCAATAGAAGCCGAAATATTAAACGATTGTACGCGCCGCGCCAGCAGACTTTGCCGGTGCAGGCTGCTTAAACTCTCCCTGCCCGTCAGCTTCAGTGTATTTGGGGAGATGAGCTGGCACCAGTCATCGGTAATGGGTACGCGGAGCGACTGAAAATGTGGGTCAAGGGCAGTGGTCCCAAAGCCATGTTCATCGGGCGCGGCCGCAGGTGCAGGGGAAGGTTTTGCGGCAAGGTCAAACCGCTGGCGGGCGATGCGCCCGCCCGACCGAAGGCGGGGCCAGCCGTCGGGTCCCCACACCAGTTCTTCGAGCAAGGTCTCCCGGCCAAGGGTACAACGACCACGTTGGGTCAGTGGCCTGCCGGTGAGGCAGACGATGTACCATTCGCCGTCGGGACCTTCGACCAGGTCGCCGTGCCCCGTCTTTTGAAGTGGTGCCTCCAGGTAATCCCGGGCCGACAACAACGGATGGTCCGGGTGTACCTCGTAGGGGCCTTTCAGCGATTTCGACCGGGCAACGGTAACCGCATGGTTGTATTCCGTACCGCCTTCGGCCGTAACGAGGTAGTAGTACCCATCTTTTTGGTACAGGTGCGGGCCTTCGGTCAGGCCCAGGTCCGTCCCCGAAAAAAAATGTTCGGCCGTTCCGATCAGTTGTTGATTTACCAGATCGTATTCCTGGATCGTCACGCCGCCGAAGAACTTCCCTTTGCGATGATCGACCAGCATACTCAAATAATACTTCCGACCGTCCTCGTCGTGAAACAAGGAGCCATCGAATCCGGAACCAGACAGGAAGATGGGCTCCGACCAATCTCCCCTTATGTCCTCCGTCGTCACCAGGTAATTCGGTGTGTCTTTCCACACCCCCTGAAAGCTGTGCACGTTGGAAAAAATGAGGTAGAACGTTCCCTGGTCGTAACTCAGGCAGGGAGCCCAGACGCCGCCAGAGTCCGGCACACCGCGAAGATCCAGCTGGGAAAGACGGTTGAGGGGACGGCTAATCAGTTCCCAGTTCACGAGATCGCGGGAATGGTGCAGCTGCACGCCGGGGAACCACTCGAAGGTCGAAGTAGCGATGTAGTAGTCTTGCCCCACTCTGATGATGGAAGGGTCGGGGTTGAAGCCTTTCAGGATGGGGTTGTGGATGGTCATTTGTTGGTAGTTTAGCCGTTGCACGGCTTGTTGTGGGGCTCCCCGGATTACATCGCCGACTGTGTCGACTACTTCATCCGGGGTTAAAACGATTTGATCCCTCCGGGATCGGTGGCAGGGGGCAGTCGCTCTGTCAGCCGGGGTCACAGGTGGGCCAGGCTATGGCAGGTGGTCGCCGCTGAGCCGGGACGGTAGGTAGCCGCTCCGCGGCTCGGGTGGGCCGCTCCCCGGATTCCGTAGCCGACTGCGTCGACTACTTCATCCGGGGTTATTCAGGGTTGATCCCTCCGGGATCGGTAGCGGATTTCGGGCCCGCGCCAAAAGAGCACCTACTTTACGTACTCCCGCTCAATTTCCTCCAGCGTTTTGCCCTTGGTCTCGGGCAAGACTTTTAGGAAGAGCAGGAAGCCTAATGCGGCAACGCCACCAAAGATCAGGAAGGTAATACTGCTGCCCAGGTTGGAGAGTTCCCAGGGGAAAAACCGGGAGACTCCCCAGCTGGCAAAGCTATTGATGAAACCAATAAAACCGATGGCCAGCCCACGGTAAGCATTGGGATACATTTCGGAGAGCATTACCCACATAACCGGGCCCAACGAGAAGGCAAAACAGGCGACGAAGCCCAGAATACCGATCATGACCAACATCGCGTTCATGGTGGTAGCCCGCTCCAGAATGTCTCCCTCGTATTTCTTGTACGCCTGCTCGCCAACGGCGGATTTCACTGCATGTTTGAATGCGATGTCATTATCAAACGTTTGACCAACCAACGGCGTGAGCGCAGCAGCATCCAGATTGGTGAGTTCCGACACATCGGTCGTGCTGAGCGTGTAGGTCGCCTGCTTGAAGCTATAAGCACACAACAGCATCGTGATGGCGATGCCACCGATCCCGGCCAGCAGTAATTTCCGCCGACCGATCCTGTCAATCAGGAAGATGGCTACTACCGTGAAGACCACCGAGGTAAGGCTGAGCCAAACCCCCGAAGTGAAAGCCGCGTCGGTACCGATACCCGTTTGCTTAAAGATGGAGGTGGCGTAGAAATAAATGGCGTTGATGCCCGTCACCTGCTGGAGGACTCCGATGGCGATACCGACCCACAGGAGGAACCGGAGCTTAGGGGCAAAGAGCTCCCAAATACTCGTCTTGGTATCAGTAGCGGAGTCCTGTTCCATACTGGTGATGATGTCATCGGCCTCTTTGCGGGCAACGGCTTCTCCGTGGAGTTTCACCAAAACCGCCTCTGCCTCTGCGCGTTTGCCTTTGACGAAAAGCCAACGGGGGCTGCGGGGCACGAAGAACATCAGGATGAAATAAAGGATGGCGGGGAAGAATTCTAGTCCGAGCATCCAACGCCAGACGGTATCGTCCGTCAGCCCGTAGGCGCCGTCATTGTTCAGACTGTTGAGGTGGGCGTTGCACAGGAAGGCGGCGAAGAAGCCGAGCACGATGTTGAGTTGCTGGATGGAGACGAGAGAGCCCCGTCGCTTCGCCGAAGATATCTCCGCGATGAAGGTGGGAGCGATGACCAGCGCGGCGCCGAAGGCGATGCCACCGATCAGCCGGGCCAGGTATAAAGCCTCGTAGCCACCAGCATAAGCAGACCAAATGGCTGACAATGCGTAGAGGAAGGCCACGATCAGCAGCAGAATCTTTCGGCCAAACATGTCGCTGAGCTTACCGGCCACCAACATGGCAAACATGGCTGCCAGTGTAGGAGCCGCTACGATGGAGCCTTCCTGCCCGTCCGTCAGGTCAAAAAAAGGCCCGGCGAAGTTCATGACGCCGGAGATGATTCCGGCATCAAAGCCGAAGAGGAAACCTCCCAACGACACAACGATGGCCAGGAAGATGGTAAAATTGGAGGTCTTTTGCATGTCAATAAGCGCTTACTTGAAAATCTGAATCCTCCAATAACCGGTTAATTTGCTGCCCCCGCAAGAAGTTTCCGGTTACATTCGATTGTGGCAACAGATTTTGCGAAATAAACCCGGCAAGGGTACTGTGGAATTCACCCCTTTTATTCGTCTCTTTAGTAAAGGTGCTTATAATGTGTACATCACAAATTGCAGGTGACGACCTCCAAGCCGTCGGACGGCTGCACGTAAAGACTGAAGGCTTTTTGACGTGGGTCGTCGGGCGGGTTGACAAGCTTTACATCTAAGGCCTCTACAATTTGTAAGACACACGTGCACAACAAGCCTAATCGCTTTTAGACAATTGCGGTATATTTGGACATACCGAAAATCTTCACTCCACCTCAACATCATCCCCATGGACAAGTTTCTCGAAAAATACAAGCTCCTGGATTACCACACCACCGAGTTGGAAATCGATAAAATGGAATTTGTCAGGCGTTTGCGCCAGGCTGTCGATGATGGGTCTACCAGTGCGATTGCCAATCCGTTCGAGGCCTTTTCTTCCAGCGACAACGATTACATAGGCCAGGTCACTACGGAAGGATTCGAGTTTCGAAAACGGCGTAAAATGTTTGAGCCGAATTTCAATATGGCCTTTGTTTCCGGAAAATTTAATCAGGATCGGGACCGGTTAGTCATCACCAGCAAAATAAACGGACTCGGTAAAGCCCTGAAGTTTTTCTTTATTGCCATTTCTGTCTTCTACATCTTCATGGCTGCAGCACTTCTGGTGGTTTCCACTACCGATACGGATTTCCCCCCGTTCATCATCCTATTTCTGATTCCGCACGCCATGCTTATGTTTTGCATTCCGTTTTTCATGGCTCGTTATGGTGTCCGGCGTATGAAAAAAGAGCTGGAGCGGGAATTCCACTACATCGCGAGGTAGGCGAATACCGATCATCAGGGCGGGGACGCGGGTGCAAGGAAGAGGATCTAAAGCATTTTCAAACTCAAACTGATCTTGATTTTTGACCGCTTCCATTGCAGTCTTTACACAAATTCTTATCACCTCTGGTTCCTCTCCAGTATCCCTGACCATTACAACTTGGGCAACTTGTATCTGTAACCAGAGACATTAGGAACTTGAATATTAGAAATGCTACTCCGAAGATGGCGAGTATTAGAATGATTCTGATCATATTTTGGTTATTGTTCTGTTTCTGAGGTTTGTAGCCACGCCAAGCCGCCTTAAATCCAAATTTACTGATAAGCTTGCTCTTTCAAGGTTGTTAAATTAGTTTCTATTACGTACGCCTAAACTATGGTTCCCCCCACTGCTCTCTTGTCCCGTAGCTCTGCACCTGCGGCCGCGCCCTAAAAAGGGAGAAAAGGGGAAGGGAGAAAGAGGGAAAGGGAGAGACAGAGAAAGGGTATGCAATCCTGGTGCTAGTATTTGTTGAGACTATGCAACACCTATCCAGCAGGCAAGCAGGCCGCCACTCCGATCTTTGTCTTGCCAAACAGATAAAACCAACCGTTAAACCGACCGATTTGAACCATCTATTAAACTTACCCACCTCATTTCCTTTTATTAGCTTTGTAACACTTAGCAAACACCCGCTGTATACAACTCCCCATTCTTGGAAAAGCAAGCTCTTATTGAAGGCATCCGGCTAGGAGACCCCAAGGTGATCAATTTCATCTACGCCAACTATCATCAGGCCATCGTCCACCTGGTGGAGACCAACTCCGGCACGCAGGAAGATGCCCATGATGTGTTTCAAGAAGGCCTGGTGGTAATGTACCAAAAAACCCAAGATCCTGACTTTGCGCTGTCCAGCCAGTTCCTTACCTATTTATATGCCATTTGCCGAAACATCTGGTCGAATCGATTAAGGAAAAAAGGTGGCCGGGAGATTAGCCTGGAAGACAGATTTCAGGAAACCATGGCGGATGATGATCCGTCGGTGACCGACTACAATGAGCAATATCACCTTTACCGTAAAATGTTTTTAAGGTTGGGGGATGATTGTCAAAAAATACTGCGGCTTTACCTCCGCAAAACGAAAATGGAAACCATCATGAAAAAAATGAGGTTCAGCAGCATCAACTACACCAAAAAACGAAAATTCATGTGTAAAGAAAAGCTGGTAAATATGATCAAATCCGATCATAGTTTTTCGGAGATCAGCGCCCCCTGAACCAAGTAAACATACCTACTTAAATGTCATCCCAGAACACAAATAAAAAAATTAACGACTACCTGGATGGTGCTTTGTCTGAATCGGAGAAAGCGGACTTTCAGGAAAGTATCGGCCAAACACCAGGGTTGGCCGAGGAATTACAACTTTGGCAAGACATCGATCAGGCCACCAGTGATGAAGCGACCCTCGATTTTCAGCGCAAAGTCGCTGAGGCTGGTGCTCCGTACCAAGTCAACAAAACTGCTAAAGTTCGTAGCCTGACGGGAGTTCGACGCTACCTCGCCATTGCGGCGTCTGTTCTCGTTTTGGTTAGCGCAGGTCTGTTTATTTATCAACAAATAGGCGACCAGGAAATGAGTGGTTCGGAGCTGTACGCCAGTAATTACACTGCCTACGACTTGAGTCAGATTCGAAAATCAGGATTGGATGTGGCCAATGAGACTTTTGCCCAAGGCGTAGCCAGCTACAGTGCCGGAGACTTTGAACAAGCGGCTACCCTTTTTGCTCCGTTGACGGAAGCAGGCAGTAATAAAATGAAGGCCACTTTTGCCCTGGCTCATGCGTACCTGAACCAGGCTCCCCCGAAAACCAAGGAGGCAGAAGCCCGGTTTCGTTCCATCATTACGGACAACAACAGCAGTTACGTCACCAGCGCCAAGTGGTACCTGGCATTGATTCATTTGGAGCGCGAGGAGATTGGCTTGGCCACGCCACTTCTGGAGGCCGTCCAACAAGCAGGCGGAAAGCAGGGGAAGGCTGCCGCAGCTATTTTAGCGGAGGTGGAGTAAGCGTGTTTCCAAGTTAATCCCTCCGATCGCGCCACCACCACAGCCCCCCACCCAAGATGACCAGCCCCAATATCCACCACCAACTCCAGCCACCGACCATGATGGGTTTAGGGTCTCCAATACCCACAAAAGTTGCCCAAAAGTAAGGGTGCAGTTTTTCAGTCTTCGCATTTTCGAGGAAGGCTAATTTAGCTCGTTGCAGGGCTTTAGACTGATCGGCCCCATCGGCAAGTTGGGCGTAAAATGCGGGCATCAGCTCGCTGGTACTTGCGTCTTCTGCTGACCACAGACTCATGACCACGCTAGGAACCCCAGCGTAAGAGAAGCTTCTGGCCAGGCTGAAAACGCCCTCCCCTACTTCGTGTTTGCCAACACCTGTTTCACAGGCGCTGAGTACGACTAACCGGGCGGACAGGTCCATATTCGCAATTTCATGATGATAGAGCAGGTTGTCTCCCCTACCTTCTGCATCGGCAAAGGTCAGGTGGTTCAGGTCCGGGGCTTCTGGGTCCGCCAAGCCGTGCATGGCCAGGTGCAGTATACTGAAATCCGCCGCCCGCGTAAGGAAAAGTTCCTTCGTAGCCGTAGCGGTCGTATCATATTCTCCGGAAACGTAATTAAAGAGGTTCCTGACTTCACGGGCAGTTCTTGCTAAGACAATTGGCTGGTCAAGGGCAGCATTTGTGGTCTGGTTCTCACTATTTCGGTAATCTGGCGCCAGCCCCAGGCATTCTTGTTTAGCGGACCGCTTCCGGCTATTATCCAGGGCTTCCAGCTGTAAGGCTGCGGAATAGGCGTACTGAACTCCATAGTCGTTTAGGAGATAGGGAAGTTCACGGAAGCCTCCGGAGGGAGGCCCTTTTTCTGTTCGTACCAACGCAGACAATGGAATCCCCGAAAGGTTACCATCCGCCGCAATGATCAGCCGATCAATTTGTGCAGGCAAAGTTGCCAAGGGAGCTTGCAAAACAGCATTGTATAACTTTCCACCACTGCTAACAAAGGCTTGCTGTGATGCTTGCATTTGCTCCACGAAGCCATCAATATCCTTGAGTTGTGTCAAAAAATCGTTGATCAGCAGCCTAAGCTCGGTTGACTGGCCCAGAGAAATGAATGCTTCATCATTTTTAGTCAACACCAATACGTAGGTAGAGTCCTTTCCGATAAAATAGGACAGGAACGCCGTCTGCTCATCCAGCAATTTCGAACGAATCTCTCGTAAAGCAGGAGCCGTCACCTCGTACTTTAGCTGTTTGTATTTAGGGTAGTCTCGTTCCATCATCTCCTGGTGGGCGACCAGGTCAATGCGGGTTTGGGACAGGTAGGGCCGATACAGCCCGATGCGAGTGGTATCACGGCCTTCTTCTGCAGACCTAAGCGCCTTGGTGTAATAAGCCAGATCGACCAACAATTCCTTTTCTCTGTCCAGGATCGTATCCGATATCCCGGCGTAAGATTTCCCCTGTGCGGCTTTTAGCTGTTCGAGTAACAGGGCATTTTTACTCTTTTCGGAGAACAGGAAGGCTTTTGCAAGATAAGTCACTTCCTGGGTTTGGGTAAACAGCTGGTAACAGACCTCAATGGCTCCTTCAAAAATGCCCTTAAAGGTTTCACTCCAACCTAACTTCGACGTCTCTGACGTATAATCAGAACGTAGTTTTTCCACCCATTCCATCGCCAATTCATAAGTTCTCAGGCTAGCTTCCTGGTAGGCCCCATCTCCCTGCACTTTGGCCAAAGCGTTGGCTTTACCATGGAGCGCCCGGAGAAAATAAATGGGGGATTTCACACCATCAAGGTCGGGATTGCTCATCAAATTCAGGCTGTCGGAAAACTGTTGATGATTTTCGATCAATGCCCGTTGAAAAAATCGGAGGGCAACCATCGGCTGCTGCTTTAAGAGGTAAGCCTCACCTGTATTCCTATACAATTCGGCGAGAAAGCCCTTGCTCTTCTGCATTGCTCCCGGCCCCGATTGGTAGGTTATTGCTGCGGAGTCAAGCATGATCAGGGCAAGATCTGGTTGATAAAGTCGCAGATAACAGGAACCTAAGGAACTCCAGGCAAGATGCCTGCCTTCATCAGAGGGTACCTCTGTTGCTTGTCTGCTGAACTCAAGCGCTGTCCCGTAGGCTCCCCGTATTTGCCAGGAGACGCTCTTCCCGATCAGTGCCTTAATTTTCAGTCGTTGCGAGGATTTACTATCGCCGATGCTTTTCAGGCATTCATCGAGGTAATCAATGGCTTTTTGAGGTTTGTTTTGTAGCAGCGCGATGGAGCCGAGTTTGTAATTTGTCCCTGGGCTTGGAACTTCCCATCGGCCGTCAAAATCATCTGCTTTGAAAAAGCACGAAGCGGACTGCTCTAGATCACCAAGGTTAAAGTAGTAATTCCCCAAACTCAGAAAATAGGAAGCGACGTCACTAGAGTCCTGTCCACTTAGTTCCGGCTTTTCTAAAACCTGATCCACGGCTACATTGGTCTCCTTAATAGCCTGCCGGTAATCTCCATTAAGGCTATAAATATCTCCGTAGAGGCTTTGTCGAAAAGCACTGATCTCCAGCAGGTTGCCTTCGTCGATCGTTACCCGCTCAGTCATAATCGAAAGTTCATCCAGCACGCTTCTAGCCTGAGCTGTTTCTTCCCGCTGGATGCGCTCATTAGCAAATGCTATTTGGGCCCAGCACGCCATCACCCAATCCCGGTTGGTAAGGTAAGCCTTGGTTGCAGCTGCAAAATATCTCAGGACCATCTCCCCGTCCGCACCACTGGCCATTCCCCACAATTCGTCTCCGGTTAACCCTTCAGCGGGGGCCGGAGAAAGGGCCAGGTAGCTCAAGGAGTGCTGTGCGTAGTGCTCCTCCCAACAGGCCGACCAGTTATCTTCCGGACCTCCAAATATTCCAGTAGCGCTTCCGAAGCCCAATTTCAAAAGATCCCCCGTTAGGATCATCCCCTTCGAACAATCCGCCGAAGCAGGGAGCATTGGCAGCGGCATTTGCCGGGTTTGGGCCGTTACCAACGAAAAAAAACTCACCGCTACCCAAAGGGTAATGGTGAGTCTAAAATATTTCATTAGTGTTATAGGCATGCGTCCAATCATAGTTTGACTGGAAAGCTAACGTTTTTTAGGGATTTTTGGGCTCAGTAACGGTTGTCACCTTCGTATCGGAATCCGCTTTCCGATCAATGTTAGGGCGATCAACGTCTTCGTTACTTCCGGACTCAAAGCCCTTAATGCTGTCGAAGAAGTGTTGGTGCGCACGCTTACCGGGAGGGGTAAATACGATGGCTTCATTAGTGGTTTCGTAGGAAAAGCTATTGGTGAAGGAGTTCATAATACAAGGTTTTGCTTTGTGAATAATGGGTTTGCGGTCATTAGTAGTCAGACCGTAGAAAAGGTTACCCGGCTTGGCTGTGTTTTTTTTAAAAAAACTTACTTAAGCCTTTAAAACCGGGGATAAGAACTTCAATTGGAAAGATAAAATCATCGAGCCACTGCCCGTTGATGATGCTAATATATAGGGATATTTCAATGCCGCGCCAGGAAATAGGTATTTGTTAACGGTAAACCAAGTAGTTCTACCTGGTACAATAACACCTCCTTAAGAAATAAATCAAAAAGGGTAACCTTTTTGCTCAAAATGCTACTAACTCCCGTACTCCATTTTCAGTCATTTACCTTTTTATAGTATGTATGCTTATAAAACGCCTGCCGCTTCCACCTCTATTTCTCCGCTGACCTTGTCCGTCAGGGTCAGTCGTTCAGCAAATTCTGCGGTTGTCCGCCAGCTAATTGCTCGAAAGCCTGCACCTCAGGACCCTAATCAGGCCTTCCTTGCCGCCATAAATGCTGAAATTGAACGCCAGATTGACAATGCTGATCTCGGAATAAGAGAACTAATGGCAGCCGTCCACCTCAGCCACTCGCAGCTTTTTCGAAGAATCAAAGCCGTCACGAACATGAACCCAACGGCCTACATCCGCACGATTCGCCTGCAAAAAGCAAATCAGTTACTCATCTCCACCAACTGGCAGGTTGCCGAAATTGCTTACTCTTTGGGCTTTACCGACCCCAATTATTTCTCCCGGGCCTTCCGTAAAGCCTACGGATGCTCGCCAATGACCGCACGGCGAGAGGGCACGAATTGATCACATAATTCACACAAAGACAAAAGACACAAAAGAGGGAAAGTACTTTACCTCTACCGTTATGTGTCCTTTTCACCTTTTTATGCCCTATGTGTCTTCTGTTCTTTTTGTGCCTTCTGTGTTCTCTGCGTCTTTTGTGGAGAGCTTCAATTCTGTGCAAAACATCTCAAACGGGCATACCCTCTACCCAATACCTAAAATCAGCCTACCTCCGGATACCCGAGCAACAACCACCCCAGTTCCCGACGAATAATCCCCCCCACAAAATCCCGTGCACTCCACCATGGGTGGGGCAAACTAAGCCGGTCGTCCTCAAAACGGATATCCTGCAAGAATATCAGGTCCAGGTCACAGGTACGGGGTCCCCAATGCGCTTTTCTTTGCCGACCAAGTGCCAGTTCGATTTCTTGAACAACATCCAATAGTTGGTGTAAGCCAGCCGGTAAAGAAGAACCACTCACCAGCAGGCGCGTCCACTCCTTATTCAATTCTACCACTACTACCTGATTCAGAAAATCTGGTTGATCGGTCATTCCCCAAGCTGATGTTTCCATTATAGAAGACACTGCATGGAGCGCCCCAAGCCGTTCTTGAATAAGTTGACGAGCAGAGGCCAAATTGGACTCCCGGTCACCGAGGTTGGCCCCAAGGGCAATGGTTAAGTGCATTTACTCAGGTAATTTGAAGGTTCGTCCGTATATCCGCCACGATTGACGTATAATTGCCGCCGGGCCAAATTACCAAAATCCACCGAGACCAAAATTCGCACTGTGTTACCCAATTTCATCGCCATCGAAGGCAACATCGGTGCAGGTAAGACCACGCTCGCTACCCGACTTGCCAAAGACCAGAACCGACGGCTAATTCTCGAGGAATTCAGTGACAATCCTTTTCTCCCCCCTTTCTACCGGGAGCCAGAGCGGTATGCCTTTCCCGTCGAGCTCTTCTTTATGGCCGAACGGCACAAGCAATTGCAATCAGAACTGGCCCAAACGGATCTTTTTTCCAATGGCGTCATCGCCGACTACATCTTCATTAAGACCCTCCTCTTTGCTCGCAACACCCTGCCCGAGGATGAATTCCGGCTTTTTTCCCGGCTCTTCAAAGTCATGGATGCCGGTTTCCCTAACCCGGGGCTGATCGTCTACCTCCACCGCCCCGTCGAGGCCCTGCAGGCCAACATCGCCAAGCGCGGTCGGGAGTACGAAAAGGAAATGAAAGACGAATACCTCACCAGCGTTCAGGCAGCCTACTTCAATTACTTTGGCAGCCAGAAAGAACAAGCTGTGCTTGTCCTGGAATTGGGCGATAAGAATTTCGCTGAAGACGACGGGATTTACCACCGGATGGTGGCTTTGATGGAAGAAACTTATCCGGTGGGGATGACTTCGGTGGCTTTGTAGGCGTTGGAGGCGGGAGAGTAACCACTAAGACATTAAAGTACTAAGAAGCTACACTAAGGAAAAGAGCCATTAAGGGCTGCTAAAGCAGCAAAAGGTTCTCACAGAGGGTAGCGCAGAGGGATGCACAGAGGGGGCACGGAGGAACATACCAGAGTTACCATTAAGGTCATTTAGGCATTAAGAATTACACTAAGGAAAAGAGCCATTAAGGGCTGCTAAAGCAGCAAAAGGTTCTCACAGAGGGTAGCGCGGAGGGACGCACAGAGGGGGCACGGAGGAACATACCAGAGTTACCATTAAGGTCATTTAGGCATTAAGAATTACACTAACGAAAGACATTCGAATCGCTGATTTTAGCGGATTAACACAGATGCGGTAAGTTGCCTCTTTGCCTACTCTGTGCATCCCTCTGCGCCACCCTCTGTGAGCACCCTACGAGCGAAGCGAGCAGAGCCATGCGGCAGCCTATCAATCTACCAAGCGCGAAGCGCGTCTACCAAGGCCGAAGGCCGTCTACTGAGAAAAGAAGCGCAGCGAGTTTTCGTCTAAACCCTATGTCACCACCCCAGTACAAGAACTCCCCGCCCCAGCAGTACACCCATAACAGTGCTGGTTCAGCACGATGTTCCGGTTCAGCAGTTCTTCGGCGTCGAAGGTGTTGATGTGCTGGCCTTTGACCGCCACTTTCAGATCGAGCATCTGGTTGAAGTCGCAGTCGTAGAGGTAGCCGTCCCAACTGACGGAAACGGTGCTCCGGCACATCAGGCTTTCTACGGTCGACGGGTTATAGGCATCCACCAGTTTTTGCATGTACTCCTCGTAGTTACCTGTTTCAATCAGGTAGTCGAGAAAGCGAGATACGGGCAGGTTGGTGATGGCGTATAATTCGTTGAAGATGATGCCGAATTTCCGGTCAAGCTGCCGCTTGAATTCCGCTTCAAGTTCTTCTTGCTTACCGGGTAGGTAAGCTCCGCTGGGGTTGAAGACCAGGTCCAGCACCAGGCCTGAACCGGGCTTACCGTAACCGACCTCATTGAGTAATTGAAGGGCTTTGATCGAGTCTTCAAATACGCCGTCGCCACGTTGCCCGTCGGTCCGTTTTTTACTAAAATACGGAAGGCTGGAGACCACGTGTACTTTGTGTTTGGCCAGAAATTCGGGCAAGTCCCGATACTTCGGGTTGGCCATAATGATGGTCAGGTTACACCGGTCGATGACCCGCTTACCGAGCTTGGTACATTCTTCGACGAACCAACGAAATCCTGGGTGCA
The DNA here is from genome assembly GCA_045110355.1 of Lewinella sp. Classification (GTDB taxonomy): domain Bacteria; phylum Bacteroidota; class Bacteroidia; order Chitinophagales; family Saprospiraceae; genus Neolewinella. The sequence continues at coordinate 598 of JBGCFZ010000330.1, read as the reverse complement.
TCTCCGGTGCGCCACCAGTAATGTCGACCACCTGAATGGTTGGCGTTGCCGCAATCAGCTCCACGCATTTCTCCAGGTCGGCCATGCTCATGTTTTCCGCCTTCTTATCCGGACCGGCATCCACGTGGCAGTGGGCGCAGGTCTGGTTACAAAGCTTACCGATATTAAGCTGGAACACCTCGATCCCGGTTGGTTGGAACGGACGGTGCCCCTGGGCGGCAAGTTTGTCGCTGAACCGGGGAAATTTGGCGTCGGAGATGTCCTTACCGTTCAGCACATTGAGCTGCACAAAGGTGCTGTTCAGGCGGTTGCCGGTGACGGAAAGGGACTTTGTTTTTTGCTTAATAGCCATAGTCTAGGAGCTAGCAACTAGGAGCTAGGAGCTAGTTCCTAGTTGCCTAGTTCCTAGTTGCTAGCGCCTAGCTTCTGATTTACATAGTTACTTTATCGACCTGGCGCTGCATCTGCCGCGCGTAGATCAGGGTGGTGCCGGCCTTAACGGCAGCAGCGACGTGGACAGCCTCCATCATTTGCTCTTCGTCGGCACCGGACTGCAGGCTGTTGGTCGTGTAGGCGTCAATGCAGTAAGAACACTGGA
>JBGCFZ010000329.1:0-22923 GCA_045110355.1 Lewinella sp. | reverse complement strand
AAACGTCCAGCTACGTCATAAGTGTGTAAACACCAACTTCACCAACCACCATCATCATTTGCTTATGGGGGATGGAGATTACGGTAGGTCAGTAGTTCGAATCGCAGCTTAGAACGGATTACACTGATGAACGCAGATGGGGAAACCTTGGTAGGTATTCATATGTATTCCTCCGGTTAATCCGTTCTAAGCTCTGACGCGAATAGCATTACATCTCCTCCAAAAAATCAAAAGCCGCTCGGTGTAAGCCCGGCCGGCTAACCACCTCGTCTCCTAATTCCTGGATGAAACCGTCCGCTGCCTCATACAACTTCCATTCAGGAAGGTCAGCACCATTAGGGTTACCTGTTTTAGCAAAGTTCACCCAGTAGGAGGACATTACTTTTTCAAGCGACCGGTCCTCCTCCTCCCAGTTTCGTTTCCAGGCATGGAGAGTGTGCAGTGCATAGGGAACATCGGCGGTATGGAAGGCGCCATAGTCAGGGAAGTCCTCCTTCTCCGGGGGAACATGGTTGAATTCATATAAATAGGATGGGGCTGAATTGTATTTCGCCAGTCGGTGAGCCGGGACACCCGCAAAGCTGAGCATGCTCATCCGAAGATTGATCGCCGTTGCTTCTTCATCGGTAGCAAAAGGGAAAGTGGTTAAGAACTTATCTGCCCTTTCACCGTACCGGTCTATGGTAGTTGCTCGAAAATCTTCAGCCGTAGTGTTAGCGGGCCCGAACAGTGTACCATCTCCAGTAACCCACCCTGCAAGTATCGGCACTTGGTGTTGGCGTTTGTTTTTGTAGTGCCCGACAACATCTTTAGGCAATAAATGACCATCAAGGGCGATACTAAAGGGCACCGACTTTTCTTGTTGCAGTGTAATTGCTGGCATTGCCCGGAGGTCTGAAAGGGAGGTAGCTCCTACTTTTTCCATAAAATCAAGGCCCATATTTTCAGCTTCCGTCAAATCTTCAATCGGCCTTCCGGAGAGGATACCCCCGCTTTGTAGGATAGCCCGGGCAAACAACCCTTCTGCTAAGGGAGAAGTAATAAGGGCGTTGACGCTGTAGGAGCCGGCCGATTGGCCGGCAATGGTCACCTGTTCAGGGTCGCCGCCGAAGGCGGCAATATTTTCCCGCACCCACTTTAGTGCAGCCACCTGATCCAGCAAACCATAATTTCCGGAAGTACCATATTCGGCCTCCTTGCTGAGTTCCGGATGCGCCATAAAACCCATCACCCCAACCCGGTAATTAATGCTGACAAAAACTACGCCTTGTCTGGCCATTTCCTCACCATCGTAGATGTCGCAGTTTGCTGATCCGCTGGTAAAACCGCCGCCATATATCCAAACGAAGACAGGCTGTTTTTCTGCTTTGGCTTTAGCGGTTGTCCAAACGTTCAAATACAAACAATCCTCACTCAGTGGTTCAGGTTGGGCTATAAATTCCTCCGTCCAACAAAGGAAAGGTTCGGGCTTATTCTGAATGGGGCTGGCAGAAAACTCCAGACACTCTTTCACCCCTTGCCAATTAGTAACGGGTTGAGGGGCTCGCCAACGTAAATCACCGGTAGGCGGTGCGGCAAAGGGTATGCCCCTGAAAACGCGAACAACTTGATCCGAACTGATGAGTCCCTTTATCTTTCCCTGCTGGGTCGCAACAATTTCTGGTCGGGAACAACCGACCAGGGTGGCCAATACCATCAAAGAATACATTATTCGTCTCATGCTCATTGTTTATCTCTTCAATGTAGGCATCCAATGGCAAATACCTGGATTATCACCACCAAGCCTCCCCCAAAGCCGGCTGCACCAACCGCTCCCCCATACCGTTCTCCTTCATCAATTTCGAAGCCCAGGTAATCGGCTCACTGGCTGGCTCATTGCTAAGGTCATAGGTGCCATGGTGCATGGGCCACCAGTACTTTGCCCCCAGGTCAAGAAAGCCCTGGTAGGCCTCGGCAGGGTTGGCGTGGTTCTCCTGCATCATGAATTCGGGTTTGTAGGCACCGATACCCAGCATGGCCACGTCGATGTTGGGGAACATCTCTCCAATCTCCTTCCAGTAGGTAGTTTTGGCAGAGTCCCCACCAAAGTATATGGTTTTCTGGGCCTTTGCTCCTCCAACTCCCCTTGCACCTGCGGCCGCGCCCTGACCCAGTACCTCCAGCATAAAACTTCCCCAAAGCACCCGGTTAAAATCGGTCAGTCCCCTCCGGCACCAGTGGCGACTCGGCAGAAAAGTAATCCGGACACCGGTACCGGCAGTATTAAATGTTTGATACCAAGCGGCTTCCTCGATCGGCGTATCCCCCACCCATTTACCGACGACGTCGGACAGTTTAAGCGGGCAAAGAATCTTTTTGATCGGATTATTTTTACAGATCGCCCGGATACACTTTTCATCGACGTGGTCCCGGTGGTCATGGCTCAGCAGCAAATAATCGACACCCCGAATCTCTTCGTAAGTGAATGGCGGGAACACCCGTCGGGGCACGAAGGGCATGTCCGTCAGCTGAGGGTCCACCAAAAAGCGAACGCCGTTGAGCTGAAACAGGAAACAGGCGTGGCCAAGCCAGACGATCCAATCTTTAGCCCGATCATCAAGGTAATTCACGTCAGAGTTGACGGCTGGCGTCCAGGTATCTGCCTTTTTCTCCGCCCGCTGCGGATTTCGGGAAAAGATCATTTTAAACAACACACTCCAATCCGGGCGAAATGGATCGCGTTCGTATTTGAATTCTTTGCCTTCGAAGGGATTGCCGTTCCATCCGGAGGGCGTGGCGGGGTGAAAGGGGAGTGCGGGGTTGCTTAAAATCATAAATAAGGAGAGGCTTCTGATCATACTTTACGGATGATCAGGTCGAGGAATCCTCCGCCATAACGGGTAGCTACTGAATCGGTTCGACCAACACACCATACAAGGTCTCCGCCCCCATGAAATAATTCTTCAGCAGGATATTTTCGTTGGGGCTGTGTTGGTTGTTGTCAGGATTAACGAGCGGCAGCACAATGGCTGGCACGTCGAGCGTAGTTACGAATGGAGCAATTGGCACGGAGCCGCCCATTGTCCGGATCAGGATCGGGTCTTTTTGGAAGGTATTTCGAAGGGCGCTCTGCAGCCATTTTCCCGTAGGGCCGTTGAGGTCGGTACGGAAAGCGCCATAGCTGGTTTTACCAGCGAAGCTGGCCAGACGAGGATGGTTGGCGCGTTCCTCGTCGGTAGGCTCACGGCCTTCGGGAATGATGTAAAAGCCCTGGGCTTCGATGTAGCCCCGCACCAGTTCCAGCAGGCGGTCGCCGTCAGATTCCTTAACCAGGCGGAGGTCCATATTAGCCACGGCGGTGCTGGGGATGATCGTCCGGGCGGCACTGCCGACCCAACCGCTTTGCATTCCGCGGATGTTGAGACTGGGGTATTGCAGGGCTTCCTGGAGGTTCGTCCCTACCCCATCAGGATCACGGAAGCCGATGCGGCGATGGATGACTGGCAGGTCGTCGGGGACACCAGCCATCAGCCGGCGGGTAGCAGCGTCAATTTTGATGCCGTCGTAATAACCGGGAATGGTGACGCGGCCGGCGTCGTTCTTCATACCGGCGAGGAGCTGCGCCAGGCGCAGGGCCGGGTTGGGGGCATAGTTGCCATAGTGGCCGCTGTGCTGCGACAATTTGGGGCCGTAGACCGTGAGCCGGGCCGTGGCGATGCCCCGGGCACCACCGACGATGGTGGGCTGATTGGTGGTGTGTACAGGTCCGTCGAGAATGATCAGGTGGTCAGCCGCCAGGGCTTCGCGATGGGTTTTCACGGCACCGGGGAGGTCGGGGCTACTGGCCTCCTCCATTGGGTCGACGATGAATTTGACGGTATAGTTGGGGCGTTTGCCGTCGGCGATCATCTGGTCCCAGGCTACGAGGAAGAGCATGATCGGGGCCTTGGCGTCGGAGCTGGCGCGGGCGAAGAGACGCGTTTCGGTGGTTTCGGGATTGGCGGGCAGGGAGGCGACTTTATCGTACTTGGTGGTACCGTCGGCCAGGCTGGTCATCCGTCCATATACTGGTTTGAAAGGCGGAGAGAGTATCCATTTGGAGACGTCTACCGCCTGGCCGTCGACGTGGCCGTAGAACAGGACCGTTTCTGCCTCCACAGCTGCCGCCTGGTAGGTGAACAGCAACAGGTCAATCCCGTCATTTTCGAGGCGTTTGCCTACGAAACCTCGCTTACCAAATTCCTTTTCCAGCCAGACGAGGTTGGGCTCCAGCTGACCTTCTATGCGGGCGTCGTTCGGAATGCTGAGAAACTGTTGGTAAGTATCAAGGCTTTCGAGCGTTCGTTGGTTGAGCGTTTTTTGGGCGCTGACGCAGGTGCTTAGGAAGGTTAGTAGGAGCAGGGGGAGTAAGCGCACGGTTGGAAGGTTAATCATTTGATAATGTGAGAAAGGTAATATTAAACCGCTAAACGTTAATTTTAAAGGAGAATTAGCTTGAAGTAAATTATTAAACATTTTACTTAGAGGCATGATTTTATGGGTAACTGACGACCTACGCCTCACACCTTAAGGTAATATTCTGCATTTTTCGACCTTTAATTTGTTTTTTTTGTGTACTATTACAAATAAAAAAACACAAATGTGGACTATTAATAAAATTCCCTCTTCTTCTGAACTGGAGACTCGTTTAGTTTATCGTGAACTGGTAGCCGCTCGTGCAGCACTGGCTGAATTGAAAGGCGTCGCCGATAGTATGCCCAACCAAGCTATTCTTGTCAATACATTGGGTATGCAGGAAGCAAAAGATAGCTCCGCGATTGAGAACATCATAACTACGATGGATGAACTCTTCAAGATTAGTTTGGCCTTAAATCGGAATCCTTCTCCTGAAGCAAAAGAAGTCCAAAATTACATCGTTGCCCTTAAGACCGGATTCTCCATTGTTGATAAAAAGAAACTGTTGACCAGCAATTCAATAATCTCTATACAGGAAACTTTGGAAAAAAATAACGCTGGCTTTCGCCGAACGCCGGGTACCGCATTAAAAAATGCAAATACTGGTGAAACGGTATACATACCTCCACAAGACTATGCGGAAATCAGCAGCCTGATGGCCGATTTGGAAAAGCTGATCAATGATGATGAGTATCGAGACTACGATCCCCTTGTAAAGATGGCCATCATTCATTTTCAATTCGAAAGCATTCATCCCTTCTACGATGGAAACGGACGTACTGGACGAATCATCAATATCCTTTACCTCATTCTTCAGGGGCTTCTAGATTACCCAATCCTGTACTTGAGCAACTACATAATCAAGAATAAGACTGATTACTATAGACTCTTACAAAACGTTCGGGAAAAAGAAGATTGGGAGAGCTGGCTAATTTACATGATCCGTAGCGTAAAAGTTACCGCAGAAGACACCATCAGTATGATTCGCAGCCAGCAGTTACAAATGCAGGATATGAAGCAACGGTTGAAGCGACAGTACAAATTTTACTCGTACGAACTTTTGCTAAATCTTTTTAAGCATCCTTACACGAAGTCAGATTTTCTTGTTCGTGATGTTGGAGTAACGAAAAAAACCGCCGCAGGATACCTAAATAAGATGGCTGAAGACGGTATTCTGAGGAAAGAGGTCATTGGAAACAACACCTATTATGTTAATGAAGACTTGTATCACTTGTTTTTGATGCGGTAACACACTTACGGTCCGAAGATATTTATCGTTTGATGATTATACCTAAGTCAAAGTGGTTTGGGACTTTATCACTTGTTATCGTGGCCCCTGGACGAAGTCCGGGGTAAGCGACTAACAGCTTTTCTAAACGACGTGTAGCGTCCTCAAACTTAAATGACGCTATCGTTACGTGACAGTGCCATCTAATTCATTCGAAATTCCAAGAAATGTCGAATAACCACAGAGTCAAACAGTCTTATTCTGACTATTTGCCTCCATGGCTATGTACCTATCTCATTCCACCACCAACGTCATCCCCACCCGACCAGCAGCACTAGCAAAACTTAGAAAGTAAACCCCAGGCCTCAAATCTCTAGTCTTCACCCGTTGCGTAGCAGGGTAAAAATCAGATAAGTGCTGCACGCGCCGACCAAGCTGGTCATATACGGCCAGTTCTCCAGCCGGGCCATCCACCTTGAGAGAAAGCACCTCTCCACGACGAATCGGATTGGGGTACACCATACCAGACAGTTGGGGCACTGGATCACGCGTTGCGTCCGGAATTTCGATCACCGTCGCTACCTTATTGGTGATGATGGGCAGGTTAAAATCGAAGAAGATCGCTGCCTGGTTAAAAATGCTGTCGCCGACTGCGACGTCCTCATCCACAAGGATGGAATAGGTGATGTAGCCGTGGCTCGCCGCCTCGTCGCGGGTGCTGTCGGCCAGCTGGATGTCATTGAAGACAAAGGCCAGAGTCCGGTCGTTTTCCACCTTGAGTTCGAAAGTGTGGCTCGCCTCAATGTTGGTAATGCTGCCAAGCAGCAGCCCCGGGTCAATGTCATTACGAACGATGACCGTCTCCGCCGGATAAGTCCCCGTGTTTTGGAAGCGGATGCGGTAATTGAGGACTTGCCCATCTCGGACCATGACTGGAGAGAGGATTGTTTCATCTACCGTAATGTCATTCGGGTCATAGGAACCAACGAGTCCGTCGGTCAATGTAGCGGTGTTGTCTTCCGGCACCAGATCCGTGTCCGGAGTACTACGAATGGTGGCAACAGAACTCACGATCGTTCCGAGTACGGCGGTACGCGGCACCGTAAAGTCCAGGACGATCCGGCCGGTTTCCAGCGGCGCCAAAGCACCGAGATTAAAGGTTAGGGTGTTTTCAACGATCTCATCGGGCGTCCGACTGGCGCTACCGTATTCCAGCAGCGGATCGTGGGAGAGGGTCAGGACGACGTCGGCAGAAGCTGCCGCCCGGTTCTCGTAACGGAGGTAGTAGCGGTTACCGAAGCCAGGCCGATGAACGTTGTCCGTTTCTAAACTGACCCGAAGGTCGTTACCGGTTTCGTTGAGTTGCAGGCCAAAATCAAGTGCTTCAGCATCCTCGGTATTCCGGCTTACCGGAGATGAGGTAAAATAAGGGTTGTTGATTTCAGGCCCGAAGTTGCCATCGTTGCGGAAGAGCAACTTGTAGGTACCATCATTATTGGTGAAGGTGAGGTCTTCATCGTCTTCCAATAACAGCTTCACATTAGATAGCCCTGGTTCGTCCGCATCCGGGCTGCCGTTGGCGTTGGCATCAAAATAAACCATGCCGGTCACTTCTTGCAATTGAATGGAAGCTGGGTCTAGTTCCCAAAAGCCATTACGGAAGGTGGATACGATGACCTTACCATTGATGACTTGTAGTTCTTCTACGCGATCCGTTGGTAGTCCGTCGTTATAGATCGTCCAGTTAAGTCCTTGGTCAGCAGAAACTGCCACTCCGACATCGCGTGCCGCCATGATGTGGTACCCACCGATGGAAACAAGTTCCTTAACGCCGGGAGGGGCGTTAAGCGTAGGATATTGGATTTCGGGCAAGTTGGCAGCTGTCTGCTGCCAGGTATCTCCACCATCGTTGCTGACAAAGATTTCGTAGTAGTTCTGTGAACTTGGAGACAGCAGGGCAAACAGTGCTCCTTCGGTACTGATGAGTCGGCATTCGCGCGCTCTTGTGCCAAGATCAATGTCAACCAGTGGTGAACCGGCGCTAACGTCTACCCATTCAGTTTCCCCATCAATTTTCCGTTCCACCCGATTGCCGAAAATGGCGAAGACTGCGTTTTCATGGCGGGCATAATCGCTCATAGACCTTGGGTTCAGATCTGAAAGGGACTTCCAGGTGGCACCCTTATCTTCGGAATACCGGCTAAAACCGTCATTGGCAAAGTAAAACAGCTTGTCATCAGCGTATTCCAGGTGGTCGCTGGCCAACCAGGGTTGGTTATTGGCAACATACACTTCGGTTTGTTCCCCCGTTGGGGAAATTCGGATGACTCGATTGGTCTGGTTACCAAAATTACTACCTACATAGTAGACATCATCCTCTGGAGTAACCAGCATTTCGTCCATCAACGAAAGCTCGAAATTCAAACTTGAATCGACAGTAAAAGCCCGATCATTTAGCGTGGCGTGGAACAAGCGTCGGTTTTCATCGTAATAGGTGATGCCACTTCCCTGAGCTTGCCAGTGGTAGAGCGAGCTCCCGTTGAAGCCATTGTTTTTGGAGATGAGCGTGACGCCTTCGTCGGCAGAAAAATAGACTTCGCCGGACTTGAGGATGAAAAGTCCGTCGGCTGTTGGCAATACATCATTGAAAATATCCTGATTCCCGGTAGTTGCCGTCCATGACATGCCGCCGTCGGCCGATCGGAAGAGATCGCCATCGTTGATGGTGAAGAAGACACTGTCCTGTTTCCAGAAGCCTTCATTGTCAAAATCAAACTCGGTGATGCCGGTAGCTTCGGCCCAATTTTCGCCACCGTCGTGGCTGTAGTAGATAACACTACCAAGGTCTCCGGTAAGCAGGGTATCTCCGCTCACTAAAAGCCTGACGGCAAAAGGGTTGGCTATGGGAAAGCCCAGTTCTTCCCAGCCTCCGTTCTCTGGGTCAACAGAACGGAAGAGTTTGCCATTCGTGCTGGTGACGTAGAGCAGGCCACTTTGCGATGTTATGGTACTAGGAATAGTAGACAAAGTGCTGAGCAAAGTAGTCCAGGTAACTCCGTCGTCATAAGATATATAGGCCTGGCGGCTATCGCGATAGATAATTGTCTGGCCGTTGTAGACCATCCCCCGGTAGTTGTCATTGAAGGATGCCGATAGGGTGACGGTACGCCAGGAAGCGCCACCGTTATTTGTCGTAAGAATTTGATAAACCCCGGTTTGATGATCAACAGTGCGTATGATCGCGTTTTCGCCATCAGCCACCAAATCGCTGACCGATCCACGGTCGATGTCTCCAGTAAAAACTATGGACCAATTTTCGCCAGCATCCGTACTCTCATAGAGGCCTCCGGGAGTGCCTGCCAGTAGTCGGTCACCTAATTGGACCAAGTAGCGAGCTGAAACGCTTGAAGGGTTATCAATGGACTGCCATTGAGCGGAAAGCACATTGGAGGCAAGGAAAGAAAAAAGGAATAGGGTGTAAAAGGTGAAGGTTCTCATACTAGGTTATCTTTGAAATGCAAGGTACAACATTCAATTAAATATAACCAAATTAATAAATATTTATTTTTTTGTAACTATATTGATTTCACTGTGTGTTCCTTCCTTGCTTTCTCTCACTTCCTTGCACCTGCGGCCGCGCCCATATTAGTCAGAGTATCCAGGAGTCAGAGAATCAGAGAATAGGCTAGTCAGCCCAACGAGTAGTACCTTGCCGATCATCGCTACTTTTGGCGGTCATTCTCTGACTGCCTGACTTTTTGACTCCCTGACCATGAAAACCCCACGCCGCTTCCAACGCTCCCAGGCTCGTAACTCTGCTAAGCCCCCTGGACGAGACCGTTCCGCCGAGTCCATTATCGGAATGCGACTCAATAAATACCTGGCCCACTCCGGCGTGGCCAGCCGCAGGCAATGCGGAGACATGGTAAAAGCTGGCATGGTACAAGTAAACGGCGAGAAGGAAATCAACCCTGCTTACCAGGTAAAGGAAGGCGACCAGATTGCCTTCAAAGGCAAGGTTGTCAGCCCCGATGAGCAGTTCGTTTACATCTTGCTCAACAAGCCAAGAAATGTGATTACCACCACCTCGGACGAGCACGACAGAACGACCGTTATGGACCTGTTGGCCGATCCTGCCCTTGAAAACTACCGGCTTTTCCCCGTTGGCAGGCTTGACCGAGACACTACCGGTCTTTTGCTCATTACCAACGACGGCGACGCCGCCAAACGCCTCACCCACCCCAGCCATGAGGTTAGTAAAATTTATCACGCTACGTTGGATAAGCCCTTCAGCCAACTAGACATGGCACAAATGGAGGTTGGCTACGACCTGGAGGACGGCCCCTTTGCCGTCGATTGGGTCCGGTACGCAAAAGAGGGCGAACCGCTAACGGTCGCCCTCCAGATTCATGTTGGTCGTAATCGGATTGTCCGTCGTGCTTTTGAGCACTTCGGTTATACCGTAGAAAAGTTGGACCGGGTCTACCTCGCCGGGCTCACTAAGAAAGATCTACCCAGGGGGTTCTATCGCTACCTTAGTGAAGAAGAGGTGCGGATGATCCGGCATTTTAGTTAGATTGATAGATGTGATAGTGGGTAGATTAATAGCGCAGCCGCAAAGGAGTGCTCGCTTCGTTCGTGTGGCTTCGCCTTTTATTGGCCATACGCTACGAACGCAGTGAGCACTCCTCTTGCGGCTGCGCTATAAATCTATTACACTATAAATCTATTTTACAGTGTGCATATGCACATCCCGCTGCGGGAACGGAATGCTGATACCAGCTTTGTCAAACTCCTTCTTAACGTGCTCCTGCATGTAGAAGAAAGTATCCCAGTAGTGCTCGCTCTTACAGAACGGGCGGGTGGCGAGGTTGACGGAGCTGTCGCCGTGCTCGGCAACTACTACACCCTGCGAAGGATCGTCGAGGATCCAAGGACATTCTTTGCCTACGGCGAGGATTACTTCGCGCGCCTTGTCAATAGAATCGTTGTAGCCAATACCGTAGGTAAGCTCAACACCGATCATTCCCTGACCGCTGATGTTGGTAATGATGTTGCTACCAACTGTTCCGTTGGGGACAATAACTTTCTTGTTATCAAGCGTAGCAAGGATGGTATTAAAAATACCGAGTTCTGTGACGGTACCAGTTTCGCCACCGCCGATGGTTACGAGATCACCAACCTTGTAAGGACGGAAGAACAACAGCATTACGCCAGCAGCAAAGTGTGAGAGGGTACCCTGAAGGGCAAAACCTAAAGCAAAGGAAAGGGCAGCGAAAATGGCGACAAAACTAGCCGTTTCGATGCCAACCATACCGGCAGCAGCCAGCAACACCATAATTTTCAAGCCAGTACCGACTAAAGACTGGATGAAAGGAGTAACGGTTTCGTCTGCGCCACTCTTCTTCATACGCTTGCCAATAAAGCCAGAGAGTTTGTTTGCGACCCAAAAACCGATAATAAGAACAAGGATTGCCTTAAGAAAGGTGCCTCCCCATGTTGCGATGGTCTCGGAATAATTTTCGCCAAGATATTTAATAAGTAATTCTTCCATTATGTGCGTAAAATTGCTTTGTTATAAAATTAATGAGTAGTGATTCATTAGTCACCGTTAATCCAAAAAGAAATTTCTGGGTAGCTAATGGACGACTCATCACAGACTGTGACGACCAAATTATGAAAAAGTTACTTCTAACGAATGAAAAAGTTAAAACTTCGGAGGCTTATTGCTTGATATGAACATCCATTTATGAGAACGGAATGTCAACACCTGCTTAGTCAAAAGATTTTTTGACGTTCTCGGTAATAGAGAAATATGCTGGCCAGTAATTCACGTTTTCCATCCAGACATGAACGGCAAAATCAAGTCCATCTAAATGATAAGTTTATCGAAACCGATTGGTCCCTTTCTACGCAAAGAAAAGATGTGCGTAACAAATTGCACAAACGTCTTACTACGGTTGAAACCGCAGCCTGAAATATGAAGTCCTTGCGGACTATTAGTACAGCCGTAGGGCTTCATATCTTAGGCCGCAGCTTTAGCTGAGGCAAGGCCATTTCAACCATAGGTTTATAGATTCGTGCAATTTGTTATGCACGCAAAAAAAGGTAGCAATTGGTTTTTGCAAACATTTTACTACATTTGTAAAAAATAATCACAAATTGTTCGCAAAAGAAAAGAAGATCGTTTACACCTACGAGCAGGCACTTGATGCCCTGCAGCAATATTGTGCCTACCAGGATCGCTGCCATAAAGAAGCCCGGCAAAAAATGCGGGAACTCGGTTTTTATGGTGATCAGGCAGAGGAGGTCATTTGTGATTTGATCAAAGACAAGTACCTCGACGAGGAGCGCTTTGCTCGCTCCTTTGCCCGGGGGCGTTTCAAAATGAAACGGTGGGGCAAGCAAAAGATCACCCGCGAACTAAAACAACGGGAGATTTCTGCCTACTGCATCCGCAAGGCCCTGTCGGAAATCGAAGAAGAAGATTACTTGTTGGTCATCGAAAATGAGTTGTTGCGGCGGGATCGGATCGAAAAAAAGGCAACCCACCCTTACCTCCGGCGGAGAAAGCTGGCGGACTACATGTTTCAGCGGGGGTTTGAGTCTCACCTGACCTGGGAAACCATCAACCGGTTGGAGCTTTGACAATAGTGGACATATTCCTCGTTTAAAAACACAAGTCGTACCTTACTGCTATCCTATCTCTTCCCTTCATATATGTAGCCCCTAGTCCTCGCGGGGGCAACGGTGTGTTTACCGGCCAGGAAATCCCGGCTGGCACCATCATCGAATTAGCCCACATCATTTTACTTTCAGCTGCTGACCGAAAGACCATCCATAAAACCCACCTGCACGATTATTACTTCCAGTGGGACGGAGACCAGGCGGCGATCGCGCTAGGTTTAGGTTCGCTTTACAATCACTCCTCGGCAGCCAATGCTGAGTTTGAACTGGATTACGATTTTGAACAGATCAGGTTTAAGGCTTTGCGTGACATCGAACCCGGGGAAGAGATTACGACCGACTATCGGGTGGGTAATAAACAAATGAAGCTCTGGTTTGAAGAAGTATAAAGGCCCGGAATGTTACATTTGTCCCTGATTGAAAAGAGAACACCCTAGTACAGTGTAAACCCTACAAATTCCATCCTATATGATTTATGGTACCCGTGCCAAGCACTTGGGAAGTTTCCAGGTGAAAGACATCCCCTGCCCCTACTGTGAGCAGACAGGGAACCAAAACATGTCCATTTTCGGGCGCTATGCGCACGTTATGTGGATTCCACTTTTCCCAATCGGGAAAACACCGGTTGCGGAATGCGTACGTTGCAAGCGTACGTATGACAGCTCCGAGTTTTCTGAAAAGATGCACCTCATTGGCGGCGAGTTGGGCGGCCGGGTAAAATCTCCAACCTGGATGTGGGCTGGCCTTATGCTGATCGTTGGCCTCTTCGCTATAGGTTCCGTTTCAAGTAGTATTGCCAACAGCCTGCCCAAGGACCCACGTGATGAAATGCTCAACCAGGACATAGGCGCCATGATGGCCGAGCCAATGGCGGAATTTGACTCCACTGCCCTGGCGCTTGACAATATGCTGACCATGTTCGTTGTGGAAGAACTAAAGCCAGAGACTTTTACCTACTTAACTAAAGTAAGGGGAGACAAAGCGCTTATCCTGATCAATGTTCCGGACCTGGACCGCCTTGACAACAACGCCAGGCCAGAGATGATGCAAACCGTTGAAATGATCGTTGATTCGCAGGATGCGCTCGATGACAAAGACAAATACTATGGCATTATGGGCGCTGGAGCACAATTTATGCTCGTCAAGACCCCAGTAGATTCCTCCTACTCTACTTATGCCAATAAAGATCTCCTCTACGAATTCTATGGTCCTAAACCGGTGACGGAATAACACGTCAGCAATAAGGCATAAGACATGAGGGAGAAAAGGGCGTTTACGGTTCCTTTTCTCCCTTTTTTCTTTGCCCCTTTTCTACTTCTTCAGGGCGCGGCCGCAGGTGCAAAGGAGTGGGTTTAAGGAGCAAAAAGGAGCAAATCGCTTATTCTTCTGTATTATTTATTTTGCTCTATTACGCCTTTCCCTGCACCTGCGGCCCCGCCAAATCTAAAAAAAGAGCACAGTCCAACATAAAATGTGGCTGAAAAGGCAAAAAAAACGGACAGAAATCCTCTGGAAATAAACCTTCCGGGTTGAAAGAAACTCATATCCCTCCGGCCCTCGTATATTTGCCTACGTTATGCGGTCCACTTCCCCACCGCCTTCTACAAACCGATTTTAAGATTTAATCCCAATGATAGAGAACAACACTCCGCGCACTGCGCCGGAGGATTTGAGTGTGATTTACTAACTCATATCCCCACAACACAAACTTTTTTTAGCTTTTTTTTTCGTTCGTAATCTCCCCACGGCATGAACCGTACCCCATCCCTTTTTACTTTTCGGCACCGTGTATTGCACTATACTGCCGCATTGCTGCTACTCCTATCCATTTCCTCACTCAACGCCCAAAACGGGCTAGTGACGTTTATTGACGAAGCGCCTGCTGACGAGACGGTGGACTGCTTTGGCGATGTAGAACAACCACCTCCTCTGCGGGCAACCCGTTTAGTTTTCCCCGGAAGAATTGATACGGTTGACGTAATCGCCATCGACAGTTTCAGCGCCCCGAACGCCCCCTGTGTAGGAGGCAGTGTTTTTCACATCTGGCAAATAGATGGTCCGATTAATTCAGACCGGGAAGTTCAGGAAGTCAGTTTTGGCCCGGCACCCGATGGAGACGGACCAACCATTGACATTACGATGCTCCCCCCACTACGAGATACCGTGGATTGCATAGACGTGAACGAAGCGGGCCATCCAGACAGCTATGACCGATGGCTGGGCGACCGCCGGGTCGCCGTCTCGGCAGAAGCTCAGATCGGTTGTTCCCCCCTGGTCTCCGTTGATGACGATGCCCCGGATGAATTGATCGACTTTGCGTGTGATAATTCCCTTACCGTCACCTTCACCGTAACTGATCTGTGTGGAGGTATGGCCTTTGTTGAATTCGTCTACGTCACCGTAGACACCACGGCCCCATTCTTCGTCGGGATTGTGCCTGACACCATTATGCTTGATTGCGGAGAAAGTGTCCCACCTGCTCCCGAAATTTCTTTGATTGAGTGTGACACCATGCCAATGGTCACCTACGGCGAGACGACGACGCAGCTATTGGATGGCAGTTGCCAGCAATACGAGTTCAATGTAGACCGTACCTGGACGGCAACGGATCGTTGTGGGAACTCTACGATCATCCGTCGGAGATATGAAATAAGGGACAGCGACGCACCGGATTTCACCCGCCCCGCCAACATCAATCTCACCTGTCTGCAAGACCCCTCAGACCTCGACTTCACCGGCAGGCCATCTGAGTTGAGTGACAATTGTTCGCCAAGCGATGCACTAGCCGTCACTTTCGTCGATCAAATCATTGGTGCCGGCCTTTGCCAGAACAGCTTTGACGTAGAGCGTACCTGGACGGTTACTGACCTTTGCGGCAATAGCCGGGTAAGGGTACAGCAAATCAGGGTACGGGACGATCTTGCGCCGAACTTCACTCCACCCATGAATGACGTAATGGTCAGCTGTGAGAATTACCTGAATACCGAAATTACGGGGCAACCATTTAACCTAAACGACCAGTGTGACGAAACCGTCAACCTGAGTTTTGAAGATGAAATAACGCCGGGGTCCTGTGCTAACAACTTTACGGTAGAACGGGAATGGAGAATCTTTGACGACTGCGGTAACAGTAACTCGTTTACTCAGTCACTGACGGTGATCGACACCACTGGCCCCGTCCTGGTAACGGCTCCGGAAGACCTGAGGACCAGCTGTAACAGTGGAAGTATGCAGGAATTCATCTTCAACAGCTGGGTGACGAACCTGGGCGGAGCCCGTTTTATGGATGGTTGTTCGCCCGAAGACAGCATCACGATACGCTTGGTTGAAACGGGAACGGAGAACTATCCGCTACTGCCACCGATTATTTGTCGACAGGACGATGGCAGCGTAAGGCGTTTATCGGTGGATATAATTGCCTCCGATCAATGTGGCAACACCACCATCACCACCATGGAATACCGACAAGCGGATGAACAGCCGGTCAATATTTTCGACTGTCCGGAAAGCATGCTGATCGGAACCGACGATGGAGGATGTATTGCCAACGTTGGACTGCCCCCTCCCACCATTCAGGATCAATGTTCTGCCGGTTCTCCCTTCCAACTTAACCTACGGGATACCGCTACCATCACCAGCCAGGCGATGAACCCAGGCCAATTGGGTTCCGTCCCCGTTGACCCGCTGGTCTTCAACCTCGAGGTACCTGTGGCATTACCGGTGAACGGATTCACTACGGGTATTTTCACCATTACACTGGAAAACGTAGATGCGGAAGGAGAAGATGAATTCTTCTTTATTTACGGTGAAGACGGTGCCCTGCTGGGCACCACCGGGCGAGGAACGGTCCAATGTGAAACGGTAGTTTCTATAGACAGCATTACCCCCTTCCAATTCACCCGTTATGCAAGTGACGGAGTCGTCACTATCCGGCTAGAGCCAAACATCCCCGATGGCCGGCCCGGCACCTTTGCCATTAACAACCTTTGCCCGGGAGGGAGTAATGCCAGTATTCACCTGCGGCAGTCCGCCTATCAATTAACGGAGATCGTTTACGAAGTCGATATCGACGGAGCGGGCTTCAATCGCGTAGACCCCATTGACTCTGTATTTACGATGTTGGACATAGGTCTTCACCAAATTACCTACAGAGCGACAGATTGTGGCGGCAGTTCGGATGAGTGCACTTATACCATTACCGTGCAAGATCAGGAGCCTCCCGTAATTACCTGCCCTGATGACGTAGTACTGTATGCACCAGAAGATGGCTGTGAGGTGTTCCTTCAGGTGCCTCTGCCGAGCAGCATTACGGACAACTGCGCCCCTTACATGCTGACCTCCGAACGAGTTCCTGCCGGAGACGGCACGGCATTCTTCCCGTTCAATTACGACCCTAACCTGAATAGTTTTCAGGCACAGCCCATCAACTTGCTGTTGACCGACATACCGCCGAATATCACTGACAGCGTTGACCTCGACGTTTTCTTCGTAGGTACTTTTAATAACCGGCGCGCAGTACTGGAAGTCATTTTGCCCGATGGTACCATCATCGGTACCACCCATAGGGGAGATGCGACTTGTGACCGACAAGGTGTTCTGAATATTCGTGTTGCTGCCGAACAGGTCCTTTCACAGCTTGATGGCAACAATCACTTGCCTCTGCAATTACGGCCGCAGCCCGTCACGGTGCCTCCCGGTCAGGAAGGCGATGGTGTTACCCCCTGCAACGAAGACAATATTGAGGAAGAAGGTGGAGATGATGGTATTTCAGGTGCCTACGTCAGCGCCACCTACCGCACCATATTACTGGAATACTTTTCGGAAGGTGCTACAACCACGCCAACGTCCAGTACCACCGAAGAGAATCCTTTCCCCGAAATCACCTTTGGTCTTGGTGTTACCGAGTTTTCCTACTTAGTGGCGGACCCCGGTGGAAACGTCGACACGTGTACCTTCCTGGTAACGGTAAGAGACACGATGGCTCCGACAGCGGTTTGCGTAGCTACCACCATTTTCGTTGATCCTTCCGGCCTTGATGAATCAACCATAAGCCCTCAGACCATCGGAGGCAACAGTACCGACAACTGTGGGGTAGACTCGATGAGGCTTACGCCTTCCGTCTTCAATTGTGACCAGACGGGACAAGCACAAACCGTTACCCTCGTGGTACTTGATGGAAGTGGTAATGAAAGTTCTTGTAGTACGATAGTAAATATTGCACCAACCCCACCTGTTCCTACTGCCACGACTTCGTTGTGTGGTGGAGATACTTTACGGCTTTTTGCCAATCCGCCAACCGTCGCAGCTCCTGGGCAGACCATCTATACGTATCAATGGTTCGACCCCGAAGGCACACTCATCAGCACACAGGAGAACCCCGTAATTCCGGGGGTTGATGAAAGTCGTGAAGGCCCTTACCGGGTAGTCATCCGTGGCCTGACGGGCTGTGAAGGAGAAGCTGTTGTCAACGTCGACATTGGTAACATTCCCACGGCACCGGTCATTACGGCGCCCCAACGGGTATGCCTGGGGGACGACGCTCAACTTACCTCCATTTCTAATTATGCCGGACAAGTCAGGTATGAATGGTTCAGAGGCCAACCCGGTGCGGGAACGCTCTTGGGAGAAAGCCTGATCACCTCCTTTAGCGCACCTTTCGGAGACGGACAGATTGCTGGTGATTTCTATGCCATCGTCTATGTAAATGGCTGTGCCTCTCCGCCGTCTAATGTTGTATTGGTGGGCACGACGGATCGCCCCGTCGTCAACATCGAAGACGAAATGGTCACCACTTGTGAGTTGAGCGAAATCACCTTCTCTGCTCAGGGTCAAACTACCCTGGAGTACCAATGGACCGGGCCCAACAACTTCGCGAATGTGGGACAAAGCATCACCATCACCGATGTCCAGCTCGAAAACGCCGGCACCTACTACGTGCAGGCCATTCGTGCAGAGGGATGTTTTAGTCTCCCAGACTCTGTCGTCCTTACAGTATTATCCGCAAGTACAGGGACTACGTTGGAGGAAATTTCTCCCATTTGTCTGACCGACACCCTGGTCCTGCAAGCGACCGATACCGATGGTGATCGTTATTTGTTTTCCGGCCCTAATGGTCTGGATTTTGACCTTGACGAACCAACACTACGGATTGCACCAGTTGTACCAGCGGCCGTAGGCGGGTGGACCGTTAGGATTCAGCGCGGCGCATGCCCTTCTCCGCCAAGTCCACCAGTTTTCGTGACGCTGGGAGAAAGTCCACGTACCCGATTGTCCATATCCCCCTCCCCCATTTGTGAGGGTAATGATGTGATTCTTCAAGCCAGTAGCCGTACTCCCGGGACCACCTTTGAGTGGCGGGGACCAAATGACTATTTCGCCACGGGCATTGCTCCGGTCCTTGAAAACGTTATGATGTCTGATACAGGAGACTACGTCATGCGGGCAACTGCTCCGAGTGGCTGTTTCACTGAAGGCGTCTTACCGGTAAGGGTTTTACCCGGAATCGTTATCGAATCCATCGATATTTCTTCCGGCAGCTGCCTGAGCGGTGGAGAGCCCGTAAGCCTTACGGCTTCCATCAGCCCGACGTTGACCAACGGAGAAGCCTATTCTTACAGTTGGAATGGCCCGGAAGGCACCAGTAGCAGTGACACCTTCAACATCCCTAACGTCAGCCTGGCCTCTAACGGCAATTATACGCTGGAAGTCATGAACGACACGGGATGTGTCTCGCCCAGCTTTGCGATGGAAGTAGAGTTTGATTTTGCTCCGTCCGCACCAGTCATGCCATTCACCGAATCCGGGGAAACGGCCATCTGTGCCGGCGATAGCCTCGAACTGTTCACCAATGATTTTGGTGACAACGTCATCTACCTATGGAGACTGCCAGACAACACAAATCTTCCAACTTCCGATAACGTTTTACGATTGGAGGACATAGGAACGTCGCTTTCCGGTGTCTTTACCGTTCGTATAATCCGAAACGGATGTACCTCTTTGCCTTCACAGGGACGCATGATCACCGTAACGCCGTTCCCAACCATCAACGTTATGGCAGATGACCCTGCCTGCGCCGGCCAACCCATTAATTTCCAGGCTACGGATCTTCCAGGAGCTACCTATTCATGGCGGGGGCCAAACAACTTCAGTTCAAGTCTTCCCAATCCTACAATTGTTCGGGCAGACTCGTTAACCCACGCAGGAACCTATAGCGTAGTAGCCACCATCGGTGGTTGTTCTTCAGACACCATGTCGATAGAGGTAGACGTATTGCCTGCGCCTGGTGTCCCCGTTGTTCAGCCTATCTCCCCAATTTGTATTAGTGACGAAGGTGCTGTACTTGATTTGATCGTCAACCCAAATACGGCTACCGAAGGAGCGACTTATCAGTGGTTTATCCAAAACGGGCAAATTGCCGTTAGCGAACCAACGTCTGACCTTACGCTACAGATAACCGACTTCGGGCTATTTGCGGGCGGAGGACTATTTGAATTCAGTGTCCTGGCCGATGTTAATGGTTGTAGCAGTGCCATGTCTACCCCCGTGTCCATTCGCTTAGATGAAATAGACGCCAACTTCCTACCCAATGCAGGAAGAGACACCGTTATCTGTGCAGGGTTGTACCTGCTGGATGCAGCCCCCGGTGGAACGGGGAGTGGTCGTTGGAGCATCGTTGAAGGTAATGGCGACATTACCATCATAAACCCGACGTCCCGGACAACTGCCGTACAAGGACTGACCGAATTTGGCGGCCCCTACCAGTTTGCCTGGACACTTTCCAACGGCAGTTGCCTTAACTATGCCGCCGATACGATTATGCTCACCATTACCGATGGCGAAGAAGCCCTTGCCGGAGATGACGTTCGCGCCTGTGTCCGGGAAGAAGTTAGCCTCAATGCTTCCCCGGCAACCTTGCCCGGCAGTGGAGGCAGGTGGAGCCAGGCACTAGCTCAGGAAATCCTGGGAGTGGTTATTGCCGACCCAACTGACCCCAATACCGTCATTACCGGATTACAGGCTAATAACATTTACTCCTTTACCTGGACTGTGACAAGCAATTGCGGAGTCAAATCCGACAATGTTCTGGTTACCATCAGCGACCCCTCTCCGTTTGCCGGGGCGGACCAGATCGTTTGTGCCGATGACCGCCGGACTATGCTAGCCGCCGACGAGGCAACCATCGGATCCTCCGGCAGGTGGAGTACTTCGGACCCCGACATCACCATCGTCGACCCCGAAAGCCCAACGACCATGGTTATCGGACTTGTCGAGGGAGACAACACCTTCGTCTGGGAGATAGACGAAGGTTTTTGCGATGGCCTCTCGCGTGATACCGTCATCATTGCCTACGTCGGACCGCCGCAGCCACGAGACGACGAGTTTGACGTAGCCTTTCAGGGAGAAACCACCTTCAACCCCGAGGAGAATGACAATAACCCCTTTGGGGCCATCATTTCCTTCATTGATGTACCTGCTGATGTAACCATTACCGATAATGGAGACGGCAGCTTCTCCTTTGTCTCCCCGACAAATTTTGTCGGAGAATTGGCGATCGACTATGAGGTGAACAGTGAAGGCTGTGTTACAGCTATGGCTACCGTCTTTTTCCAAATCGGCAAAGACGTAGACTGCGAAGCCCCCAACATATTCACCCCTAACAATGATGGGATGAACGACGCCTTCGTGGTGCCTTGTCTCATTGACACCGATCGCTTCCCAAATAGCGAAGTGACGATTTATAACCAATGGGGAGACGAAGTATACCGCAGTGGACGCCCCTACAACAGTGGCTGGGACGGCACCTTCCAGGGAAGTGCCCTACCCGTAGCTACCTATTTCTACACCATTGACTTTGGAGACGGCCGTGAAGGCACTTCCGGCTCCGTCAGAATTGAACGCTAATCACCATGAGGAACTTTACCAGAATTCTTACCCTTCTCTTGTTGGCCTCCGGTGCTTTGTGCGCACAGCAAGATGCTCAGTACACCCAGTTCATGTACAACAAACTGGGTTTCAACCCCGCCTATGCTGGTGCGGTGGAATCTACAAATTTCATGGTAGCTGCCCGACAGCAATGGTTGGGGCTGGACGAAGCGCCGACAAGCCAGGTTGCTACTTTTAATACACCTTTGACCTCCGCCGGCACCGGTGTCGGTGCCCGGTTCAGCCGGGTAACGATCGGGCTGGAACAGCAATACAATGTGGAAGGGAGTTACGCTTACCGATTTGCGTTAGGACGGGGAACCAGGCTGGGACTCGGTATATCTGCATCAGCCAGGTATTTCAACGTGGAGTATGACCGGGCAAAGCCAACCCAGGGAGGTGGTGTTGATTCTGCCATTCCCGGTGCCACGGAATCCCGGGTAACGCCCAATTTTGGCGCGGGCATTTACCTCAACGGCCCGGCATATTACGTTGGCATCAGCGTTCCCCGCTTATTGGAAAGCGACATTGACCTGGGCTCCGAAGAGAACATCATCTCCCGTGAATCTCGTCACTTTTACTTTATGGGCGGATTGAAATTTCAGTTGTCCGAAAAGCTTGCCCTGGAGCCTCAATTCCTGGCAAAGTACGTGGCCGGTGCGCCTTTTGATGCCGACGTTAACGTCACGGCACACTTTGGCCAAAACCTGTTTTCCGGAATATCTTACCGTCTTGGCGGCAATGGTTCCGGAGAAAGTGCCAGTGTACTTGCAGGTTTCTACCTTTCAGAACACCTCTCTATGTGCATGGCCTACGATATGGGCCTGAGCGACCTAAAGGGAGCACAGAACGGAAGTATCGAACTGGTGGTGGGCTATAGTTTGGGCGGCCGCAGCAGTGGATGGCAGGTGGTTGATCCCCGTAATCTATAATACTCGATTTGAGGGCGGGGCCGCAGGTGCCAAAGAAAGGTTGAAGGCAAAGTAAGGAAGAGACGTGGTTAAACGCGTCGTTGTCCTAACTTTGCCCTCCATGAACCTACTCTGCACCCGCGCCCGCGCCCTATTATCTTTCCTTTTCCTCGCCATCCTGCTGACCGGATGCAACACTGATCGTGACGTACGGGATTACTATTTCCCCGCTCGAGAGCTGACTACGGGCATGGTCTACGCCTACGAAAACATTGGCACCCTACCCGGGCCAGACACTGAGTACACCTACTATCTTGGCGTTGATGTCGACACAGCTTTATACTTGAGCATCACCCAGTATTCTCAATTCCTGGAACCAAAACAGCAGAGTCGTCAGGAAATTAAGAACGACGGGATTTACCTGCGAGAGGTTACCCTGCTACGCCCCGACACGAGTGGACCTTCTCTGCCGATGCCAACCACCCTGATCCATAATAAGGCATTCCCTTTTTACCTGAAGGATGATCCTACCGAAGCCTATGGCTACCGCCTCAGCTTCACTGATCCTGACCGGCCCCAGGTCTTAACCTACGTAACCCTGAACCGACGCTTTGAACGCGACACAACCATCTCGGTAATGGGCAAGACCTACCCCGGGTTGTTGTTTAGTCTGGAGGGGGAAGTCAGTCTGCGGGATACAGAGGAAGGCGATATCAGTCCTCAATTTACCGGCTACGAAAT
>JBGCFZ010000328.1:0-13231 GCA_045110355.1 Lewinella sp. | reverse complement strand
ACTATGTACTCTTAGTAATGGCAAACGAATGGAATGTCGGCAGGAAAGTGTCCGGCCTTAAGAAAGAAACGGAGTATGCGGTCGTAGTTGGCCTGGTTACTCGTAAACAGACGGAAGATCAGGTATCCGAATACCTGGATGAGCTGGAGTTCCTGGCCCTTACCGCTGGTGCGGTCACGCGCAAAAGAGTTGTCCAGAAGCTGGACAGCCCGGACAACCGGACCTTTGTCGGTAGTGGCAAAGCCAACGAAATTGCTAAGTATGTAGAAGAACACGAGGAGATCACTATGGTCATCTTCGATGATGACCTAAGCGGTAAGCAAGTCAGCATCCTCGAAGAGTTGATGAAGGTAAAGATCATTGACCGGTCGTCGCTCATCCTCGACATTTTTGCGGGGCGGGCGCAGACCGCCCAGGCCAAAACCCAAGTTGAGCTCGCGCAAATGCAGTATATGCTCCCTCGCCTGCGTGGCCTGTGGACGCACCTTGAGCGGCAACGTGGTGGTATTGGTATGCGAGGCCCTGGTGAAACGGAGATCGAGACGGATCGCCGGATCATCCGAGACAAGATCAGTAAACTGAAGAAAGACCTCGAAAAGCTGGACCGCCAGGCCGCGACCCGGCGCAAGGGGCGGGACACCATGGTGCGCGTGGCCCTGGTGGGCTATACCAACGTCGGTAAGTCAACCCTGATGAACTTGCTGACCAAGAGTGACGTCTTCGCCGAAGACAAACTCTTCGCCACCCTGGATACGACCGTTCGAAAAGTCGCCTACGAAGGCGTCCCCTTTTTGCTCACAGATACCGTAGGGTTTATTCGCAAGCTTCCCCACCACCTGATCGAGAGTTTCAAATCAACCCTCGACGAGGTACGGGAAAGCGACATCCTGCTCCACGTAGTTGACGTTGCCCACCCAGTACACGCCGATCAGATACGAACGGTACAAACCCTGCTCAAAGAGCTGGGCGTGGAGGAAAAACCGACGGTCCTCGTCTTCAACAAAGTCGACCTCTTCCGGGAACGTAACTATGACCTTTACCTAGACGACGAAGGTCGCGATGAAGTAGAAGAAGGCCTGCGCAAGAGCCTGGAAAGCGAGTTTGGCCACGAAGCCATGCTTATCTCTGCACACACGAAGGAAAACCTGGACTTACTCCGCCAGCGGCTAGTACAGATGGTGAAAGAGGAGTACCAGACGACTTACCCTTACGTGGCTACTTATTGGTAGCGAGTGATCAGGGTTCAGTATTTAGTGATTAGTATTCAGGGTTCAGGATTCGGGAATCAATGTTTAGGATTCAGTCTTCAGTTTTGATTAAGGCGTCCTTGCTTTAGGTTGTGCCGTAAAGTTCTTCCCGCATTTCAATTAGCCGTCGTTCGACCATGGCCGGATCAACCGTTGCGGGAAGCAGGCATCACCCAACCTTGCTTTTAATCCAAACCCTTGCACCTGCGCCCCCGCCACATAACCTTTCCGCAACTCCAACGTTCCACCAACGAATCATTAGACCAACAGTTCCAATCGATCAAACGATGCATCTAAAATTAGAAGACATCCTGGCGCAGGAATCCATGTACCGCCGTCATTTCATGAACACTTTGCCCGGGCCCCGTGGTGTCCACATGGTGGGTACCAAGGGATACCGTGGGGCAGAAAACATCGGCGTTTTCAGCTCTTTCGTGCACATCAGCGCCAGTTCTCCTCCATTGCTGGGTTTCATCATGCGGCCATTGACGGTCCCCAGGGATACCTACCATAATATCAAAGCCAATAAGTGGTTTACGATCAACACGCTGCATCCGGATTTCCTGGACCAAGCCCACCAAACGAGTGCTAATTACCCAACGGGGACTTCAGAATTTACCGCTACCGGGCTGACCCCAACATATAGCGAAGGCTGCCCGGCACCCTACGTAGCCGAAAGCAAGATCCGCATTGGCCTGACCTTCGAGGAAGAACATAAGATCAGTGGCATCGAGACCTTCTTCATCGTCGGGCGCGTCCGGGAAATTTTCCTGCCTGATGACGCCGTGGCCCCCACCGGACACGTTGACCACGAACTACTGGAAACCATGAGCGTGGCGGGGTTAGATAATTACCACCGAGTAGGTAAAGGGAGACGGATGCCTTATGCACGGCCCTAAATCTCTGAACATACTTCCGGAAATTATCCCTACTTTTCGCAGGTGAGTCTGCCCAAAAATAAACCACCAGCCGCCTGGGGGCTAGTAGCCCTCGTGCCAATAGTCTTAGCGCTGGGAGCGGGCATTATTGTGGCAGATCTACTTGGCTATATCCCGCCTGTTTATTGGCTGTTCTTTTTGCTGATTGCTGCCGCTTTTCCGACCTGGTGGATCTTCAGGCCGCGCGCTCAACGTTTGCGGGCAGTACTGGGAAGTGGACTGGTGCTACTAACGGTTTTCGCTTTTGGTGGCTGGCGGATGAATGCCGCCTACCCGCCGGGGCAAGCAACATTTTTCGCCCACCACCTGCAAGAAGGGGACTTGCTGAGCGGCAAGATTACCAGCATTCGGCCAGGAGAAACCAACCTGCGGGCCGAAGTAACCATCAATGCCCTGCTAAAAGACTCGTTGGGCTACTTCCGGGTAACGGGCCAGGTACTGCTGTACCTGCCGCCCGACGAACGAGCCGCAAAATTAAGCGCCGGAGACCTCCTGGTTTTCGCGGGCGAGCCCAGGTTGCTTCGTCCACCCCTCAACCCTGGTGTTTTTGACCTGCGTGCTTACTGGAACCGCAAGGGCATCCACCACAACCTCTTTATACGGGAGGCCAGCGACTGGCGACCAGCGGGCAGTGCCGGCACCGGGCTCAGGGCCGTCGCGGAGGGTTGGCGACGCGCCTGGTTCAAAACATTTCAACAACACCTCACGGGGGATCGTCTGGCCGTAGCCGCTGCCCTCGTGATGGGTAAGCGGGACCTGATCTCGGATGAAGTCAAATCAGCCTATACAGAAACGGGGGCAGTTCACGTACTGGCCGTTTCCGGTCTGCACGTAGGTATCATATTTCTGATCCTTCGCTTTTTTATGGTTACGCTGTTCAAGCTAGATCATACCAGAAGAGGCCGTATTGCCGTTGCGCTCCTCAGCGTTCTTTGCGTGTGGGCCTTTGCCATGGTCTCGGGGCTCAGTCCGTCAGTACAGCGAGCTGCCATCATGTTTTCCATCCTGGCTTTGGGCGGCATTGGCAACCTACGATCTCACGTATTCAACACCTTATCTGCAGCGGCTATTTTGATGCTGATCATTGATCCGGGACAACTGTTTCAGGTTGGTTTCCA
The DNA here is from genome assembly GCA_045110355.1 of Lewinella sp. GTDB lineage: Bacteria > Bacteroidota > Bacteroidia > Chitinophagales > Saprospiraceae > Neolewinella. Next base: position 9,928 of record JBGCFZ010000328.1, on the reverse strand, counting down.
GCTGTCCTTTACTGCCATCATCGGGATTGTTTCCTTTACGAGTTTCTTTGACCGACTGGTCTATTGGCCCCTAAAAATACTGCGTGGTGCGTGGTCAGCCATGGCGGCTTCCACGGGGGCTCAGTTGGGTACTTTACCACTGGCTTTACTTTATTTCAAGCAATTCCCCACTTATTTTTTGGTGAGTGGAACGATCGTGATCCTCTTTGCTTTTGCCACCATGTTCCTCGGGTTACTCCATGGTTTAGTGGCGGGGCTGCTCGGGATCGAGTCCGTCGCTGGAATTACCGGCTGGTTACTGAGTCTGGTGGTCGGCTGGCAGAATTCACTGATATTTTTCTTCGGGGGCTTACCGGGGGCCTTACTTAAACCGCCTTATTTCGATGGCGTCATGGCGGGGCTGTTGGCACTGATGATCGGACTAATGGCCGTCTTCGTCCGGTGGCGGCATAAAGGCGTCTTATTGGCTGCCGGGCTAAGTTGTCTGGCCATGCTTTTTTGGGCGGGGACGCAGGTGCAAAAACAAGGTAAAGGCGCCATGGCCACCATCTTTCACCGCTCCCGCGGTAGTTTGATCGATGTGGACAACGGTAAGGGCCGTGCGTGGTCTTTTGGCACACAACCAGAAGCCAAGGACCTTGCCTGGACGGCAGGGCCGCGCCGCGCGCAGCGCGGCTACATCCCCGAAGCAACCTTATCCCTTACCGGCCGGGACACCACGCTCTCCGAGAAAATAATTCGCCAAAGCAACCGATTACTGTTGGGAGGCACCCGATGGGTGGTGCTGGATGGGAAGCAGCCCAGTCCAGATTCTCTGAATGTCAGTGACGTTACCCATGTTTTAGTAGTCAATGGTTTTAAGCCTACCAATTTGCCTGAATTTACCGGAGAACCACCCCTCCTGGTTGTAGACGGAAGTACGCCGTTTTACCAACATGACGACTGGCGGGAATACGCAGGATCACAAGGTTTAAACATCCATTTCACCGCAGAAAACGGGGCGTTTGAGCTTACCTGGTAATGGGCATCCTTCAACTGACAGGGACGCACTAAAAATATCTTAGCAATACCTTAACCAGTAGATATCGCGTTAATGCGTAACTTGCACACTTTACGGCCTTTATACAACGAACCTAAAAGAGCTTTACAAACCAACGATGACCGACCGTAATTCGACTGACCTGAAAAAACAATGGTTGCTTTTGCTGCTATTGTGTGCTGGCTTTGCCGGCCTGCGGGGGCAGTGTACTGAGGTCCCGGTATTCGTAGAGTTGCCCGCGGTACAGAGAGGTTGTGATCAAACATCAGCCGCCAGCCTGTTGGCCCTGACGGCTCCGGGGAGTAATTGTTTTACCGTCGACGCTACAACGGGAGCTCCTATTCCTGCCAGCTTAAGTACTGAATTAGCAACCGCATTAACGGCTGGGGGAGGTATTCCTTTAGCTACTTCCTCCTGTGGAGGAACGGTAGAAATTTGTGTTTCCGACCAGCAGCAAGGACCAACGTCAACCGATTGTACCTCCGAAAGCCAAATCGTCAGAACTTACACGGCTCAACATCTTGCTGCAGAAGCACCGCAAACCACCGTCTCAACGTCCCAGGCGTTAAGCTTCCTGCGACCGGAGTTGTCTTCGTTGGAAGGCGTCCCTACCGCCATTTTCGTTGTTCCTGATGACGGGAACGGAATGCCTGAAAACCCTGTACCCCGCCGGGAAGACTATCCGTTTTTTGTTGGGACCAATGGGGGTATTCACCTTACCGGCAGTTTCTGCAATTTCACCGTAACATTCCAGGACGGCGATAGAAATACTGGTTGTGGCAATAACTTCTCCTTCGTCCGTACCTTTCAAGTGCTGGATGGCTGCGGTGATCAAGACAACCGGGTATTCACCCAAGTTGTTAAGGTAGGCGACCAGGAAGATCGACTGATCACGCCGCCGTTGCAGGTACTGAATCCGCTGCGATTCTCCACCAACAATGATTGCGGATCGGTTTTCGATACCAGACTTACCGGATTGAGCATTGCTGACATTTGTGATGGCAGCAGCTCGCTTGATGCCTACATCTACCTAGATGGAAATTTCTCCGGTACGCCCATCGGGCCTTACGCTGTTTTTGGCCCATCTCCCCAGCCTTTCACTGATCCTATCCCACTCGGACAACACATCATCAGATACTTAGGACAGGACTCTTATGGTTCAGACACTTCTCTTGACATTGACTTCGAGATAATTGACAACACCCCACCCAACATCCTTTGCGCACCGGCTTTTACCGTAGCCCTTGGCGCGGGTGGTGAAGCAACTTTGGCCGCCTCTTCACTAGACGGTGGTTCTTCTGACAATTGTGGGACAATAAGCTTTAAGGCTGCATTTGCGAGTAATAATGGGCAACAAGTCGGAGCCTTTACTTCCCTGATTACCTTCAACTGTGGCATGGCCGGCCCAACGGCCGTCTTACTGGAAGCAACCGATGACACCGGCGAAAACAGCAGCCGCTGCCTGGTCAGTGTACTGGTGATCGATCAACTTGCCCCTTCTTGTGTAGCCCCTCCGGCAACAGAACTTACCTGTCGGGCTTTTGCTGACAACCTTCCAACCGACATCGTCCGTATTTTCAACGATGCCCCAGAAGAGACATCCGAATTACTGGACGATAATTTTGGCCGTCCAGTCCTTTCCGACAACTGTGATTCCCTGGCTTTACGGCAGTCGCTGCTAGGTAGTTTATCAGCCTGTGGTACTGGTCGGCTGGTTCGACGGTTCGTGGTCAGTGATGGAGCGGGCTTTACCCAGAACCAACTTTGCCAACAGATTATTGACGTTCGCTCTTACGTAGAATACAGCCTGCGCCTACCCGGAGACCAAAACTACACTTGTGCAGAACTGCCTACTCCTGAAGACCTGGTAATTTCTGACGCAGGTTGTGAGCTGATCGCCGTTACCACCACGGCAGATACTTTGGCGAATGATGGAAGTGCCTGCCTGCAGTTACGGCTTACACACGAAGTCATCAACTGGTGTGAGTATGATGGCATCTCTGCCATGCTTGAGATCCCCCGCGACGCCGATAATGACGGCAACCTGCTAACCACCACCTACCTGAACATCGACGCTGCCAGTGACGGTACCCTTAGTGATGACCGCGCAGTCCTTGACCGGGACGCCATTAATGGTAACGGGAACGAAATAGAGTTGTTGGTAGCAGATTATGCTGCTTCTGGTCAGCGAGGTGCCTTCCGATACGAGCAATACGTTAGTATTACCGATAACGACGCACCCACAGTTAGCATCCCCAGCCCGGATAACGGACAAACAATTACTGAAGACTGTCTTGGAGGGGTTATCCTCGCCTTTACCGCCAATGATGATTGCGTAGTGCCTGAGACAACTATCTCACTTGACGTAGACGTAGCGGACCTCAATAACGACGGACTGTTTAATGGAATAGATTTCATTGCCGACCGTACCGTAAACCAGAATCGTTTCACGGGAGTGCCATCCACTGGAGTGGAAGTATTCATCCGTTTGTTGCCCATCGGCCGGCACCTTGCCCGGGTACGTACAACTGACGGATGCGGAAACCAGGACGAGCAGTTTGTCGTCCTGATCATTGATGACAATAAAGCGCCCAGCCCTGATTGCCGACAGGTAAATACTGTTGCCTTGGTGCCGGACGTGAATTTTGGTGGTATTGCCACCGTATTTGCCACCGATTTTATTCAGGGGCCTGCTGCTGTATGTACAGAAACCGTTATCTCCTACTCCATTTTCCCGGAAACGGAAGCTGGCCGACCAGGCTTTATCCCCCAAGCCGACCGGGCTTCACTCAGCTATGACTGTAGTGATCTTGGAGAACAACTGCTTCGGGTTTATGCCTTCTCTGAGGCTACCGGCCTGAACGACTTTTGCAATATTTCTCTGACGATAACAGCCCCCAACCCTACGATTTGTGAAGGGCGGCAGGGTACGATATCCGGGGTAATCATGACGGAGGCCGGCGCACCAATGGAGAACGTTGAAGTATTCCTGGAAGGACAGACGGAATTAGTAACGGTTACAGAAATCGATGGCAGTTACTTCTTCGACGGTTTACAGGAAGAACGCGATCATACCGCCCGTCCCTATTACAACGAGGCTCCGATCAACGGCCTGTCAACTTTCGACATTTCAGAATTGAGTCGTTACCTCCTTGGGGAGGACATCGCACTGACGCCCTACCAATTCATCGCCGCAGATGCTAATAATAATGGTGCAATAACCATCCTTGATCTGTTGGAGATCCGAGAGGTCCTGCTAGGTATCGAAGATAATTTTGACAACAACACCAGCTGGCGCTTCGTCCCGGCTGATTATGTTTTCCCCGAGCCCAATAACCCCTGGGCGGAAGAATTTCCTACGGCAGCTGTTTTCGCCCCGCTAAATGGAAATGTTGAGGCAGACTTCATTGCCATTAAGGTGGGAGACATCAATGGTTCTGCCACCCCAAGTGGCAGCTTCGGCCCTCCGGGCAGCAGTAACAGCACCGGACGTAGCCTACGGGAAGCTCAGGTAGAATTGGTCAGCAAGGGTGAAGAATTCGGGAAATACCTTCTCCAATTGCCAGAAGGAAATATCCCGTTACAAGGATTACAACTCAGTATGCGCTTGCCGGCAGGCACGAGAGTCTCTCCGGGGGCAATACCGATTGATGCCTATGTTGTTGATCGGGATGGCATACTACGGCTTAGTTACGTTGCAGAAGAATTGTCTGGGGTCACGAAAGGTACTCCCTTATTATACCTCTCCATTCCCGAGGACATATCTCCTGTTCTTATGGTGGGAGACCGCCTAGCACAGGAAGGATATGATGATCAGGGCGAAGTATATCAATTAAGTCTGCATCAGGTTACCTCTACCGAGCCTTTCACTACGGCCATGGTATTCCCTAATCCCGTTTCTGACCGGGCGAGTTTGTCGTTCCATTGGTCCTCATCTGAAATGGTCCGTCTCAGCATTATCGACGGTACCGGTCGGGAAGTATTCCAAACGGGTTTACCTGTATCTGCGGGACAAAACATGGCTAAGCTTACCGCTGCCGATTTCAGCGGCAGGGCTGGCGTCTATTTCGTCCGCCTTTCGGGCCACTTAAAGCAAGAAACCGTTAAGGTGGTCCTTCGTTGATCCCGGCTTCTTTACCCCCTCTCTTTGCACCTGCGGCCGCGCCTTTTTAGCTCAATAGCACACTTTGATTTTTAAACACGTGCAAATAAGCCTTGTGAGCTACTTCATGTTGAAGGAGGAATAACCGAGCCGGTGGCCGCCAAGTTGGTGACCAGCAAGTATTTTCATATCCGGTGAACTAGCCTACCATAAGTCCTCTCCGGAAACCACTCCGGTTTATTCTCCATTATAACGTATCTAAGGGCCTAATCAAGAAACTTTACCTGTCTCATATGCATTAAAATAAGGCCCAACATTACAGCATTATGGCCAAGAAAAATATTGAATACGTCAACCGGAAAGCGAAATTCGAATACCACTTCCTCGAAACGGTGGAAGCTGGTATGATGCTGACTGGCACCGAGATCAAAAGTATTCGGGGTGGCCACGTCAACCTACGGGATGCTTACTGCATATTTCAAAACGAGGAACTCTGGTGCCGTTCCATTTTCATTGGAGAGTATAAGCAGGGCAACGTACACAACCACGAGGAGCGTCGCACTCGTAAGTTACTGCTGAAACGCCAGGAGCTTACTAAATGGCAAAAGAAGGTAAAGGAAAAAGGCTACACGATCGTCCCTTATCGCCTTTACCTCAATGATCGCGGTATTGCAAAACTTGAAATTGTACTGGTACAGGGTAAGAAGGTGTACGACAAGCGCGAGAACATAAAGCAACGCGAAAACAAGCGCTCGCTGGATCGGGCAATGAAGGAATTATAGACCTACGAAAAAAGGCGGTTCGCATATCGCGAACCGCCTAAGGATAATTGGGTATGTAGAGTAGCCAATTAATTCATCGCCACCGCTTCATAAGCCTCCAGAAGTAGGAGGTTCATTTGAGCAGCTGCGTAAGTTTCTACCAATGAGGACTGGTGGCGTAAATTCTGAGATTTACAGCCTAAGAGCCATTCCTGGGCGTGGAATCCAAGATCAGTTGCCACCTGCTGAGCGGAAGCGACATCAGGGTTCTCGTCCAACATAACAAGGTTTGTTCTTCCCCAAACGTATCGTTGTACGTCCCACTTTGCTTCCAAAGGGACACGAAGGCGATAGCCCCTCTTGTTGCGAGGGACAAAGCCACGTACATAGCTGGGGTTCATCTTACGAACCAGGCGTTTGGACAGTCCTGAAGCTTTAGCCAATCGGCTGAGGCTGATGTAGCGGTAAACACTGATGCTGGCTACGCTATCTTCCAGCAAGTAATCTGCTGGGGTAAGACCGTAATCTCCGTAATAATTTACGGTGTAGGCTGCCGCCACGTAGGACGCGACGTATTGCTGAGATTCGCGTGGAAGGAATCGCTTAACCTTTGGGTAGAAGGTATGGCCACCTGCAGCACGAATGGCACGACGTACCCGACCAGGACCACAGTTGTAAGCAGCCAGGGCAAGGTGCCAGTCGCCAAACTGGCGGTGGAGGTCCTTCAGCATTACTACTGCAGCTTCGGTGGAGCGGTACATATCAAGTCGTTCGTCAACTGTTCCGTCTACCCGCAAGCCCATTGAGCGGGCGGTAGCCGGCATCAGCTGCCAGAGGCCCGCTGCGCGGGCCGAGGAAACGGCTCCTGGTACCAACATAGACTCCGCCACGGCTAAGTACTTCAGGCTTTCGGGCATATTATGCTTAGCCAGATAGTATTCAAAGACGGGGAAGTATTGGTTGGCGCGGCCAAGCATACGCTCGGTGCTGTGGCTTCCTCCGCCAAGGTAATCCTTCAGCTTGCGCTGTAGGTGGGCGTCAGAAGCAGGGGTGGACAAAGGCAACTCAAGACCAGCCAGTCGGTGGCTGATGGAAGAAGCTGTTCTGTCGTCTGGGTCGTTAGAAGAAGAAATCGAGTTAGCCTGTGCGGAAGTGTACATCGCCAATATCACGGCCATGCACAAGCACTTTAGGAGCTTGCTCATCAAATGTAATTTCGTTAAACAATTACTGACCGCCTCAACGCCACCTGTTCATGGGATTGGCTCTTCGGTCAGCATTTTTGGTCGCCTGGGGTGTACGACCGTTTTCTGGGGTATATCGCCGGGTTAGTGTTAACCTTACCCTAAGCGGTCGCAAAGATAGGGGTAACGACCACCACGAGGCAAGCTTTTTGAACCTAACGGTTTGTTGTTCAACGCTTAAGTGGACCCAAAAGTGTCGTCGTTGATTTGGGAACCACGAGGCAATTGCCCTTAATTTCACCGTGAAACGGAATAAATGCACTATTTACGTCGGTTAAGAAGCCTCCAACGGAATATTCTACTAGTAGAAATATTGCTAGGTAAACGAATAATTTGGGGTTATTAAAGTGTTAAAATTTTACGAATTTCCTCCGCACCCCGCTTTTTTGGTACCATTCCCTTGCTGGAACAGTACTGTTGATGCCTTTTATCGGCCGGATAAAAAATGGAGTCCTTCCGAAGCTGTGTCGTTGGAGAAAAGCCATTGGCGCGCAATTTCGCCAGCATTTTCAGGGCAATTTCCTCTTGTTCCGGGGCAAGTTTCTCTTCGGGAGTGAGGAAAATAGCGGAGCGGTATTGGCCACTGTTTTCACTCCGATCAATGGTAAAGTCGTGGAGGGTAAAGAATTCCGTTAGTACCGTCTGGGTAGGAAGTACCGCAGGGTCATACATCACTTCCACCGTTTCCGCGTGGCTGGTTACTTTAGTACAAACTTGTTGATAAGTAGGGTAGGCAACAGTACCTCCCATAAAACCCGTGCGGGTACTGATGACACCCGGAAGTTTACGCAGGTGATACTCCCTGCCCCAAAAGCAACCACTGGCCAGGTAGATAATTGCCATTAGCTTCGCTGCTGCTTGCGGCGGTCAGGCATCACCATCTGAGGACATCGCCTCAAACTTCTCCCGCTTGATGAATTTGATCGAGAGACTGTTGACACAGTGACGGGTATTCTTGGGCGTGAGCCGTTCCCCTTCAAAAACGTGGCCAAGGTGTCCGCCACAGTTGTTGCAGAGAATCTCGACCCGACGGCCGTCGGCATCCCGAATCTTCTCAATGGCACCGGGTACTTCGTCATCGAAAGCTGGCCAGCCGCAGCCGCTGCTGAACTTGTCTTTACTATCGTAAAGCGGGTTGTCGCAGCGCCGGCATACGAAGACGCCATCGACTTTGAAGTTGTTGTACTCACCGGTAAAAGGCATCTCAGTACCTTTTCGGACGATCACACGCTCTTCATCGGCGGTAAGGGGGTTGTAATTTTCCGGAGTTTTCATACCGTGATAACAAGTGGATACGATGTTGGTTCTCCAACTTGCCCTGCACCTGCGGCCGCGCCTTATTTAGATGTGGTAGATTGATAGATTAATAGCGCTTGCTCGCTCTGCTCGTTTGTTGTCTGAACGAACGAAGTGAGCAAGCGTTTGCGGCAGCCTATTAATCTATCAAACTATCACATCTATCAATCTACAACTCTTCGACCACAAAGTCGTAGCTCTCCATGATCACATTGGCGAGCAGTTTCTTGCAGGCGTTCTCTACTTTGTCCTGTGCATCGTCCGCGTTTTTGGCTTCGAGGCTGATGGTGACGTGCTTACCGATACGAACAGCATCGACGCCTTCAATACCGATATTAGGTAGGTTTTTGACGACCACTTTGCCCTGGGGATCGAGCAGTTCGGCCTTGGGCATGATGTTGATGTGGGCGAGAAACTTCATTCGTTGGAGGTATTTGCTTGCGCGGTCGGTGGTGCAACCAGATTAATGATCAGGTACACCCCGACGATGAAAGGAAAGGCCGCCGTCCACAACGTAGCGAGGAGGACAATGGCAAGAACCGCAAAGATAATTCGCGTCTCGTTGCCCGCCCACTTCGCGCCTTTTATCTTGAAAGAAAACATTGGATGTTCACTAACCAGGAGGTAGGAAAAGGCGATAATGGCAGGATACAGGACCAGCGGGCTGGTCGCCCACACCGCCCAACCAAAGGGATCGAGGGCATAAATGAGCATTAGGCCGGTGGCAAAAACGGTGCTCGTTGGCGTGGCTACGCCTAAGAAATTTTCGGTCTGTCGGGTATCCAGGTTAAACTTGGCCAGGCGTAAAGCAGAAAACATGGCGACAATAAGGCCAGGTGCAGCATACCAGGACCAGATGATTTCGGGCGCGGCCGCAGGTGCAGAGGGTTGGTCAATGAAGAGCAAAGTATAGTAAATTACCCCAGGCACCGCCCCGAAGGAGACCATATCTGCCAGACTGTCCAACTCCTTACCATGCTCACTGGAGACGTTGAGCAGGCGGGCCACCAGCCCGTCAGCAAAATCAAACCAGCCCGCCGCAAAGAGGAACCAGAAGGCTGCGACGAACTGATAATCCAGGATATTGATGATGGCCGCACAACCACAGAAGAGGTTGAGCAGGGTGATGAAGTTGGGGATTTGGGACTTTAGTTTCACGGGGGGAAGATACGGAGCCTTCGGCTGTATTGGGCTGCGCGTTATGGGCCTCCCTTCGGTCGCGTTGGAAGGCCTTCGGCCTTTTTGGAGGGCTACTAACAGGTTTCCTCGTGGACCGAAGCTCCCCCACAACACTCGTGAAGCGAGTTCCCAACAGGAAACGAAGGGACCGACCATAACTACCGAAGGCCTCCCAATGCGACTGAAGGAAGCGCCTAAAAATGTTACTAAACCCATAAACCTACCATTAAGTCGTTAATTTGCTAACGTTTTCATGTACCTCACCGGTCTGTATTGTAGTTATCTATGTTGTCTCCCTAAGTTTATT
>JBGCFZ010000327.1:0-18454 GCA_045110355.1 Lewinella sp. | reverse complement strand
CAAACTCACGTTCCTCGTACGCCAGGATGGAATACTCAGGAAGCCTGTCTAAAAGTCTGTAATCTTTACTGTTTTCAACGTCTGTTTGGGCATAGGAACTTGTCAGCATAATTGCCAGCAATAATAAGGTGAAATATATTTTCATTTCTACGTTGCTTTGCTTGTGTTGTAAACTGGGATCTAATTTACGGATTCTGGTTGTCGCGTCCTTAATCGCTTGCTGGCTTTAGGACTATTTTTTTAGGGGGACAAAAATATGGGGGAATCCATCGTACAAGAGACACGCTCTAAGTGTAGCACTTAGTGCTCTTAATGCCCTAGTATTTACTTCCTTCTGTAGGTTATTTAATCACCGCCACCCGAGGGTTGACCGGATAAATCCACTCCACCCCCCGGGCAGTAACCACCGCATCATCCTCCAAGGCGACGCGTAGCTTTTTCCCACCCCATTCCGGCAAGCGGGTGTAGGCGAACAATTCGATTGACAATAGATTCGTGGGCTTGATCTCGAAGCCCAAGCGGACAGGATTGAAAAAAGCAATAGACGGACCCACGCCATGCCCCCAATTACCAACGGAATGACAGCCGATGATGACATCCGTGACGTCACCCTCCGTAAACTGGTTAAACCCCTTCATTTTATTGAAACCTGCGGCGGTGAGTGCAGCGTACACCGCCGTCTCCGTCTCTTTGGCCGTCTTCCCCGGCTTGATGTTTTTTTTGATGATGTCCCGAACGCGGACCGCTTGATCGAAGGCATTTTGAATCCCCGGAGGTACGGTTGTTTCGCCCTCGCGCAAGACGTAAGCCATCCGCTTCATGTCGGTGTACATATTCATCAGGCCAACGCCCCAGTCGATGGTCAGCACGTCACCGCGTTCGATGATCCGGTCGGTAGAAGTTGCCATTATACCGCGGATGCCGGTGACGTAAACGGATGGCATGCCGAAGGAAGATTCCAGGTTGTGCTTAAACAGTTGTTCCTTCATCCACCAGGCTACATCCTCCAGTGTTGTTACCCCCGGTGTGATGACGGCATTAGACAGCGCTTTTTCTGCTATCTGGTAAGATAATTCACAGGCTTCTCCGAATACGGCGATTTCGCTGGCGACCCGTTGAGAACGAAAATCGGAGACCAGTTTTTCGGCAGAAACGAAGCGGGCAGCATATTTTTCTCCCAGCGTTTCCACCAGTTCCTGGTGGCCGGAGTAAGACAGGCCATCCGCCCCGCCGATGGCTTTGGAATAGTTGAGCCCGATCCGCTGTGGATCTCGTTCGGTGACGTATTCCCGGAGCTCCAGTTCAGAACCGAAATAGTCATAAGTTCCCCCTTCTTCCAGTAAGTACCCCCCAACGCCCAGGGCTGCCCTTTCTATTCGGTCACCGCCATTATCCGTAAACACGTAGTAGCCGGTGGCGCCCACATAACCTTCCCCCATATCCGGATACAAGGGGTCAAAATTACCCTCCCGGTTCATGATGATCCACATGTCAATATTATTCTCCCGCATCACCTCCGGCAAGACCAGGTCGAATTTATCCTGACGAATTTGGTTCATCTTTCGCCAGCGGCGATGGGCTTCCTGGCTGGAGAGGATGGTGGTGAGTACCAGGAGTAGGAGGATGGAGAGGATTGCACGCATGGAGTGTTTTTGCGCAAAATAGGGGATAGCGGGAATTAAGCAGGATTTGGCGGGGCCGCAGGTGCAGGGGAAAGGGACTTTGGAGCTGTATTGTTCACCGTTAAGCTTAGGGGACTAGGTTAGAAGGAAGCTATTAGCTGTAATTAGCATTTAGCATTGCCGCTGTGGCGGCGATTTCTTCGATACATGAGACGTTGTGGAATTCTAAGGTTCTAAGGTCTACTAAGAAAATACCAATTCCATAGATCATGTCATCGTCATCCATTGAGGTAATTTCTGAATCAACAAGCCCTTTACTCTGATAGAACAGCCTGACGAAGTTATTGTAATATTTGATGTCATTTGGGTATACTTTCCATCCGTGCTTCTTGATTTTTACGTCAGCCAATTTAATGATCTTTTTAATCAATGGATCCATTACAACTATATCTTAGTGATGCTCTTCTACGGTTTTTCCTTAGCGTAACCCTTAATGCCTAAGTGCCTTAGTGGTTATCTATTCCTGTTTTAACACATACTGCAACCAATCAGTTGTCAATGAAGTCTTTGTTAGCAGAAAACGGCCTTTGAAACAGTCTTCAAAGGTCACATCATCTTTTATCATCTAAAAAATAATGCTATGAAAAAGCTATACATTTTCATCCTGCTTTCATGTTTAACGGTTAGTTTATTTGGACAATCAAAAGAAAACCAAATCCAAAAAATCGTAACCGATTACCTACAGCCCAATAGCCCCGGAATTGCCGTTTTGGTTACGGAAGGGAAAGAGGTGTTGTACAAAGAGGCATCCGGATTGAGTGATGTCGGAAACTCAGCAGCATTAAGCACCGAGCATCATTTTCGTATCGGGTCAATTACGAAGCAGTTTACGGCTGTTGCCATCTTGAAATTGGTACATGAAAATAAAATACGCTTGGACGCTTCAATAAAGGACTATCTGCCACAGGCAAGTTTGGCTGAAGACATTTCTATTCAACAACTATTGAACCATACCAGCGGGTTAGGGAATCAGTCGGATATACCCTCATTTAATCCAGCGGAAATAGATAGAGAGCAGTATCCAGCGGTGATGGTCGAACCAATTCTAAGCTCGTCTCTTAAGTTCTCACCTGGTACTGGATATTCCTATTCTAACCTAGGTTATATTCTACTAGGTTACATTATAGAAAACGTTTCTGGTATGTCTTATGAAGCGTACCTGAAGAAGAACTTGTTTATGCCTTTGAACCTGAAGGGTACTGGGTTTGAATACCTGGACGGTACCAATTTTTCAATGAGTAAAGGACACTCTTTAGTCGCCGACACCTATGAATCGGCCTCCTTTTTAGACATGAAAATCCCTTATGCGGCTGGAGGGTTGGTGAGTAGCCTGGACGACCTGTCAACTTGGAATAGCGCAGTAATGAATGGGAAGGTCATCCCATTGTCCTACGTAGATCAATTAAGTGAGTCGCAGGTGTTACCCAATGGCGAAGCCACCGGATATTCGATGGGTTGGCAAATAGGCAATATTCAGAGAGTCAAATCAGTGAAGCACGACGGCATTGTGAATGGATTTACCTCAATGGAAATATACTTACCTTCGAAAGATATCTATGTGGCAGTTTTAAGTAATTGCGATTGCAATAGAAATATCGAAATAGTAGCTTCTAAAATTACAGCTGTTGCCCTCGGTCAGCCATATCCCACAAAAGGAATGGTGGTTTCAGAAAAAGCTCTTGAAGAGTATCAGGGGACGTACCACCATCAAACCGGCGATATCAATATAGTGCTGCATGATGATGCTTTAATGTATTACCACAAGGGTGGACAAAAAACAACACTACTGCCCACAGGCGAAAACAAATTCCTCCTCAAGGGGAGTTTAAATCAAATCGAATTCGATGGCGACGAGATTGAAAAGGGCTATACCTTGATTACGCCAAACCGATCTACCACTTGGGACAAGGTCGCACCGGCAAGTGGCTACAAGACCTTGTCGTTGACAAATTCAACATTAGATGAATATGTAGGCAAGTATCAAGTGCCGGATAAGTTTGTTTTCGAAATCTTCAGGGTAGATGATGTGCTCTACGGCCAATTAGGTAATGACCGGAAAGAGATCTTCTGTTACGGGAAAGACAAATTCTCTGCTCAGGATACAGATGCCCTACTAAGTTTTTCCAGAGATGATAAGGGTCAGGTGAACCAGCTTACCGTAAGCCGAGGCATTGAATTTTCTGCTGCAAAAATAAAGTAGGATGTCACAGGCAAAGATGTGGATATTGCCTTTACCGTAATTGTCTGAAGGCGTATCGTAATTAACCATTAAGGCAGTAAGTAAAATACTCCTTATTGGTTAATTACACTTCTACTCTTAATGTAGCACTGAATGTCTTGTTTCCTTAGTGGTTACCCCCTCCCTGGCCGAAGCACAAAACCATACCGATACTCCCCAGCAGGAATGCAATATTCCGCATGCACCAGCCGTCCCCAGGAATTATCCCCACCAACGCCCATCTGCAGATGATCGATGTTCCATTGGACCAATTCCCCCGTCCGAATATCCGCTCCATGTTTAGCCGTAACGGGGACTAAACCTGAGGCAGATTCACCGCCGTCCTTGCCGGCAACAAAGTCTAGTTCGGAAGTGGCAAAGGGCCAGACGCTGCCGTTCAGGAATTGGTCGTCGGTGGAGGCTACGGTTAGCAGGAGGTTGTCCGATTGAACGCGCATCCACCGAAGGTCCGTTTTGTTTCCGGTCTCTTGCGGACGGGAGTAGCGATGGAACTGGTCTGCAATAGCCCCGGCATAAATGCCAATTTTACCAGCCGTCTTCCGGTCCCAGTAGGTTTCCTGCGGGCCTCTTCCGTACCAGGCGGTTTCGGTATAGGAATTTGGCAGCGTCAGGTACATACCTAGCCTTGGAATATTGGGCAGAGCGTCTTGTTGTGCCTTGAAATGGTAGTCCACCATCAACGCACCTGTTGGCGAAAGAAGGTAGTCAACGCTAAGCTGGGCCACCTCATCCGGTAGCTGATAATCCAGGCTAAAGGCGACTCCCTCCTTGGTTTGTTGCGGTGCTGCGCGCAAGGTGGGGGCCGCTTGTTCGGTAGCTTGCTTCCAGACCTTGGCCCACTTGTGCATCCCGTTGCCCAGGTCATTATCCGTAGGCGCGCGCCAGAAGTTGGGGCGGATGGCTTGGTCCGTGATCAGCTCCTCCTTATAACTCCAGTGTGTGATTTGACCGGTTTTTTGGTCAAGGCTAAGCTTAGTCTCTCCGCCGGTAAGCACATAATCCGTCCCTGCTTCGGAGATCGCTAATGCCGGAGCCTGGACCTCCGTAATAACCGGAGACTTGAACGCCTGCAACACAAACTGGCCAAAGGCCAGTTCATGATCCTTTGGCAATAGTCCTTCGGCAGCCTTGGTCATCAGTTGAGTCAAGAGTATGACTTCTTTGCTGGCAGGCAACGAAGGCATCGAAATGGCGTAACTAGCCTGTTCCTGAGCAGCAACGTCTACCGTCGCTACTTCGCCCATTTTTATCAGCTCACCGTCAGCAAAAACCGACCACTTCAGGGCTACATTGTCCAGGGGCGAAAAGTAGTTTTTATTGCTAACGGTAATTTGCCTTGTTTGCGGGTTCCAGGCCAACTTAGCCGGTTGGTACACCTTCTTCACCTCCGCTAAATGTGGATGCGGATTCCGGTACGGATCCACCAGGCCATTGTTCAGGAAGTTTCCGTCCGTTGGCATATCCGGGTGATAATCATGGCCGTAGGCCAGGTACGGTTTCCCGTTTTCATCTTTATACTCCAGCGACTGGTCCACCCAGTCCCAGATGTAGCCCCCCTGGAGGGCCGGGTATCGTTCGATGATGTCCCAGTAGTCCTGTAAATTACCGACGGAATTGCCCATGGCGTGGGCATATTCGATCATGATGCCGGGTTTTGTCGGCTTACTCATGGCGTAATCCTCCAGAAGGGATGCCCTTGGGTACATCGGGCAGAAGATGTCCGTATAGTCTTCCTTACCCGCCGGCTCGTACTGCACCGGCCGGGTAGCATCAGCCGCCTTCAACCATTTGTAAGTAGACCGGAAAATGTCCCCCTCCCCAGCTTCATTACCCAAAGACCAAACGATGATGGAAGGGTGGTTTCGGTCGCGGAAGTACATCCGTTGGGTGCGGTCCAGGTGGGCGGGTAGCCACGATAGTTCATTGCCTAATTGCGTTGCCTCATCATTAGCCAGCGGGTGGCTCTCCACGTTGGCCTCATCAATGACGTACAAACCGTATTTATCGCATAAATCATACCAGTAAGGATGATTAGGGTAATGGCTGCTCCTAACCGCATTGATGTTATGCTGCTTCATCAGCTGGATGTCCCGTTCCATGCTTTCTTTCGAGACAACGTGTCCGGTATGCGGATCAGTCTCGTGCCGATCGACTCCCTTGATGTAAATCGCCTGTCCGTTCACCAGCAGCTGCCCATCACCTATCCGTACATTTCTGAACCCGATGTGCTTTTGGATGAACTGGTTGTTCGCCTGCTCGCCATCATCGAGCAGCTGGAGGTTCAGGGTGTAGAGGTTCGGCACTTCCGCTGACCATTGCTTCACGTCTGAGATCATCTCCTCCACCTTCACGCTGGCCGTGTCGTTGGCCTTCACCTCAACGAGGCTTTCAAAGGATGCTACTTCCGTTTCACCGTCCAGAACCTGGACTTGCAGCGTGCGGACAGCTTTCTCCGCCGAAGCATTCGCTACTTCTACCGTCGTTGAGAATAACC
The DNA here is from genome assembly GCA_045110355.1 of Lewinella sp. Lineage (GTDB taxonomy): Bacteria > Bacteroidota > Bacteroidia > Chitinophagales > Saprospiraceae > Neolewinella. The sequence goes on along the minus strand of JBGCFZ010000327.1, from coordinate 12,039 downwards.
CATTTTCAAAGGCATCATCCAGATCGGCGACAACGTGGAAATCAGCCACCGCCACCTTGGGCCGAGCGTACACAAATACTTCCCGTTCGATGCCACTCATCCGCAGCATGTCCTGGCTCTCCAGGTAGCTGGCGTCACTCCAGCGGTACATCTGCAGGGCGATCAAGTTATTGCCTTCTTTGACAAGGGCACTGATGTTGAATTCGGCCGGGGTTTTAGAACCCTGGGAATAGCCTACGTACTGCCCATTGATATAGAGGTACATGGCGGACTTTGCGCCAGCGAAGTGTAGGATGATGTCCTCTTTCAGCCAGTTTTCGGGCAACTGGAAGGTGTGCCGGTAGGAGCCAACGGGGTTGTAGTCCGTGGGCGCATCCGGCCATGTTGTCTCGAAGGGGTAGCGTTCGTCCAGGTAGATGGGGTGGTCGTAGCCTTCCACTTCCCAGTTGGCGGGGACGGGGATGGTGGTCCAGTCGGCATCATTGACATCCTCCGTATAAAAGTTCTCTATTCTGTCTTTTGGTGACCTTGTCCAGTGGAACTTCCAATCTCCGTTTAAGGAGAGGAAACGGTGGGAGTTTGCTGGCTCATTTTCGGTCACCTGGTCAGCGGACGCATACCCGAAGAAATTGGCGTGGGGCGGTAGTTTGTTGATGCCGAAAACGGTGTGGTCGGTATGGGCGATTTGCTCTTGTGCTGTTGGGGTGGGGGAGGAGCAGGAAAACAGCATGGCTAGGAGGAAGGCCAGGTGGAGTTTATTCATAGTACTGCTGCGTTGTTTTTGTTGCCCTAGCGGATTCTTGCCCTTTTGGAAACGGCTGTTTTACAGGTTTAAGGTAGGAATTAAGGCGTGATCTCTTTTCACTGGTGCCTAATCAGGCGCGGCCGCAGGTGCAAGGGGGAGGACCTAGACACAGAGTGCTGCCAGACGAAGTACCTCCGGTAGCGAGCGGGAACGTCGCGCTCCTAGCGCGTGACCTCTGTCGTTCCATAAAGAATTTTCGCACACGGCATAAGATTGTTTTCAGCCAGAAGGCCAGGCTTCATATTTGTCGCGTAGCGACTACCCTTGAGTTGCCTGGGACAAGGAGGAACGACGCAGTCCCGGGTAACGAAATGGGCCGTTAAGGTTTGACGACGCTGCGCGTCGTAAGGTTAGCCCTTAGCCCGTTACCCCGGACTCTGTCCGGGGTAACTTATGTGTATTCGCTACGCGAAATCAGGGCAAACTATCTACTGAAACCTAAAATATATTATACGAGTATCGCCAAGCGCATAACAGTACGCCTTAAATCTTCACCTCAAGCAGATACCCAATTCAAATTCAAAGAATTACACGCTTCACAAGCCACCTCAAAGCCTACTAAATTATCATCACCACACAAGTTGCATTGCCCCGCTGTAGGCGAGAGGTGAAGCACAATTCTCTTGGACTCCAAAAGGCTGAGGTCGTCGAAATCAATAAGTGATTTTATGGCCACCAAAGGCCCTTGTTCCACCCTTGTCTTCCAAAGGTCCATCTTTCGCTCAGGGGATAAGTTGTGGATGAGCAAATTGGCATTACATTTCTTGCAGTGGTAGTCCATGGCGCTGTTCTTTAGTGCGGCGTCAACCAACGGTTCGTCCCGGAAGTTCCGAACGCTGATGCTGTACTGAAAATTAAGGAGATGTACACACAACTGTATATTTCCTGAACCGGACGCTCGCAGGACTCGAAAATCCTCCGCTCTGCTTCGGTTTGGCTGCGCCGTACTTCGTGCTCGAGACGCTACGAGGTCCTAGTCGGCCGCAGTCGGACCTCGTAGCGTCCTCATCAATGGAGCCGGAGGCGAAATTGATGAGGTCCTGCGAGCGTCCAATCCCGATTTTTTTTCTGCCGACCATTACATTTGATAAGGCACTGAAAATACTACCTACTCGGTTTCAGCACTCACCGTTATCACATAGTCCCCTCCTGGCAAAGAAAACCGCCCCGTCTGTACCCCATCAATGGTACCGGATAGGTCCACGCCCCGTTCATCAGTAACCCCTAGTACCTGCGAAGTGGCTACTGGCAACCTCACCCTGGCCCTGGTGCCATCAGGGACGGTTATTTTATAAGTATACCCCGCTGCCGTTGTCCTCTCCCAATTAGATACGATGGGCCCATGGGGGGAATGGTAGGTGCAATTTACGGATTCGAGTCCTTCAGGCGTGGTGGGTGTTAGGAAGAATTCTTCAAACCCAGGATAATCAGGATCCGGTCGGATACCCGCCAACCAGCGATAATACCATTCAGAGACGGTGCCGAACATGGGGTGGTTATTCGAGTAAGTATTGTCACTCTCTTTCCAAGTCTCCCAGATGGAAGTGGCGCCTTGGTCCATCATAAAGCCCCAACCCGGATAGGTGGTGCTGTTGACGATGTCAAAAACGGTATTCGGGGAGCCGTATGCTGACAGCGTTTCCAACACGTACTTCGTGCCAAAAATACCGGTGTTGAAATGGCCCGACGGACCATTCTTTACGGCCAGTAACAAAGAGTCCACTGCCGCAGGAATATCGTCTTTGGGGATCACCTTGTGGTAGAGTAGGGTAGCGAATAGCGTTTGCCGATTGATCTCCCCGGAATATGGTTTGTCCCAAAACTCTGCCTTGAGCTGTTGCTGCAGTTCGTCCGCTAGCTCCCCGTACTTTTGGGCATCCGATTCATTGCCCATCACCCCGGCAAAAGTCCGCATGATGCGCGCGCATTGCAGGTAATGACCGGTACCCGTAAGCTGCACCGGAACGGGCTCCAGCGATTCATGATCGCTTAAACCCGCATCAACGATGCCTTCGGGATGAAGCATGGCGGCTTTGTCCATCCATTTATTGTTCCGAGCATAAAGCTCCCGGATGATCTCGGTGTCGTTATAGTAGAGGTACAGATAGTACTGCGTCGTCAGGTAAGCCGATTCCCAGCTGATGCCACAGTATTCGATGCCGGTGAAAGGCGCAGTATCCACAAAGCTGGAATCCTTCATGGCATCCACCCAGTCGTAGATGGTTTTGCCGTAGAAAGCGTGCATGTCGAAGTTGTAGATGAAGGTTTCGCTGGTCGCGTTCAGGTCGCCGCCGTAGCCAAATTTCTCCCTGGCTGGGCAGTCCGACTGCACACTCACCAGGTTGGTCAAAAATGTACGCTCCGCAGCCTCCTGAATCGAGTTCAGCAAGGTCGATGAACTGGCAAAGCTGTTTTCGTTGGCGACGTTGGTGTGCAGAAAAAGCCCCCGGACATCATCCAGCACAGGCGCTTCGTCCAGGCCCGTTATCTCCATATACCGGTAGGTGTGGTAGGTGAAATCCGGGCTGAACCACTGCTCCTCCTTATCGCCAAGGATGTAGCTGTCTGTTTGCCAGGCAATGTCCGGTGCCCCCGGTCCACCAACGCCCTTCCGCTTTATCTGTCCCGCCACCGTAGTCATCGGGTTTACGCGCCCATTCTCGTAGATCCGTTCTCCAAACTTGAAGGAAATGGTATCGCCCACTTTGTCGGTTAATTTGATCTTGTACGTTCCGGTAAAATTCTCCCCCATGTCCACCATCCAGACGCCTTCTGCCGGCGAGGAAATATCCACTGGCGTGATCTCCCTGGTTATTTCCACCGGCGGAAAAAAGGCCTGTTCCAGCTTCCCGCCGGGAGACTTCCCAATGGTAACTCCTTGCCATCCCTGATCATCAAACCCAGGCGTGTCCCATCGGTCTAATGCCTTATTGGCATCATAAGCCACACCGATGTAGACACTGTTTTTAAGGATCGGCCCAAGCGCATATTTCCAGGAGTCGTCAGAGACAATTTCTTCGGTATCACCATTTTCATAGCTGATGCGGAGCTTAGCCAGAAAGACGGGTTTCCCGACGGTAAGGTCCTCCCGCATATTCCTATGTCCCCATTTCTTCATCGGCAGCGGGTTGTAGAATCCGTTACCGAGAGATACGCCGAGGCAGTTGTCACCGTCTTGCAGCAGCGCAGTAACGTCATAGTCCGAGTAGTAAATACGCTTGCTGAAATCTGTCCATGCTGGGTCCAGGACGTTCGCTTCAATGGCCCGGCCATTGATGGAGGCTTTGTAGTAACCGGCAGCGGTTATGCTGAGGGTTGCGGCCTTGATCGTCCTGTCCGTCCTGAACTCCTTTCTGAAAAGCGGGGCTGGGTGTTCCTGGTAGAACAGGGAGTCGGTTGCTGGTAGGGGGATGCCGTCTTCCAGCCAGAAGGCACTGTCTTCTAGTTCTGAGTTTGCTGCTTTTTGTTCGGGCGCGCCGTTGCAGGAGAATAGGGCCAGGGCTAAAATTACCAGGAGTTGGGTGGGTGGATTCATGTGGTAATTTAGGGAATTGCTACCTGAGGATATTTGATGATAGTGCATCCTGATACCTGGGCTGCTACGCAGCTGATTGGTTTCACAGAGGGCAGCACGGAGGGAGGCACAGCGGTAACACAGAGACGGCCTTACCTATTCCCTTAGTGTAGCCCTTAATGCCTAGGTGCCTTAGTGGTAAAATCTACCCCACCACCACCTACCGAGTTTTCCCCCGAAAAAAGTCCCAAACCTCCTCCGCCATTTCAATGTCCCCATTCTGCGTACCGACAATGGCCAGGTAAAGATTTCCATATCTTTCTACGAGGCTCGGCTCGGTGTGTCCGCCTCCGATGACTTCATACAGCACCACTTCCGTGTTGTTGGTCCCATTCAGGTAATGGTACTTTTTGACGGTGCTGCCATCGTCTGGATCGCGGTCGTCAAAATCTTGCACAATGGGTTGGGTATCCGTATTGTTCCTGGCCACCCAGTAGGCGACGCTGGCTGTAGTAGACTGAACCAGGCCCCTGTTGGAGGCAATTTGCCCGCCTTCGTAGGGCACCAGCGGGTCCGCCGTTCCATTCATAAACAAAACAGAGAGGGGAACATCGCTAACCGGACATTCAGAGTTCCCGGGCATTGAGTTTACGATGGACGCGAAAGCCGCTATTTTTTCGGGAATCTCCTGCGCCAATCGAATGGACATAGACGCCCCGTTGGAAACGCCGGCGATATAGATCCTATCCGAATCATAATTAAATTCTACAAGGGTGTTATCGATCAGTTGGCTGATGAACGCCACGTCGTCCGTCTCCGGATTGCCGGGGGCATCATTGCGGCAATCATTCCAGCCACGGGTGTCTTCCGGGCCAAGGGTGCCGTTGGGCACAATTACGGTAAAATCCTCGTCTTCGGCCAAATCAAGCCATGTCTTTTGTACCGCTTTACCAACCCCGGCACCGATGGATTGGTCCGAACTGCCACCGTGCCCATGCAGCAGGATGACCAATGGCTTGCCGGCAGGTTCGGGCGGTGTTTGAATGTGGTATTCCCGTTCCAGGCCGTTGATGTTGATCTTCTGATCCAACCTCAGCGTCGTCTGCAGGTCGGGCACCATCTCATCATCCTGGCAGGCGGCCAGGAGGAGGACAGACAGGAGCAATAGCGTGTAGGGTTTCATTGGTTTGTTTTAGGCGTTTAAACGTGTTTGGGGTTTTGGATATTTTACTTTCTGGTGGGTGGGCGGGGCCGCAGGTGCAAGGGAAAGGACCTAGAGGCAGTGCCCCCGGACGAAGCTGCCTCCGGCAGCGGGTGGGAACGTCGCGCTCCGAGCGCGTGGCTAATGGGCATAACGAAAACATCGGAACGAAAACATCGGGGTGAACCCCGATGCTACGAGAGACGGCCCTCCGGGCCTGGGGCATTGTCGTGGGGGGACGTTTCGCGATTAAAGTTTCCCGACTAAAGTCGGTGCTGTGTTACAAAGCTCTGCGAGCTGAGAAGTTAAGTGTGGATGTATTGGCTTAATATCTTAATGGTTAATCCCCTCTACCGAAGAACAACCGTAACCGTATCCGTAGCAAACCCAGCCACCAATCCGTGCCCCCCTTCCACATTTGACCAACTTGTCCCGTCGATGGTTTCATCACCGTCTCCGAACTCCTGGTTCGTTCCCGCACGGGAACGGTTGAAGCGGATAACTTCTTCCCCCCAAGTGTACAGTATCAATTGCACCGAATCAACCATGATCGTATCTACCGGCACCCGGGTATCGGGATCAAAAATAACGAATCGTTCGGTGATGGCGTACGTTCTGGTCCTATTCGTTACGTCGGTTACGAATTCTTCTGCATCTCTGATGGGTAAAAGCTCTCCGCCTTCGCTATTAAGAATAATACCTTCCCCGTAACGCAGCAATTTACTACTAACGGACAGCCCTGTGGGGACGGAGCCAACGCCGCCAGAAAGGCTAATGCGCTCCTGTTGACGGGTCGTGTCTATATCCGTTATTTCAACCGGTGAAGGTATACTTACAGCGGCCGTTCGAAAGGCGCCAAAATCGGGATGTTCGAGGGCTAAGTGATAGGAAGGTTCAATAGTCAGTACTTCGTCAAGGTCAATGGTGTACCTGCCCGCGCTTACGGGTACGAGGTCCGAGAGGGATTGTCCGGAGACATTCAGACTACCGCTTAGGTCAATAAGATTCGCTTCAGGCTCCGGGCTGTAATACGGAAGCGTACGCATGGCTTGTACGTCTATGCGGGCAGTCCCATTATGGAGGTAAGCAAAGACCACGGGCATATCACCCGAATAAGGATGTAAAAATTGGGTGTCCTCTCTTCTCTCTTGTTCGCAAGCGGTAAGCAGTACCAGCGAGAGCAGGAGTCCTATAAACTTGTTATTCATGTTGGCCGAATTCTCTGGAGTAATGAAGCGATGGAAACAGGCCAAACTGACCTACTCTGTAGGAACGAATAATTATGGTCTCTGCTTCGGTTCCCGCAAAGTTTGCGCTGGCCCGGGAGCGATAAAAAGTGGGGTTGATTCGATTGTACGCATTATAAATGCTCAGGCGCAAATTGTTTTTATTTCCTTTCCGGCCAACCCATTCTCTACCTAAGGATACATCCAAGCGGTGGTAGGAAGGGAACCTGGCGTTATTGATCGAAGGCACTACGTTATAATTGGGATAGTTGTCTGAACCCGGGACGCGCGCTGTAGGGGTCGTAACTGCTATGCCGGACTGAAAGATAAAGTTGGCCCCGATCTGGTACTTCTTTCCCAACGGATAACTTAGGTTGAGGGATATATCATGGGGTCGGTCGTACCGAAAAGGAAAATAGTCGCCACCGTTGAGTCCCGAAAAGCGGTGCTTGGTCCGGGATAGGGTGTAGCTCAGCAGCACCGCCAGGGATTTCCATTCCAGTTCGGTTTCCATCTCGATACCGTGTGAGTAGCCCGTCCCCCCCGTCCTGGTTTCCCGTAGAATGGCTGCTGCTTCTTCGACGCCCTGCCCGTTGTTCCGGTAGAACAGGACGTTGTTCATGCTGCGGTAGTAATAGCCCAATTTAAGGTAACCCAGCGTTCCAAGCGGCTGGTGGTAGCCAATGTCGGCTTGCCAACCACTTTGTAAGGGCAGATCATCGTTGGCCAGCACATACGCCTCGGTATTCTGTCCGAGGGTGCCACTGCTCAACAGCTGTAGGTCCTGAACGGTGGTATTGGCGCTGATGGATAACCCGCGGTCTTTGGTAATTCGGTAATCCAGTCTGCCGCGTAGCTCGGGGGATACTTTCCGGTAGGCATCGTTTCGATAAAAATTCATCCTTGCTCCTCCCGCAAAAGTTAATCGTTCGCTGAGCCGGTAGTCGTATCCGGCGAAAGCGGTGAAGTTCGTGGAAGCGGAAGCCAGTGGATTGTCTGCCACCGTCTGTCCGTCGAAACTAGCCCGCAGTGGGCGGACTTCCTTGGCGGAATAGACCAGCCCCATCCGATAATCCGCTTTTTCGGTAGCGTACCTCAACTCGGTAGCCCCGCCGAACTCTGATAAACGGGAGTTTACTTCCTCGTCCCTGTCCTCAATAAGTTCCGGATCGTAGGTCCGTCTGATTTCTCTAAAGCCATTTTTATAGTCGGTGTAATAGGCGAACGTCACCAACTGTAGTTTGCCGGAGAATTCCAGGTAATCCCTTACGCTAAACGTCTGGTTGCCGTACCGGGCGGTTAGATTGGTAAATTGACGTACGATGCGCCCGTTGAGCGTAATATTATTCGGGTTTTCAGCAATTGCGTTAACGTCGTTGCTGCGGTAACTGCTCAGGAACAGCCGGTGCCGGGGAGAGAACGTATGGGCAACTTTAATGAGGTAGTCACTCATCCGCAAGTCAAAGAAGTCCGTCTCGGTATTTTTGTCTACCCCAAGGTTAATCAGATCAAGGTAGCCGGTGCGGACACCTGCGATCAGGGTTGTTTTGTCTTTAATTAGTGGGCCTTCGATATAGGCATTAGCCGATACGATTCCTATGCCCAGCTTTCCCCTCCACGATTTATCGGATCCGTTCTTGAGCCGTACGTCGATGACCGAAGATAGTCGGTTGCCGTAGACCAACGGCGGCGTGGTCTTGTAGACGCTCACCGAGCGTATGGCGTCGTCGTTAAAAATAGAAATGAATCCTCCCAGGTGGTTTACGTTGTAAACGGGGGCATCGTCTATGAGGATTAAGTTTTGGTCGGGCGTTCCGCCACGAACGAAGATGTTCGCATTTCCTTCCTGCCCGTGGCTGATGCCGCTTCTCAGGGTAAGTCCCCGTAAAATATCCGGTTGCCCCAGTAAGGTCGGGGGGCGGGTCAGCTTTTCTACGCTGTACGTTGCCTCCGACGTGCCCGTAACGTTCAGACTACTGACCGTAACTTCTTGAAGGGATAAGGAGAGATTGACGGCGATCCTGGTTTTTTCGTTGCATTGGTCCGTTCCGGGGATAAGCAAGTCAAGATTGGTGCCGAAATACCGTATCGTCAGCGTACGCGGTTCTTCCAGGCAGGTGAAGGTAAAGCCGCCGTTTTCGTCGGTTAGCGCCCGGCGGGTTTCCAACTCGTACACTTCTGCCGTGACGATCGGCTCGCCGTCCGCTGCGTTGAACAGTTCGATTCGTCTTAGTTGCTGGCCGTAAAGACTTCCGGCACCAAAGAGAAGAAAAAATAGCAATACATTATTGAACCATACATTACTCCAGGTTACACGGTACCTGATGATAGCGTAAGGCTCAATAACGTATTGCATAGGAGGTAGTTATTAATTAGCACCTGGGTGTTGCGAACCCTAATTTGCTTCAATTAGTAGAAGCAAGACACGATGCTGTCAACAAATAAGTCTGTACGAAAAGTTGACTTTGAGCTCGCCTTAAGGAATATCGCTCTCATCCGAGTTTGCGCAGTCCCATGGGCAACAGTCAAAACAAAATAAGCCGGATATGTTTTCATCGTCTACCCCGCCCGTAACGTAATCGAGTGGTCGGGCCATATCACTTGGGGCTCCACCCGTTCCGACTGGGACCGTAGTTATGGTAGACGGTCCTGCAGACCAGGATACGTCGATTTCGTGGACGTCAGAGGAAGAAGTCCAGCCCATACCACTTCCGGGTAAGCCCTGTGCACGAACGCCGCAAGTGAACGATAAGGCTGTTTGATCTCGTGTCCAGCGGTTGAACAATCCTCGGTCTTCCACTTTAGCATTAGCAATATACCGATGAGTTACGGTGAAGGTCACTGATACGGGGAAGCAGAATTCGTCATCATCATCGTCAAAGATATCGCCATTAGATCCGGGACATATTTCGTTCACGGTAGAATTAAATATAAAATCGTACCCCCAGTAACCTCTCACCCGATGGCTATTAATTTCTGCAGCTACGCAACCGCGAGTAAAAGCTCCATTACAGGTCTTGTCGGTAGATATGTCCTCTGTCGATTGCCAACCAGTTTGAACAAATATTCCCTGTTCAATATCGGTAGATGCTTTTATGATCGCTTTATTAATTGCGGAATCATCAGGATCGTTTTTGATGATCATTTGATGATCCTTGGTGAAAATAAAAAGGTCTGAGCCGATTTTAACTCTTCCTTCCTGATTGATCAATGTGCGGACCGCAAAATCACGTATGACTGGAGAAATTCCCCCATCAAACGACGTTATGACCGATGAATTATCTGTAAACCAATCGGTAGATAGATCGGGCTCACGGTCAAATTCGTCGACCTTGTCCAGGTAAGCACCCTGCATCGTAGCGACGCCCAGGCGGCTCTCTACGGCTCGAAGCTCTTCCTCTGAAAATGGTTTATTGGTCCGGGGAGCTACTGCGTTTATCGCGGCGTTAAACGCATCGAAATCAGTAAAGTGGAACATACCGTCCTCTGACGCAATAAGCAAGTTTCCAAGTTGGTTCACAGCTGTTGGCTCGACACCTTCTTGGGAGGATGGAATGGCGGGGGTAAGCGAGTCCGACTCGCAGGATGTTGCTATCAGCAATAGCAGAAAGTAGAAGGCATAGGACGTTAGGCCTATTACCTTTCTGGTGGAAAGGAAATTCATTGTTAATAGTTTTGGTGCTACAAAAATCCGTGTATCCTTGTACGCGGTTAAAAATCTAGTGGTAAGATAGGGCTTTAACGTATAAATTGTCACATCTCTTTTTATTTAACATAAAATATACGCTTGTTTTGACTTGTTCTTTGTGCTCGGTTCAATGATATGATGTTTAACCCATATTTGCTCCATTTTCGGTATCTACCGGGTACGAGTTAATCATCTTGATAATGTGTATTTTAAGGTTGAGGTGATTGAGGAGTTGAATGCTAAGTGATTTCCCATTTACAATTAATTCTGATGCCTGTCAGGCGCGGCCGCAGGTGCAAGGGAAAGGACCTAGAGGCGGTGCCCCCCGGACGAAGCTGCCTCCGGCAGCTGGTGGATGCTGCGCTCCGTGTGCGTGATCTGGTGGTGGTCTATGGCAATAACGAAAACATCGGGGTGAACCCCGATGCTACGAGAGACGGCCCTCCGGGCCTGGGTTGTTGGTGGTAAGGTAGCCCACGCTAAGTTCTCTTCTTTGTGTAGCGCTTAATGACTTACTACCTTAGTGGTTATTCTTCCCTCCCCTTAAGGCTTGATACCACCTTCAACCCAACCTATAAACCTCTTTTCCTTAATTCCCTTAATGGCAAAAGCTGCGAAGCAGCCTCAATGCCTTAATGGTTAATCCTCCTCACCTGCATGCAACCAATCAGCCAAACCAATCGTTTATAAAAAGTCCACCAAAACATCATGATATGACGCTGGAATCCAGGAAAATAAGCATCGTGCAATGGATATTGAGCTTGAAAGATGAAAAAATCATCGACAAGTTAACGGAGTCCGTGTCTGCTATTCAGGAAGAAAACCTGGGCGGTAAAAAGGTAGCATTCGTTTCTTACCAAACCATTAGTGATCGAAAATTTGATTTAGAAGAGGTAAAAAGACAGCAAAACTACATGCCCTTTGCAGCAGGTGAACTGGATCAATTGATTCAGGAGGCGGACATTCAAGAACCTATTGACGTCTTACTAGAATCCATTGACTAGATGAACTACGTTGTTAGATACGAGTAAGCATCCGAGCAACTACAGGTCAACTTCTTGATTTTCCGCCCAGCTCCCCGGCAATAACTCTTCCATTCGATTAACAGGGTGTGCCCCGATTCTGCTCAGCACGTCGGACAGCCATTCCCACGGATTAGCCCCGGCATATTTGCAGCTGGCAAAAAAGCTGTACATCATCGCCGCCCGCTGAGCGCCCAGGTGGGAGCCAGCGAACAGATAATTCTTGCGGCCTAGAGCCAATGGACGGATAGAGTTCTCGATTAGGTTGTTATCGATCTCGATGCGGCCGTCGTCCAGATAATGCCGAAGTCGAGGCAGGTGTTTTTTGGCATAGTGTAGGGCTTTGCCGATGGCTCCCTTGCTAAGGTTGTTGTTCTGCTCGGTGATTACCCACGCCATCAAAGCCTCGTACACCTCTTTGGCTTCGGCTTGACGCAAGGCCAGACGATCAGGAGCTGAGAGGCTGCCTTGTCGTGCACGGCGCTCGATCGCATAGAGTTTTTGGATCTCCGCCAAGGCATGGTTGGCCAGTTCAGCATGATTGCCTTTTGCCTCGAAGAACTTACGCCGGATATGCGCCAGA
>JBGCFZ010000326.1:0-3789 GCA_045110355.1 Lewinella sp. | reverse complement strand
TTTAGTCCGCAGGATTTTCGTGCCGTGGCAAGGCGCTGAAACCGGATTTTAGCCATAGCTAAATGAGGATTTCAGCAACGAAGTCACGGTGCTAAAAGGCAAGGAATAACGGTCAAGTAATTGTGAATTCATCCACTAGGCGACTCCCCAGTAACCCGCTTAAACAGCCGGCTAAAATGCCCACTCTCTAAAAAACCAAGCTCATCAGCGATCTCCGCCACGGGCTTATCGGTATAAAGCAGTAGACGTCGTCCTTCCAGCGCCAGGCGCTCGTTGATCATTTGTAGCGGCGTCTTCTGCCCCAGTTTCTTAAAGAGGTTGCTCAGGGTTTTGGGCGACTTAAACAGCATCGAAGCATAGTCCGACACCTGGTGGTGTTCCCGAAAATGTTTCTCCACCAGCAAACTGTATTCTCGGGAGAGGTCATATTCAGGAGCTGCGGTGTCTTCGGGCAGCAGCTGTACTTTGGCCGCCCGGGTAATGATGATGATCAATCGCTTGAGGAGCATGCGGAGCATTTCCCCCTGGATGGTGTCTGGGGTCGTAAACTCATCCACAAAGACGGGTAGCAGCAACTCGATTTTCTTCATCGTCTTTTCATCTGCTTCCAGCACCATAGGGCTGGGGAAGCCGTAGAAGATGAAGCCAACGCAACTGACTTCGGCGTCGTGGTCCACCACACAGTAGAACTCCCGGTTGAAACCCCAGGCAGTGATGGCTTCCGGATGTACAAAACGGTAAGTTTGCTGGTCGATCAGCAAGATGATACCGTTGGCCGGTACCGGGTGGGGCATGTCGTCCACCCAACAGGTTTGTGCATCGCCCCGATTCCAGGCGATGGTGAGCATATAACTGGCATCGGCGGCAAAGGCTTCCCGGTGCAGGTTACGGTCGCCCTGCCAAAGGTGAAGCAAGCCGGTGGTTTTTGGTTCTCAGTACAGATGGTGCATAAAAAGATTAAGTGGTTATCCCTGAAACAGGGTTGATCCCAAAAGGTCTACTAGAGCCAGCTGATTTTTATCTTTTTGTAAGCATAAGTCATTTCATGATGGTTTATTGGGGTGGCTCAACGCACAAAGGCGTACTTGGTTTTACTTCCCTAGTTTCTAGCCCCTCCTCATAACCTAAGCCGCCGCAAACACCGTACTCCCTTCCAATTCTGTAAACTGCACCGGCAAAACACCACTACCCTGCTGCTCATTGGTATAGACACCGTAAATGGTATCTACTGCCTCCATGGTCAGCTTATTGTGGGTAACGATAATGAACTGGCTGTCTTTGCTGAACTTCTTGATGATCTTGTTAAACTTGGCAATGTTTGCATCATCCAAAGGCGCGTCTACCTCATCGAAAATACAGAAAGGTGCCGGCTTAAGCAGGTACAATGCAAACAGGAGGGCCGTAGCCGTGAGGGTTTTCTCTCCGCCCGACAACTGGCTGATCGTCGTTGGTCGCTTACCCTTAGGCTTAGCCACGATCTCGATCTTTGACTCCAGTGGGTTCTCGGGATCAAGCAGAATCAGGTCACAATTATCATCTTCCGTGAACAGGCTTCGGAATACATCGATAAAGTAAGTCCGCACCCGTTCAAAAGCGTCCAGGAACTGAACCGTGGCCGTATTTTCAATTTCTTTGATGGTCTTAATCAGGGTAGCCTTAGCTTCAACGATGTCGTCGCGCTGCTTGGAGATGGTATCATGGCGCTCCTTCATTTCGTCGTAAGCTTCCACGGCCATTGGGTTGATCTCGCCGTAGTTACCAATTCGTCCACGCAGACGATCCACCTTTACTTCCAGGTCACCCGTAGCACCTACCCATTCCTCAATCTCCAGCTGGCCCAGCTCCTCCAAACCGAGGTTAAACTCAATCTTGAGTCGCTCGGCTAAACCATTAATTTTGAACTTAATGTCAGTGAATTTCTCCTTGAGTTGATTGACCAGTATTTGGCCATCCTGCCGGGCACGGTTCTCCCGTCTCAGCTCATCTTCCATGCTGTTGATGGTCGTCCGGGCGCTGAAGTAATCCTGCTCGGCGGCATTCAAGGTAGCCTGGTACTCTGTTTTATTGGCGTACATCACTTCCAGGTTCTTGGCCTGGACTTTTTCCTGCTCGTCAAACTGACGAGCTTCTTTTGCCAGCTGATCCAATTGCGTTTTATTACTAACGTCCTGGTCGCCGAGCTCCTTCAGTCGGTTACGGCGGAAGTTTAACTCCCGCTCCAGGGTTTGCACCTGATTTTGCTGTTGGATATACTGAATGTTCTGTTGGTTGTAGGCAGCACTAGCCTCGCTAAGTTGCTCGCTCAACTGACGGTAATTACCGTCGGTTCCCGCCAGCTGTTCCCGCATTTTTTCTACGTGGACCTGGCTTTTCTCCAGGTCCTTTACGATGATGGCGTTCGTTTTCACGATTTCCTTCACCTGCTTATCCAGGTTATCGTTTTTGGTTTGTGTTTCGGTAAAGTAATTCACGAAGCTATCTACCCGAGCCCTCAGCCCCGCACGCTTTTGCTGTAAACGGCTCAATTCACGTTGCTTTTCCTGGATGTCTTTATCCACCCGGCGTTGCCGCAGCTCGTTGAGCTTATTACGTTCCTGATAAAGCTCCTTTTCAATTGCACGGGCCTGCTTTTCAGCCGCCTCAATGGCTTTTTCAAGTACCTCCAGGTTCTTTTTTCGACCAATTTTCTTTCCTTCGAAAAGCCCCACACTACCGCCGCTGACGGAGAAAGGCCGACGGATAAACCGACCGCTTCTGGTAAGAACAGTAAGGCCTTCTGGTGGTCGTTCCGGAAGCGCGTCGGCATCGGTAACCAGTACATTGTGTAGTAAATGATCCAGCAGCGGCTGAAAAATTTTATCGACCTTAACTACGTCGGTGGCCGGACGTGTACCCGGAGGCAGTAAGGCGGGGCCTCCCTGATAGCCAGGAATAGCGTCGAGGAGGAAGAAATTAGCCTTTCCTTTCTGGCTTTTACTCAGCAGGGAAATAGCCTGGGCTGCTTCTCCGGCGTCTTCCACAACGTAGTAGTTCAGGAAGCTTTCAAGGTAATTCTCGATGGCCACCCGGTAATCTTGATCAACGAGCACCAAATCCGACAACAACTGAGGGTCCTCTTTCCATTGCTTGCTTTGGCTGAGAAAGCGGATAGACTCAGGAAAGCCCTCAAGACTATCAATCATGCTCTTGGTGAGCTTGAATTCGTTGCGTCGGGCATCAAGTCCACGGTTAATTTTACTCTGATCATTTTGGAGGCGGTCAACGGCCTCCGTAGCCTTATCTAGTGCATCCAGGCGTTCCGTTTCCTGAACTTCCAGGGCTTCGATGGCCTTGAGTTGCTTCGCTTCTTCCGTCTCCAGTTCTTTGAGGGCAGTCTCCAGGCTTTCCTTCTCGCCCCGCCGGTCGTCCATCTCTCCGGCATTGCGCTCAATCTGGAACTTGAAGTTCTCGACCTGATTGCCGTTAATGGCCCGGCGCTTTTCCAGCTCAAAAATTTTACGCTCTTCTTCCTGCTGTGCTTTCAGGCCTTCATCCAGCCGCCCCTTCAGGGATTCATGTCCGGCGCGGATTTCTTTCAGTGCTTCCTCCGCTCCATCCAGCCCGGTTTTACGTTCTAATTCAAGTGCTTTTTCCACCTGAATTTTCTGGTCCATTTCTTCGATCTGGGTGACGAAGTCAGTCAGTTGCCCCCCTGCAGTAGCAATATCTTGCTGCAGTTTCTCCGTCTGACGACGGACAAAGGTCTTGCGCTGGGCCAGCATCTGCTTTTCGTTCTCCAACCCGCGTAGT
>JBGCFZ010000325.1:0-4469 GCA_045110355.1 Lewinella sp. | reverse complement strand
AAAAATATTTCCATTTACCTACGTGCTAACAACCTGACGAACCATGCTTTTGAGGAGTGGATAGGGGAGCCCGGGAAGGATGGGTCACTATTACGAAGTACCAGCAATTATGGGCGTTGGGGGGTTGTGGGCGTTCGGTACCGGCCAGGATAATGGAAGTAGGGACTCCGGCATTTTGCCGTTGAAGAACTACTTCATATAGTTTCGCAGAGCTGTGCGCGCTTTTGGTCTAAAAGCTTTTGGGGACGCGGCCTAACGGGTTGTAAGCTCCCTACCTTAGTGTCCTAAATAGAGCACTCTGGTCAGAGTGGCTATTAAGTACAAAGACCAAAATTCAGTGCTATGAAAAAAGTACTCCTACTTGCTGCTTTTTCTTTTCTCCTGTTTGGGTGTAACATGAATCCTAGCAAAGAAGCCAGAATTCAGAAACTTGAAGCGGAAATAAAGTCATCAATAGATATACCTAAGTCAAAGTGGTTTGGGACTTTATCGCTTGCTATTGCGGCCCCTGATTTCGTTAAAAAGCCTCGCCGAAGCTAAGGCTTCTCCTACGTTTTTTGCCTCATCAGAAACCTCACTAGCTGCGCGCTAATTGTCCCAAACCACTCCGGCTTAGGTATAAGATCAGCGTCCTCGAGAGCAGCGTCCAAATACTCGAAGAAGAAAACAAGCAATTAAAGACGAGGATTGTTGCGCTTGAAAACCAATAGTTACCGCACCCCAACTACTTGCAACCAATCAAGTAGTCGGGTGCTGATGCCATTGGCCACAGTAGTTTCTCCTGCCGTAAGGTCAATCGTTCCGAAAATGCGTTCGTAATCAGCTTCCAGCTCCAGGGTGAGGTCTACGCCACGTAGCGGTTCCAGCGCGCCCGGGAAGTCAAGGGTAAAAGGCTGAAGTCCGCGAACATCGACCCGTACGGTATCATCAGTAGCGGTAAGTACGTATTCGGCGGAGGCGGTGAGGTAACCTTCTCCGTCGTTGAAGTTGAGTAATCCTACCTGGGTGGATAAGGGCGAGGCCGCAGGTGCAGAGGGAGGGTAAACGGCCGTGAAGTCATCCCCGGGGCCGAAGGTACCCAGCAGCTGGGTCAGGGAGTCCGTTCCGAGGCGTAACTCCCCAACAGTGGACGTTGTTGACGAAGCGGTAGCACTGATCAGGATCAAATTAGCGTTTACCGTGGTTAGGATCGTGTCTGTCCCCGAAATCACTCCCACCTCCACCTCATTTTCTGGAGCAGGCAGCTCGGTAGTCCCGGCTACCAAACCAAGTTCACTAAGGTATACCCGAAAGCTAATCAGGCTAAAGCCGTTGCCCGCAACATCCTGATAAGTGGTATCGAAAGACAAAGCGTCCGCTCCCCACATTCGGTTTGCGTCGATGCTAAAGGATGGGTAAACGCAACAATCCGTACAGGCTTCATCGGCGAGGATGTCAAAGTTAGTAGCGTCTGCGTCGAGACAGGCGATGTTATCTTCGTAGCAGGCTGTAGTAAGGCATAAAGTAAGAAAGGTAAGAAGGAAAAGGGGGAAACGGGACATGGTTTGGGGTTGGGGAAGACAAAGTTAGTTGTTTCGGGGTCCTTCCTCCTACCAGGGGGTTAAGGTTTTCCTAAAACACCTACAGTTGCTAACATACCACTGGAAGAGCGTCTAATACTGTCCCCCCTGCACCTTGTTCCTTCCATCGCACCTGCGGCCGCGCATGAAAATTGCGAGAACAGCCCGGGCCATTCTCGCATTCTCAACAATTCTGCAGGCCAAAGTCCTAAATCACCATCCCCGCAGCCACCGTCTCATTAGTCTGTTCATCCACCAGGATGACGGAGCCGGTGATCCTGTTTTTGCGGTAGCTGTCTACGAACAACGGTGCCGTAGTGCGCAGCAGTACTCGACCGATGTCGTTCATCTTGATTTCTTTATTGTCTTCGTCACGGTGCAGCGAGTTGATGTCCAGGCGGTAGCGAACTTCCTTGACCATACAACGGGCTTCCTTTGTCGTATGCATGATGGCGTACTTCCCACGTGGTTGCAGTGGCCTTTCGTTGAACCAACAGAGCATCACTTCAATATCCTGGGTAACTTCCGGCTGGTTGTTCTCCCGTACGATCATGTCTCCTCTACTGATGTCTATATCATCTTCGAGCAACAGGGTTACGGACATCGGCGGATAAGCCTCTTGTAGCTCCCCATCAAAGGTATCGATCTTAGCGATGGTTGTGCTGAATCCACTCGGCAACACCGTCACCTTGTCTCCCTTTTTCCAGACGCCACCGGCGATCCGGCCAGCGTAGCCCCGGTAGTCATGAAACTCATCGTTGTAGGGCCGGATGACGGTCTGTACAGGCAAGCGGCAATCGATGAAGTTATTGTCAGACCCAATGTGAACATTCTCCAGACTGTACAGCAGGGTTGAACCACCGTACCAGTCCATGTTATCGCTTTTATCGACTACGTTATCGCCCAATAGTGCAGACATCGGGATAAAGTCAATGTCCTTTACGTCCAGCCGGTGGCTGAATCCCTGGATGTCTTCCTTGATTTTATTGTAGGCTTCCTCGCTCCAGTCCACCAGGTCCATCTTATTGATACAGACGATCAGGTGCGGGATCTGCAGCAGGCTGGCAATAAAGGAGTGCCGGCGGGTTTGCTCCACCACGCCGTGGCGGGCGTCGACCAAAATCAGAGCGACGTTGGCCGTGGAAGCACCCGTTACCATGTTTCGGGTATACTGGATGTGGCCGGGGGTATCGGCGATGATGAACTTCCGCTTCGGTGTTGCGAAGTAACGGTAGGCTACGTCGATGGTGATGCCTTGTTCGCGTTCGGCTTTCAGTCCATCGGTCAGCAGGGCAAGGTTCACGCCTTCTTCCCCGCGCTTGGAGCTGGTTTGAGCGATTTGCTCATACTGGTCTTCAAAGATGGACTTCGAATCGTAGAGCAGGCGGCCGATGAGGGTGGATTTACCGTCATCTACGGAGCCAGCAGTAGTAAATCTTAGTAGTTCGGTGTGATCGGTCATGTTCGTCTATTGGTCTGTTGGTTCGTTGGTGGTGAACCGACTGATTTTTTTTGATTGGTGGTTTTGGGGGCGGGGCCGCAGGTGCAAAGAGAAGTTGGAAGAAGCAAGGGGGGCTTCGTTCACCAGCCTGAAGGCTGGGGAACAATGCTAGAAGTACCCCTGTTTTTTGCGGTCTTCCATCGCCGTTTCACTGCGCTTATCATCGGCGCGGCCACCGCGCTCGGTCTGGCGGGCCATGGATACTTCAGCGATGATGTCTTCGAGGGTGCTGGCTTCGGATCGCCATACCCCTGTCGTGGTGATGTCACCAATGGTACGGCACCGGACCATCAACGTCTCCACTTTTTCTTCGTCGCGTACTGGAATCAGACCGCCTTCGGTAGCCAGCAACATGCCATCGCGGTGAATGACCTCCCGCTCGTGGGCGAAGTACAAGCTCGGAAGTTCTACGTTCTCTACTGCCAGGTACTGCCATACATCCAGTTCCGTCCAGTTGGAGATCGGGAAGATGCGGAAGTGCTCGCCGTATTGCTTGCGGCCGTTGAATAGGTTCCACAATTCGGGGCGTTGGTTTTTAGGATCCCACTGGCCGAACTCGTCGCGGTGGCTGAAGAAGCGTTCCTTGGCGCGGGCCTTTTCTTCGTCGCGGCGGCCGCCGCCAAGGGCGGCGTCGTATTTACCATCTTCCAGGGATTTAAGCAGTACCGCTGTTTGCAGGTAATTCCGGGTGGCGTTGAAGCCCGTCTCTTCCCGAACCATTCCGCTGTCAATAGCTTCCTGTACGGAGCCTACCACAAGATTGGCACCTAACCGTTCTACCAGCGCGTCCCGGTAATCAAGTGCTTCCTGAAAATTATGTCCGGTATCCACGTGCAATAAAGTAAACGGGATCTTGGCCGGGTAAAAGGCTTTCACCGCCAGGTGAACCATCAGTATGGAATCCTTACCGCCGCTGAAAAGCAGTACCGGATTTTCAAACTGAGCGGCTACCTCCCGCAAGACAAAGATTGACTCTGATTCGAGTTCCCGGAGGTGGTTTAGTTGGTAAGTACTGCTCATTTTGATTGTTGATTCTTGGTTGTTAATTCTTGATTGCTGATTGTTGATTTACACATCTGATGAACGTTTGGCCAGCTGCACCATGCCCAAAGATGCATCCGATGAGCAATCAATCGGACAAGCGTTTTTTTATTCCCTTGATTAATTCTGCCGCAACGTCTTCCACCGTTTGGTCTTCGGTCTTCAGGTCGAGGAACGGGGCTTCGGGTGCTTCGTAGGGACTATCGATGCCAGTAAATCCTTTGATTTCTCCGGCACGGGCTTTGGCGTACAGCCCCTTAACGTCCCTTGCTTCGCAAACGGCAAGGGGGGTATTGACAAAGACTTCGAGGAAGTCATCCGGGCCGATGATGTCTTTGGCCAGCGCGCGGATCGCGCGCGTCGGGCTT
>JBGCFZ010000324.1:0-4750 GCA_045110355.1 Lewinella sp. | reverse complement strand
CATAATGGTTTCCACCTGAGAATTGATTCCCTTCTTTCAGGTCAAATTGGCTCAGGTCAAAAGACAGTGTGTAGGTCGAGAAGCTGGTGCGGACAAACGACTGCACTCCACCTGCCCTTTTTTGCTCTTCCTGGTAGTGTTTGCCCTGCTTCCCTTGCTCCTTTTCCTATTTCACTTGCACCTGCGGCCCCGCCAAATTCTCCGGACTATAATAAGCGGACCTTAGTTTTAGACTCCAAAAACTAAGTCTTCGCCTTGCCCTTAAGCGCCTTGAAAAGCCCCCTGAACCACACGGCAATTCCGTCTACATTAACCAATTTAGCGTCCTTCATGGCGCGCGAAGTAATGTAAAGACTTACGGGGAACAGGATGATGCAAGGCAACCAGCCAGCAAAAGCGGCATCAACCACAAAGCTTTCTGCCAGCTTGCGACAGAAGATGGTAAGGATGATGAAAATGACGAAAAAGATGATGCTAACAAGAATGGGGTAGCCGAACCCGCCTTTGCGAACGATGGCCCCCATTGGCGCTCCGATAAAAATAAAGATGATGCAAACCAGCGCCATGCTGTATTTCATGTGCAGGTCATAAATGTGCTTGACCCTACTTTCCTTGATCCCCGGAAGAATGCGTTGGGCGGCCTGTGCCTGACTGGTGACGGACCTGATGGCAGAGCGAGCTCGATTCAACACCCGGCTTTCGATGTTCGTGTTTACGCTGTCCAGCAGACCGTTTATACCGTCCCAGCGGCTGATTCCGGTAACCAGCGGATTTGCCAGGGCGGTAAGGTGGACCTGTCTGCGACGACCATTTTGGGTCAGTTGAACCAATTTGGCATCTGCCTTATCCTTTTCTTTATCCGAGATGGCCTTAAGGGCCTTATTTAATGATGTTGCGGGCCTGGAGGGCACAGCTCCCTTCGGACGATAAGCGGCACTTGGGTCTTTCTTTACCTTAGGGGGAACCACATATTCTACATTCGTGGAATCCTTAATTTCTTCCGGCCTTCCATCATAATTGTCCTTATCAACAACTGGGTCTTCTCGGTACTTGAAAGTATCCTTTTTCAGTAGTGGCAGGTAATTAACCAGGTGATTACTGATCGATTGTTTTCGGATGGAAATATCAGTATCGATGGAGTCCACACCGATTTGTAACTGCCAGGTGGCTAGCATGCTACGGTTAGTGCTGAACAGCTTGGTGTTGGTTTTTTGGAGATTGAATTCACTGAGGTCAAAGACCTTCGTGTAGGATTTGAAACTAGTGCGGACAAAAGGCCTGGAGTTGCTGCTGTTGCCCGAAGCACGCTGCTCCGAATATTGGACACCGTCGTACAGTTTCATGACGAAGAAGCGCCCCTGGTCCGCAGAAAACATTTCCCCGGTATTGGCCGTGATCTGTCCCAACTCTCCGGTTGCCGCTTTGGTGTGGTCGTAAATGAGGACATCGCTGATGTCGCGGCCGTTGTCATCTCGCCCGCCCAGGCGAATGGCGTATTGGTTAAAATCCTCGTTGAAAACCCCCGGCTCCATGTTGAGGGTAGGCTTCTTCTGCTGGATGTCGTACATCCTTGCACCGAACTGGAGATTGGCAGCAGGGATGACGTAGTCGGCGCAGAAAAAACTAACCCCGGAGGAAATGACACCAAATAAAATGAGCAGGCGCATCACCCTGAGCAGGCTGGTGCCCGCAGACTTGAAACTGGACAACTCGTAATGTTCCGCCATTCCACCCAACACCATGACCGAAGAGATCAGTAAAGCCAATGGGAGGGCCAGCGGTACGAGTCCTACACATTTGTAGGCCATCAACTCAATGACGGTGAAAAAGCCGAGGCCTTTTCCCGCGATATCATCCAAGTAGACCCAGAGTACTTGCATCATGAGGACGAATACGGCAATTGCGAAGGTTACCACGAAGGGGCCTGCGAACGATTTTGCCATGAATTTGTCCAGTCGTTTTAGCACGTTGGATACTTAGCTTAGTTTTTAAATACGTACTTCTACGGAAGTACATTTGGTCGGCCCGTACTTCTACGGAAGTACACGGTAACATACAGAAGGCCCAAATTCAGCCCTAACCGCCGCAAAAGTACATCAAGCAAGTCCCAAAGTTTCGCCATACCTAAATACTTACGATTTCTTTTTCACTTGAGACAGTAACCAGGCGTAATCTCGGGCCACTTCCTTGATGGCATTAAAACGCCCGGAGGCTCCTCCATGCCCTGCTTCCATATTGGTGTGCATCAACAACTGGTTATCATCGGTCTTCAATTCCCTCAATTTGGCTACCCATTTTGCGGGTTCCCAGTACTGTACCTGGCTGTCATGCAAGCCGGTAGTGACCAGCATTTTTGGGTATGCTTTTGCCGTCACCTGGTCATAAGGACTGTAGCTTAGGATGTAATCGTAGAACTCCTTCACGTTGGGGTTACCCCATTCGTCATATTCTCCGGTGGTGAGTGGGATGGTATCGTCCAGCATTGTGGTGACAACGTCTACAAAGGGAACGGCCGCAACGATGCCCGCCCAGAGGTCGGGCCGCATGTTTGCGATGGCGCCCATTAGTAGGCCTCCGGCACTGCCCCCCATTGCAAAGAGGCCGGAAGTTGTCGTATAACTATTGGCAACAAGCCATTCCCCTGCGTCGATAAAGTCGGTAAATGTGTTTTGCTTATTCAGCAGCTTTCCGTCTTCATACCAGTGCCGGCCCATTTCTTCGCCGCCCCGGATATGGGCGATTACGTAGATGAAGCCCCGGTCCAACAAGGCCAGCCGAGCCATACTGAAGTAGGGGTCCATACTGTGACCGTAGCTTCCGTAGGCATAGAGGAGTAGGGGAGCACTGCCATCTTTTTGGGTACCCTTTCGGTAAACGATACTTAGCGGAACTTTGGTCCCGTCTCTGGATGTGGAAAAACGACGTTCACTGGCGTAATTCGTGGCATCAAAATCTCCCAGTACGGGTTGTTGCTTCAGCAGTGTCTTTTCCCTGGTCACCATATCGTAGTCGTAGGTACTGGCCGGTGTAGTCATGCTCTGGTAGCCGAATCGTAACGTCTGGGTCTCAAACTCGGGGTTCTGGCTGGTGTAAGCCATGTAAGCCTCGTCGTTGAACTCCAGATAGTGTTCTTCCCAGTCGGTAAAATCAACGGTAGGGTCTCCGGTAAGCCCGGCAGCTTTTGCGCCCAAAGAGATTTGTTGATCTCCGTGGAAATCAATGACCCGTAACTGAGTTAAGCCATTCTTGCGCTCACTCAGGACCAGGAAGTTCTTGAACAAATCGACATCTTCTAGCAATACGTCTTTCCGATGTGGGATCAGTGTTGACCAATTATCTTTAGTGGTCGCCTGCTCCGGTGTTACCATTAGCTGGAAGTTCTTTGCATCTTTATTTGTCAGTACGTAGAACCGATCGTTGATGTGGGCAATGCTGTATTCCAGGTCGCGTTCACGTGGCTGAAACATTTGTAGCTCACTCAGGGGGGCATCGGCGGGCAACAGATGATACTCGTTGCTTACTGTTTGGGCGGAGCCCATAATGATGTACTTCCGCGATTTGCTGCGATAAACGAAGGCCCGAAATGTCTCATCAGCCTCTTCGTAAACCACCACGTCATCTTGTGGCGCCGAGCCGAGCTTGTGGCGCATGATCTTGTATGGCCGTAGGGCCTCGTCCTTTACGGTATAGAAAAGATACTGCCCATCGGTACTCCACACCGAGCCACCCGTGGTATTCGGGATTTGATCCGGTAGGTTTTGTCCCGTCAACAAGTCTTTTATGTGGATGGTATAAATTCTACGGCTAATGGTATCTTCTCCATAAGCAAGGTACCGGTTATCGTCGCTCATGCTTAAACCACCGACATTGTAAAAGTCGTAGGATTGAGCCATTTCGTTCACGTTGAGCATCAGTTGCTCCTCCGTTTTACCGATTTTTACTCGTACGTACCTTGGATACTGGTCGCCAACCTCATACTTGGTTTGGTAGGTATATCCCCGGAAATTGTAAGGGACACTTACGTCGTCCTCCTTGATCCGTCCCTTGATTTCAGCAAATAGTTCTTCTTTCAGGGCTTGCTGGTCAGCGGTGGCAGCATCGAAATAGGCATTTTCTGCTTCTAGATGAGCGATGACTTCAGGGTCCTCGCGCTGGTTCATCCAGTAGTAATTATCGATCCGATGGTGCCCGTGGGCGGTAAGGGTTTTGGGCGTTTTTTTAGCAATTGGTGGTTTCATGGAATGGATACTTAAATAGGTCGGCGCGCGAAGATAAGGAACTAGTTCGCTAGCTTACAGTTCTTTAGTTTCTGGTGGATTGTTAATGTTTAATTCTCAGGTTGTATGCTGGGTGCTTTTGTGGCTTGTAAGGAGCCCACATACTTACATAGCCGTAGCTGCGGAAGTGTTTGGTCAACGACTACAGTCGTAAAAAAGCATTTCAGACAACCAGGAAAATCTGATCTTAACAAACCATTAATGATGGAAGGCTTATGAACCCAACCACTAATTCATAAAACGAGGTGGCCGCAGGACGAACAACGGTGTTTTACATACGGTATGGAAAAGGCAGACCAACGGAGAATGGAGGTTTGTTTGGGATTAAAACCAGCACTAGTGCTTTGTCAGGTCGATTCTGTCGCATTAAATGCTGGTGAATTTTGCCTGCTGGCAAGGCGCTTGAACCGGAATTTAGCCGTAGCTAAATGAGGATTCAAGCAACGCAGCCAGCGGGTAAAAGACGCCGCAGT
>JBGCFZ010000323.1:0-10329 GCA_045110355.1 Lewinella sp. | reverse complement strand
GAGTGCAACTTTGATGAAGTCAGAGACTTACTGAGTATAGTAGCTAAAGATGTTCAAGAAATAGAAAGAAAATATGCGCCGAACATAGCGGCCACGTCAACCCGCGCATGATGTTTATGGCTTCGATTTGTTCCTTATGAGTAGGGTAGTGTTGATTTCTTCGTATTATTGTTTATGGAAAGCGCGGGCTGCGTGGCCGCTCCCGTCAGACTGAGTAAAAAGTCTTGCAAACCCAGCAAATTCGTAGTATCTTAACAACAGTTACTGATACCCAATAAAATGCCCATAAAAACCGGACGCGACCCAGCTCAATACGGCCTTTTCGCGACGCCTCTGGAAGCGATGATAGCTCCTGATGCAGAAGTTCGCGTAATTGCCGCCTTTGTCGATCAACTGAATTTGCTGGAATTAGATTTCCAGCCCATCAATAATATGGGGGCAAGTGCCTACGGCCCTGGAGTATTGTTGAAAATATACTTGTACGGTTACCTCAACCGCGTGCGCAGCTCGCGCCGATTGGCGCGGGAATGTCGCCTCAACGTGGAGATGATGGTGTACGCTTCCCATTAGACGCTCCCACGATTTAGTAGAAAGATAACCTTTTCATACTCACCCATAAATCGCGTCAAAATGCGGAAGAGCAAATTCCGTAAAACCAAGAGATTGAAAACAGCGGTTAGCCGTTCGGACGCCCGCAGGTCAACCAACCCTTTCGCTTCGCCTCAGGGCCTGGTCGACGTTACGGGGTCCTTGGGCGATGGGAGGACCCCATGGCGTCCCTTAGCCCTGAGACCGCGCAGCGGTGAAGGATTAAGGGTCCCGCGGGCGTCCGCTTAGGCAAGGTGTAAGTCGTGCAATTCGTTATGCACATTACTTCAGCCATCACTAGTCCATTCCCACACAAAAGCGTATGTTTAGGTTATTAGACAAGTGGGAACAGCAAGTACGCCATGTTCGGAATTGCGTACTCCGTTGTTGTAGTTACTGGCGTAAAAGTCTCCGCTGCGCTGCAACTTTCCCCCTAACGAAGTTGTACGCAGAACACGACTTCGTTAGGCCTCATTAATGAAAATTTTGTTTTTTGCTACTCACCCCGCTGGCTTTTGATTTGCATACCTCCAAGAAAAGTACATGAATGGCAACCCACAGGAAGCACGACAGCATCCTCCTCTTAGGCTCTCCACACTTCATTAATGCTACCATCCATTTACAAGCAGAAGACTGTTCTTATCTCCCCAGTATTCCTCAATCTCTCCCCACATTCCTTACAAACAACTCCACCTACTTACTATTGTACAAATGTGAGTTGATCATAATGTTTCATTAACCACCAGACAACTAAATAAATGGAAACTACCCCCAAAGAAGGCTTTCAGGGACTAATTGAAAACTGGCAAAGTGATTTAATCGCAGCGGTGAGTGTCTCACTCATTGCCCTACCGCTTTCATTAGGTATTGCTTTGGCGGCGGGTGCGCCTGCAATGGCAGGCATCCTTTCAGCAATTGTTGGCGGTGTGGTAACCACCCTTTACCGTGGCGGTCACATATCAGTCAACGGACCTGCCAAAGGGGTAATTGCGGTTATTCTTTTGGGCATTGCGTTGATGGATGACGGTTCCGGGCAAGCCTTTAACTATGTATTAGCAGCGGTAGTTGTTTCAGGTGCCATTCAAGTATTATTGGGTCTATTGAAACTGGGGCGACTAGCGGATATCTTCCACTCTTCCGTGATTCATGGCCTTTTGGCCGCCATCGGAATCATCATTTTCGCAAAACAGATCCATGTTGCCATGGGTACGTATTCTAAAAGTCCGAGCATCATACAGAACCTCATTGATGCGGTTCTATACTTACCACAAGCGAATCCTTTTGTGATCATTATTGCCTTAGCAGGCTTGCTTTTACTATTGTTTCATTCCAAAATAAGTTACCGGATTTTCCACATTTTGCCAGCACCAATGTGGGTCATTGCCCTTTCCATTCCGTTTGTTTATTTTTTCAACTTCTTTGATCAGCATACCCTTTCATTCTTTGGCAAGGCATATGAGGTAGGGCCTAGTCTGCTATTGGACATCCCTGACAATATCATGGATTCAATCATGCATCCTAATTTCGGCAAAATCAATACCATTGAATTCTGGACAACCGTATTGTCCATTCTAATTATCACAAGTATTGAATCATTAGCCATTGCAAAAGCCGTTGACAAAATTGACCCGTACAAAAGAAAGACGGACTTGAATAAGGACTTGATGGGTATTGGATTGAGTACGATGGTGGCTGGTATGATTGGAGGCTTACCAATTATTGCGGTGATTATTCGAAGCACGGTCAACATCCATAATGGAGCGAAGACAAAGTGGTCCAATATGTACCAGGGGCTTTTGTTGTTGATTTTCATTGTGCTGTTGAGCCCAATAATGCGGCAGGTACCGCTATGTGCTTTTGCCATTCTACTCGTTTACACTGGCTTTAAACTGGCTTCACCTACCGTCTTCAAACAAGTCTACAAACAAGGAACTGAGCAATTAATATTCTTTGTCTTCACGATGATCTTGACGCTGTACACCAATTTGTTGATCGGACTACTTGGCGGATTATTATTAGCGATGGTCAGCCACATGTTATTGGCGAGGGTATCCATACCTCAGTTCTTTAAAATGGTTTATAATTCGGGCTCAAATTTGGCGGAGAAACCAGACGGGGGTTACGATTTAAAAATCAAAGGGATTGCGAATTTTTTAGGCATCTTAAAGGTCGACAAATTAGTAGCTCAAATCCCTGCCGGAGCAAACGTCGATATTGACCTATCGGAAACTAGACTGGTTGGCATGACCTATATGGATTATCTGGTGGATTACTTGAAAATGCAAAAAAATACAGGTGGCAAAGTCATCATCAAAGGACTGGGTTCCCATGTTTCATCTTCTACACATAATAAAGCGCTAAAAATTTCTTTAAACAGCTCTACGGGCAAATTATCGCCCAGGCAAACTCGCTTGCAAAATTTAGCCAATGAAAAAGACTATCAGTATACAAAGCGAGTAGATTGGGACACAACTTATCTTAAGAATTTTCACTTCTTTGAGATTAGGCCAATCGAACGCAAATCAAATTGCCTCAAAGGAACATTTAAAGACCTGGACATCTCTTGGGAAATTGCTGATGTAACCTTCAACGAAGGCGCAGCCTTTGCTGCGGAGACCTTTAATACAACGCTAATGACCTTGAAACTGAACAAAAAAATACCCATATTCACCATGGAAAAAGAAGGCGTCTTTGAAAAATTATTTGATCGGGTGATGGCCTTCACGGGGTATAAGGATATTGATTTTGAGATGTATCCAAATTTTTCTAATAAATTCCTGATTATGGGAAATGAAGAAGCTAAAATCCGATCATTTTTCACAGCTGACATCATTCGCTTTTTCGAAAATCATCAGATTTACCATTTAGAAAGCAATGGAGAAGCACTCGTCATATTTGACAAACTCAAGTTAGCGCGAACCGATGAAACCATGGCATTTATAGATTATGGCAGAGAGTTGGCCACACTCTTAAATGGAAATGAGCGCTATACCTAAGTCAAAGTGGCTTGGGACTTTATCACTTGTTATCGTGGCTCCTGACTTCGTTAAAAATCCTCGCCGACACTAAGGCGTCGCCTACGTTTTTTGCCTTGTCAGGAACCACGCTAACTGCGCCCTAATTGTCCCACCCCGAAGGAGCAGCGAAGCTAAACCACTCCGGCTTAGGTATAGCACAGTATAATTTAAGCTGAAGCCTGTTCCTTCTTGTCGCGTAGCGACTGCCCCCTGAGTTGCCAGAGGCAAGGAAGAACGACGCGGCCCCAGATAACGAAAATGTCCTTCTGGGCGGACGGCACTGCGCGCTACTGTATACACTGTGTGCAGGCCGCAAGGTTCTAAATAGTTAGTCCAGCCTTAGCCCCACAACGGCTTCCACTTTTACATCCACTAAACATTCCACCTTGAGGTGGCGCTGTACTTCCATTGCACCTGCGGCCGCGCCCCCTTGAAGTCGTCGCGAGACAAACACACTATCTCCCCACAACAGCTTCCGCCTCTATCTCCACCAAATACTCCTCCCCAATCAAGTCAGCCCGAATAAGTGTATTAGCTGGTTGAATGGCCCCGAAGCGCGCGCCATGTACCCGGGAGATGGCCTCCCAATCCTCCATCCGCTGCACGTAAACGCGGGTACGCACCACATCCGCCAGGCTACCGCCCAGCGACTGGATGGCCCCGTCAATTTTATCGACTACGAAATGTGCCTGCGCCGCCGGGTCAATACCACCAATACAGCGATTCCCGTGGGTGGCGGTGGTACCCGACACCAGGATGCGATCTCCAACACGAACGGCCCTACTGAAACCAGCCAGGTCTTCCCAAATCGTTCCGCTGAGGGCTTTGCTTCGGTTTTTGCCGGTATGCGTTACCGGGAAAGGGCTGGGGAATTCCTCCAAATGGTGACTGAGGTCGCCAGAGGCCGTCAGGAAGGGCGGCTTCCGGTATTCGTCGCCGCAATTGCCGGGGATGGGATCTAAATGTTGCAGCGCGGTGCGGATGATGTCCTGATCCGCAGCAGACAACTCGAAGGAAAACAAGCGCTGGTTGTCCGCGATACGGTTACTCTGTCCCAGTCGGGCACCGATGATGATGCCACCTACGACTTCCTGCTCCAGCATATACCTGCAGGCCAGGTTAGCGATGGATACCCCTTTGGCTTTAGCCAGCACATCAAGCGTTTGCAAGAGCCCCTGAAACGCCGTCCAGCCACCCGCCTGATCGATGAAGCGCTTATACTTCATCTGCGACCAGGTGTCCATCTCGTCCGCCGGCCGGTCAGGTTGCCCGAGCCAGCGCTCGCTCAGCAATCCCCCGGCAAGGGTGCCGAAGGCCAGGATTTTCACCCCGTGGCGGCGGCAGACCTCGGTCATCGCCCCACTACCCCGTTGATCAATCAGCGAATAGGATATCTGGTTGGACACGACTTTGATGCCGCTCTGTAAAATCATATCCAGGTGCGCAGCGTCGAAATTGGTGACACCCAGGTGCCCGATCAGGCCTTCCTCCTGGAGCTCCTGCAACCAGAACATATCATCGAGCCAGCGGGCATCAGCATAATTCCAGGCGTGGTATTGCAGCAGATCGAGCCGATCCATTTGCATACGGTCAAGCGAGCGCTGTACAGCCGTGCGGACTTCTTCGCGGCTGCTCTTACCCAGCTCAGGTACCCATTTGGTGAACAGCTGTAAACGATCTCCCGCCACCTTTGCCCGGAAGCGGCCGGTGATGATCTCCGCCGAGCCGTAGTGGTCGGCCATATCGAAGGTCGTGAGGCCAGCCTCCAGGTAGGGCTGCATCGCATCGGCGGTGGCGTCCAGGTCCAGTTCCTGCCCATCGCGTTCCATGTCTGCGATCTGCCAAAGGCCGGTTAGGACTTTGCTGATGTGTAGGTCTTCGGCTAAGGTGGTGGTTGGGATTTTTGTCATGGTAGTTGGGAGATTGAATGGCAATTCGATGGGGGGCTCCTCGTCCGACTTAGTGCCGTATCAGTCGGACCAGGAGGTCCTCCACCCCAATCGAACTAAAAATTATGCCCACATCTGGCTGTATCTGGTTATTCAAGTGGTAAGTGTTTGAATTGTTCATCCACATCAACACCACCTTGTTTCAGTCCCCGCATTTTCCAAAAGAAGATCAACGAAGCCACACCCAGTACCAGCAGCCACACCCAGGTGGAATGAAAATACCAGGCAGATACGTCGGCCCTAAGGTCCTTGGCGGTATGCACCACCAGAAACAGGAGCAGGAGTGCTGCACCAGTGATCGCTAAGACCAGCTGCAGGGCCCGGTTTTTAAAAACGGCGACCTGTTTGGCCAACCTTGGATTGTAGTAGGGCAGTGCAATGACCGTAATGCACATCAGCAGGAAGTTGACCAACATGGCAGTGACCATGATGTCGATGCCCAGGAAGAAGTCGCCGGCAAGGTGACTACCCAGGATACCGATACTGGCCATAACGCCACTCAGCAAAACGGCGATGTAGGGGGTCTTGTACCGAGCGTGGATGCGGCCGACCGCTTTGGGGAAAATACCGTCTTCAGCCCAGGCGAACATCAGGCGGGATACGGAAAGTAGCATCGCCGGCAAGTCGTTGATCAGGGCAATGGCTGCCCCAAGAATGATGACCACCGACCAGCCCGGAGACAGGACGTAGC
Organism: Lewinella sp.; assembly: GCA_045110355.1. GTDB lineage: Bacteria > Bacteroidota > Bacteroidia > Chitinophagales > Saprospiraceae > Neolewinella. The sequence continues at coordinate 4,084 of JBGCFZ010000323.1, read as the reverse complement.
TCAGTAATCCTGGCGCTGAAATGTCTTTCTGCAAGGCTTCTTCCGCCACAAAGGACCAGGGCACCACATTATAAACGGCGGCAGTAAACAGGAAGTAATACATCCCAACTCCCAGTACAGCGATGGCGATGGCTAGTGGCAAATTACGTTGCGGCCGCTTAGCTTCCCCACCCGCCTGAGCAATGGAATCAAAGCCGATGAAACTGGAGAAGAGTAGTGCTGCGGCCGTCAGTAAAGTGCTAAAGCTGAATTGGCTGGCGGCCTCCGGAACTTGCCGCCCCTCGCGTTCGAGAAGTTGTTCGGCGAAGGCCTCTGAGGGAAAGTAAAACCCCGCAAAAATGACGATGACGCCCATACCGAACATCAGGATCATCAGCGGAATCAGTGTGCGTTCGTAGAATCGCAGGCCGATGATGTTGATCCCGACAAACAGCCAAAGTAATGCCATAGAAAGACCTACCCGGACGGTACCGATTTCCATCCAGCTGGCCACCTGCTGCCAATCCAACGCCACCGCCACGTCCCGAACAAAAGGAACGATGACGTAGGAAATGACGCCAATCGCAATCGACAAGCCAAACCATTGGGAGAAGCTGGCCACAAAGCCGAGGTAAGGGTTAAGCCCCCTACTAGCGTATACGTAGCTGCCGCCCGCCCTCGGCATGGCCGAGGCCAGCATGGCATAAGCCGCCGCCGCCAACAGTGCCGGAATAGCCGCCAGAACAAAAGCCGGCAATACGTAAGGCCCAATACCCGGTACGCTGCGCTGAATCATGAACGGAACGATGTAGACCGAAGCACCCAGCATCGAGCAGATGCCGGTGGCGACAAGGGCCAGCAGGCCTAGTTGACGGCTTAGGGTTGGGGAGTGGCCCTTGGTGGTGGGTTCGTTCATTATGATGTGGGTGCGTGGCGGCGCTCAATATACTGTATTGCATTGGAGCAACTATTGGTTTAAGCCAGCCAGGCACACTAAAAAAGGCCCCAACCCCCCGCGAAGAGAATTGAGGCCCTAAAACAACATAACGTAAATCTTGAGTTACTGCGTTGGCGAGTTGGTGCGTCACTGAGTTGCTCCGCTGCTGCCACACATTTCGCTCCGCTTATTCGCCTGGGGTAAGCAAGCGCAGCGCCGCAAACGGTACTTGCGTTAGCCAATCAGTGACTCAATAACTCAACGACTCAGTACACCACTAAAGTTGCAGGTCCGTACCTTACCCACCCGATGAAGAAGAAAGTAATCATCCCCGTCCGTGCCCCCTTGCGCGATTACCTGCGCAAACACCGTCGGGAGGTAAAACTGCCGTTGCAATACGAAGATCTCGACCGCTTCACCCAAAGCGTTGATTTGCTCAACCACGACGGGCAAGACACCCTGTGGCAAACGATCTACTACGATGAACATGAGCGGGATTTCATCCTGAAGGGCCTCTGCCATATCTATGCCATGCTCAACATGGGAGGAGACCTTAGTGCCCTGGAACACCTCGAAGTAGCCAGGGTCGACTACTGCTTGTTTGGCAACACCCGCCCCTTCCGCATCCGGATCATCAACCGGCTCAACGATAATTACGATCATTTCTACGTTAAAAAATCAGACGCTAACCGCGTCTATGGCCTCGAATTGGAAGAGCTCCTCAGCCCCGAAAAAGTTCGTTACCTCATCGACGGCCCCACCCTGATCGAGGAACACATCGCTGGCATCCCGGGAGACGACTTCTTCACTTCCAAGCTCAAGGACACCACCTTCAACCAGATCAGAATGGCGAAGGAATTCGTCAAATTCAACGAGCGTTGTTTCGTCCGCCTGCTGGGCGACATGCGGGCCTACAACTACGTGATCAACATTACGCCCGACATCGAAGGCAGCCAATTCCGGTTCCGCGCCATTGATTTCGATCAGCAATGCTACGAAGGCAAAAAGTCCTTTTACCTGCCACAATATTTCAAGGAAAACAACCCCATCATATTTCTCGGCATCGAGCATATGAACACTAAGACGGTACGTCAATATCAACTAGAAGAACGCACCCTGATCGGCAATCGGATCAAAGTGGGGAACCGCCGGGTCCGGGACTTGCTTAAAATCATTTCCGAAGACGATGTCTCCTCTCCCGAAAAAACACGCCAATTACGGGAGGAACTCAACGAGCACCATGGCACCACCCGGTTCAGTAAATGTGAACGCATGGGAGAAATATTACAGGCGCATTTGCGGCTGGCTTTGGAGAAGGAGTTTAAGGGGAGTAAGTAGTGGGTAGTGGCTGCCGCAAGCTTTTGCTTGCTTCGCTCGCAGGGGCTATTTGCAAGTAAATCCCACGAGCGAACCGAGCAGCACCTTGCGGCAGCCTAGTTCTTAGCTTCTAGTTCCCTAGCTCTCTAGTTACTAGCTCCCAATTCTTACCCCACCAACTCCATCCACTCCATCTCCTTCTCTTCAATCTGCTCGTTCAGTTCGGCCAGTTCCCGACCCAGATCAGCGATTTTTTCAGGATCCATCCCCGTAGGATCCAGAAACAGTTTATTGATTTTGGCCTTGGCCTCTTCCAGCTTTTTGAGTTGGCCTTCTACCCGCCGGATGGCCTTGCGCTGCTCCTGAGAAATGTGTTCCTGGGGCGCTTCTTTTTTGGGCGCGGGCGCAGGTGCTTTGGACGTTTTTTCAGCAAGGACCGCCTTCGCCTCCGCCAATTCGACTTTCCGTTGTTCGCGGTACTCCGTATACAGGCCGTTCCAATCCCGGAGGTTGCCATTCTCTTCAAAGATGAAGAGGTGCTGACAGATCTTGTCCAGGAAGAACCGGTCGTGAGACACGATGAGTACACAACCGGGGAAGTCCATCAGGAATTCTTCCAGCACGTTGAGCGTCATGATGTCGAGGTCGTTAGTAGGTTCATCCAGGATGAGGAAGTTGGGGTTCTTCATCAGGATGGTGAGCAGGTACAGACGGCGCCTCTCGCCGCCGCTCAACTGGCTGACGTACACCTGCTGCTGCTTGTCGGGAAACATGAAGCGATTCAGCAGGCCCCTGGCCGTCAGCTTAAGCCCCTTTTCCAAAGGGATGAACTCGGCAATTTCCCGGATGACCTCAATCACCCGTTTATCGTTGTCGAGTTTGATTCCGTCCTGGGTGTAGTACCCGAAGTACGTATTGACACCATGGACGACTTTGCCGGTGTCTGGCTCCAGCTCCTTGGTTAGCATGTGCAACAGCGTCGACTTACCCGCGCCGTTACGCCCAACGATACCGGCACGTTCCCCCTTCTGAAACTTATAGCTAAAGCCTTTAACCAGCTCCTTCTCCCCGTAGGACTTTCCGATATTATGCGCTTCCAGAATTTTACCCCCCAGGCGCTGCCCCTTGATCTCGATGGTCAATTCATCTTCCTGGCGGAAACTCCCAACTTTCCCCTTCAAGTCGGCGTAGGCATTCAGGCGGCTTTTGGCCTTAGTGCCACGCCCGCTGGGCATGCGCCGAACCCATTCGAGTTCCTTCTTCAGTCGTTTTTTATCCTTGGCCAGTTCAGCAGATTCGGTTTCTTCCCGCATCGCCTTTTTCTCCAAAAATTCGGAGTAATTGCCCGTATAGTGGTAGATGTCTCCGCCGTCGAGTTCGATGATCCGGTTACAGACCCGTTCGAGGAAGTAACGATCGTGGGTCACCATCAGCAAGGTCAGGTTGGTGCTTTGCAGCCATTCTTCGAGCCATTCGATCATGTCGAGGTCGAGGTGGTTGGTCGGCTCATCCATGATGATGAGGTCCGGCTCATCGATGATGAGTTTGGCCAGGGCTACGCGTTTTTGCTGTCCGCCGGAGAGGGTGCTCACCTTTTGGTCAAAACGTTCGATGTTGAGTTTAAAGAGGACTTCCTTGATGCGGGCCTCGATGTCCCAGGCCTGCAGTTCGTCCATCTTGCTGAGGGCCGTGGCCAGGCGGTCGGGGTTATCGGTGCGGCTGAGGGCTTCCTCGTAATCACGCACGGCGCGGACCATTTCGTTGTCCGAATCAAAGACGGCATCCATTACCGTAGCGTTTTCGCCAAAGTCGGGTTCCTGCGGTAGGTAGGCCATCCGTGCCTCTTTGTGA
>JBGCFZ010000322.1:0-12237 GCA_045110355.1 Lewinella sp. | reverse complement strand
GCCATCGAGGAGGAATTCGGGCAAGAAATGGACCTGGAGCCAGTACCGGTAGAGGAATGGTCTGAGTCCTTCGAAGTAGTCCGCCCCTACTGGGAAGCGACCTTCCACCCAGACGACGAGGTCGTAGAAGGCTTTAAAGGAAGGTATTTCCAGGTACAACTAAAGGATGCCGATAAGACCATCAAATTGCTCTTCGGCCCGGGTGAGTACCACATGAGTAAGACGGATTTCCGGGACAATTACGGCTCCGTCATCGGCGCTTTCGTGACGGAGGCCATGGCCGCTATCCGAAAAAACGACCGAGCTGGTGTTAAGCTATTTGTGCAGGGCAGCGCCGACATTTCCGGCGCCAATTCCTTCCGTGGCAACCTCGACGAGTCTTATTACTATGACGAACTCCGCTTATTACCCATGAAGGGCAGCGAGAACTTCTCCGGCGAGGAAACAAGTAAAAGTATCCCCGAACGCGGCTTTACCAACGAGCACCTGCCCAACCTGCGTGGGCAGTTCATGAAGGAGATGATCAGCGTTTATTCCAGGAAGCTCTCCCCCATCCTGCTTGAAGGCTCCGTAAAAAAGCAAGTGGACAAGGAAGATCGCAATGCGGTCATCTACCTGTTTCTGCCGGAGGAGATATTGAAGACGGAGTAGTTGACATCAGGCCTCTCACGCCAATGGGTTAGGGATGCAAAAGTGTGAATAACAATTTGCACAAAAAAGACCTTTCCTGTGCGGACGCCCGCGGGCCCCTTAGCCCCTTCACCGCTGCTCGGCTCCAAAGCTAAAGGGGGGCTCCGACGGCCCAGGTCCCCGTAGCGTCGAACAAGCCCGAAAGCGAAGCGAAGGGATTGGTTGACCTGCGGGCGTCCGAACGGTGATTGGCTGTTTTGTGGATAGTTGTGCAATTTGTTATCCAAACGATGCAAAAGTACCAGCCTTGTTGATTGACAAAACATATTACCTTTGCATCCGATAGAACAAGTCTATCGCTGTGCGTTTTCTAATTCACCAATTTCAGTTTGACCCTCCAGCAATTCCGCTACCTACTCGCCCTGGATGACCACCGACACTTCGGCCGTGCCGCTGCGGATTGTTTTGTGGCACAACCTACGCTCACTACGCAGCTGAAAAAATTAGAGCGTCACCTGGGGGCCCAACTTTTTGACCGGAAGGCAACCCCCATTTGCCCTACTCCATTGGGGGCCAAGGTGATTGCTCAGGCCCGGGTGATCATGGCGGAGGTCTCCGGCCTAGAAGCTTTGCTGAGCACGGAGACCAGCAGTCTAGCAGGTACTTACCAATTGGGCATCATCCCAACGCTGGCTCCTTACCTGCTTCCACTTTTCATCCAGTCGTTCAGCCAACGGTTCCCCGAAATAAGGTTGGTCATCAAAGAGATGCAGTCTGAACAGATCATGGAGGGCCTAAGCCGAAACCAGCTTGACCTGGGGTTGCTCGTCACTCCGCTGGAGGAGAAGCAACTACGGGAAATTGTATTGTTCTACGAGCCCTTTCTCATCTACGCTTCTCCGGAAGAAGACATCCTCCGGCAAAGCCCCTTACTTCCGGACCATGTACAGCAAAAGGACCTTTGGATTTTGGAACAGGGGCATTGTTTTCGGAACCAGGTACTTAACCTTTGTACCTATGAAGGTGACTTGTCCACTTCCAAACTACACGAATCGGTTGTCCGCCCCAGCAAATCCTTCACCTTTCAAGCGGGTTCCATAGAAACGCTCAAAAATCTGGTACGTAACAACCTGGGATATACCATCATCCCGGAAATGAGTGTCCACCCGGATCTTGACGCCCAGTTGGTCAAGCGGTTCGCAGAACCGCAACCGGCACGGGAGGTCTCCTTGGTGGTCAATAAAACCTTTGCCCGCGAGCAATTGCTGGTAGAACTCCGAAAAGCTATTTTGGAAGTGGTTCCGGCGGGGTTTCGGAAAAATGAGCGTTATGTGGGGGTGGCGTGGCGGTAGGTTTCAGTTATCAGGGGTTAGTTTTCAGGACTTAGCTTTCAGGGGGCAGGACTCAGGGTTCAGTATTTAGGGTTCAGCTTTCAGGGGTTAGTATTCAGGAGGCAGTATTCAGGATTCAGCTTTCAGGGGTTAGTTTTCAGGAGGCAGGGTATAGTGTTCAGGGGACAGGCTAAAACCAATGCGAAGTGACGGGAAAACTTAGCACACCTCAATAAGCTCGGCGACCAACTGGTCGTTTATTCCTTACATCGCGTACAGCGTGACGGCTACTTGTATTAATTGCAGTCGCCGAGCGGAGTCGAGGCGTTAAGTCAGTTTGCCAGTGCCATAATACGTTGAATACTGCCCCCTGAATACTGAACCCTGAACCCTGAACACTAAATACTGAACCCTGAATACTGAACCCTAAACCCTGAATACTGAACCCTGAACACTCACCGTTGCTGTGCAAGTAGCCATTTGTAGACTTCAGGATCGGCATAAGCTGGTTCCCAGGCGTTATGTCCGATGCCTTCATAGATGGTCAGTCGGGGTGTAGGATTCATTTTTTTCTGCCGTAGGTTTTCAATCATATTGATGGATTCCGACAGATGAATAAGGCCGTCCTCGGCGCCGTGGTGTATCCAGATGGGGAGGTCTTCCGGGATCCAGATGTCGTAGCTGGCCGGTACCGCACCGCAAACGGGCAGCAGGGCCGCAAATCGATTGGGATGTTGCATGGCGAGCATCCAGGCCCCCAGCCCGCCCCGGCTGAGGCCGGTTAAATAAATCCTGCTTATATCCACCCGGTTATTGGTTTCGAAATGGTCGAGTAGGTGGCCAAGAGCGGTCAAATCCCAAAAACCCCGGGTATACTTATTCTGTGGCATCAGGGTAATGAAAGGGAACTTTTGCCCTTCAGCGATGTGCTTAGGCAGCCCGTTTTTCTTCACCCGTTCGAGGTCATCACCGGATTCTCCACCGCCGTGCAGGAACAGGACCAGGGGCCAGTTTTCTTCATTACCATCGTAGTCTTCGGGGTAGTTGACCAGGTAATGAATGGTGTCCAGTCCGAGGTCGAGTTGCCCAACCTCAAATTGAGCAAACAGGCAGGAGCAGTTCAACAGTAAATAAAACAGGAGTGTGTTTCGCATGACGGTCATGATTTTGGGGCGCGGACGCGGGTGCAGGGAAAGGTTTAGGAAGCAATGTACGAAGGGAAAAAACGCTGCGCGTTTTGAAACACCACGAACGATAGCGAGTACCCCGCAAAGCCCAGTACTGCCGTCTTACGTAGCGAGGGATCAGCGTAAATCTGTAGGGTCAAGTGCAGCCCTCGTTTTCGTTGGGTCCGTCCCTGCTCCAAATCCCCCCCTGGCACCTGCGGCCCCGCCCCAAAAAGCCACCGTACAAAACATGACGCTCTTTACACTTTCTCCTGCCTATTTTTGCAAAAATCAATTCATTATGCGGATTATTGGCCGACTCCCCCACCCGACCCTACAAATCACAGTCTTTAGCAATGACGGTCGTTTTCCGGTTCAATTTGAACACGGCGGTCTGAGCCAAATTTATAGATTTCAACGAACGGAGCAGCTCCGGGGGCTGTCAGATATAGCTAAACTTGTCAATGAGGACCTAATTAAGACTGTTTTAGCCCAATTTTCGGTCATGCGGGCCGCGCATTCCCTAGCCTTGAATACATTTGCCCCGCCGGAGGAAGCCCAAGACACAGATGGGCTGCCCGATATAATTTGAGCGATAGAATTAACCTTTATGAAAATCACCGCCGCCAAGCTAGCGGAAATGATCAACGCCACCGTTGAGGGAGACCCAAACGTGATCATCTCCGCCCCTGCCAAAATCGAAGAAGCCGGTCCTGGCTCCATCACCTTTTTGGCCAATCCCCTCTATGAGCATTTCCTTTACAACACGGCAGCATCTGCCGTCCTGGTAGGCAATGATTTCACCCCCAAACAAGCCGTTAATCCTACCTTGCTGCGGGTCGCAGATGTCTACGGAACGGTCAGTAACCTCCTGGCAGTTTATCAGCAGGATGAAGCATCCCAAACGCGCCGTGCCGTCTCGGCCCACGCTGCAGTTGAAGATACCGCCACCCTTGGGGCAGATGTTCGGGTCGGTAAATTTTCTGTAGTCGAAGAAAACGCTGCTATTGGTGCAGGCACCGTCATCCTCGATCAGGTGTACGTGGGGCCGAACGTAACCATTGGCAAAAACTGCACCATTTACCCCGGTGTGCGCATCCTGCGAGACTGCGTGCTCGGCGATAATTGCATCCTCCATGCCAATGTCGTTATTGGTGGTGATGGTTTCGGCTTCGCCCCCGACATGGCGACCGGCGTTTATCATAAGGTACCTCAGGTAGGTAACGTCATCATCGAAAGCGATGTGGAAATCGGCGCAGGAACGACCGTTGACCGGGCCACTATGGGTTCCACCATCATCCGACAGGGCGTCAAACTCGACAACCTTATTCAGATCGCCCATAATGTGGAAATCGGAAAGAACACCGTGATCGCTGCGCTTACCGGTGTTGCCGGATCGGCCAAAATCGGTGCCAGTTGCCGCATCGGCGGCCAGGTTGGTATTGCTGGTCATACCGTTATGCATCCGGGGACGCAAGTACAAGCTCAAAGTGGCATCATCGCCAACATCAAGGAAAAAGGGGCCAAACTTGGTGGCTCGCCGCACATGCATTACCCGGACTACCTGCGGAGCTACGCCGTTTTCAAGAACCTGCCGGAGTTGATTCGGGAGTTACGGCGGGAGATCAAGAAGCTGAAATGAGGTTCGCTGCGCTCGCGTTGGGGGACTCGCTGCGCTCGCGTTGGGGGACTCCCTGCGCTCGCGTTGGGAAAGTCCCTAACAGCCGAAGGCTCCCCAACGGCCGAAGGCTCTCCAACAGGAGCGAAGCGACTCCTCAACTTTACCTATCTTTGCGCCCGATTTAGACCACCCCAAACATCCATTTCACCAGTATCCGTTACATGATGAACCAACGCACCATCGCCAAATCATTCTCGCTCAAGGGAGTAGGATTGCATAGCGGCGCGGAAGTACAGCTGACCTTTAAACCTGCTCCGGAAGGACATGGGGTAAAGTTTCAGCGTATTGACCTTGACAATCAGCCGGTCATCAATGCTGACGTAAACCGGGTAGTAAACACCGACAGATCAACCACCATCGGCTCCGATAACGTAACGGTATCTACGGTGGAGCACTTACTGTCTGCGGTATCGGGTCTACAGATCGATAATTTGTTGGTAGAGCTGGACGGCGGTGAAATCCCTATTCTTGACGGAAGCGCCAGTCCCTTCGTCACTCCGCTGTTAAAGGCAGGAATTACTGAACAGGACGCCAAACGGGAATTCTTCATCGTGGAAGAACCCATCACTTACCGGGACGAAGAGACCGGATCGGAAATTGTCGCGCTGCCTTATGAAGGTTTCGAAGTGGTTTCGATGATCGACTTCGACAGTCCGGTGTTGGGCCAGCAATATGCCACGCTACGCGGGTATGAAGATTACGCCGAAGAAATCGCTCCTTGCCGCACTTTCGTCTTCCTCCACGAACTGGAGCTGCTCTTCGAGCATAACCTGATCAAAGGTGGTGACCTGACTAATGCGATTGTAATTGCTGACCGTATGGTGCCGCAGGAACGGCTGGACAAACTGGCCAAGCGCATGGGCAAAGAGACCGTTGAAGTAACCAAGGCGGGCATCCTTAATACGCTGGACCTCAAGTTCCACAACGAACCCGCCCGACATAAGCTGCTGGACGTTGTCGGAGACATCAGCCTACTGGGCGTTCCGATTCGTGGTCGAATCCTGGCGACTAAGCCAGGGCATGGAGCCAACGTGGCGTTCACAAAGTTGCTTAAGAAAGCCTACATGGAGCAGCGTCGTCTGAAGGGACGCCCCCGCTACAACCCAAACGATACGCCGGTTTTCAATACCGAGCAGATCCAGGAGATCATGCCACACCGGTACCCCATGCTGCTAATCGACAAGATCATCGAAATGGGCGAAGGGCATATCGTAGGGCTCAAAAACCTGACCATCAACGAAGAATTTTTCCAGGGGCACTTCCCTGGCAACCACGTAATGCCTGGCGTTCTTCAGATGGAAGCCATGGCCCAAACTGGTGGTCTTTTGGTACTCACGATGCAGGAAGATCCCATTGGCTGGGACACTTACTTCCTGAAGATCGACAATGCTAAGTTCAAGAACTTCGTCGTCCCGGGAGATACCGTACTGTTTAAAATGGAGCTCGTTGCACCCATCCGTCGGGGGCTCTGCCAAATGCGAGGAACCGCCTACGTCGGGAACAAAATTGTTTCCGAGGCCGATCTCGTCGCTCAGATTGTAAAGCGCCCCTAATATGTCCGTACATTCCTTAAGCGTTGTTCACCCCAACGCAAAGATTGGTGGTGGTGTTTCCGTCGGTCCTTTTACCACCATCGAAGATGATGTGGAAATTGGAGATGGTACCATCGTCGGTCCTAATGTCACGATTTTCGCCGGTTCCCGAATCGGTAAGAACGTAGAAATTTTCCCTGGTGCGGTCATTGGAGGAAAACCTCAGGACCTCAAATTTGCCGGAGAGTATACCACTGCAGAAATCGGTGATGGTACGACCATTCGGGAATACGTCACGGTAAACAGGGGCACTGCCGCTGCGGGTAAGACCGTGGTAGGTAAGAACTGTCTGCTGATGGCTTACGTACACGTTGCCCATGACTGTATCCTCGGAGATAACATTGTGATTGCTAACAATGTCAACTTAGCCGGCCACGTCATCCTCGAAGATTACGTGATCATCGAAGGCCAGGTAGGTGTACAGCAATTCGTCCGTATCGGAAAACACAGCTTCATCGCTGGCGGTAGTCTGGTTCGAAAGAGTGTTCCTCCCTACATCCGTGCAGCGCGCGAACCCCTCAGTTATATTGGCGTTAACCGGATAGGTTTACAACGCCGGGGCTTCGCCATTGAGCGGATCAATACCATCCACGAGATCTACCGGTTACTGTACGTTAAGGGCCTGAACATTACTAATGCCATTACCGAAATCGAAACAACGGTTCCGGTATGTAATGAACGGGACGACGTCGTACGCTTTATTGCGGAGACGGAGCGTACGGGCATCATTCGTAGCTTCCAGGGCCTCAATGATGCAGACTAAGACCACGCAAGGTCGTTTACGCATAGAACTGACCGGAGTGGGCAAACGCTTCGGTCGTCATTGGATCATTCGTGACCTCTCGGAGGTATTCACCAGCGGATCCCAAATTGGCATTCGGGGTCGGAATGGTTCCGGGAAGTCTACCCTACTCCGCTTACTGTGCGGTCAGTTGACGCCCTCCCGGGGGCAGATCGATTTTTCTATCGAAGGAAAAAAAGTCAGTGCTGGTAACATTTATCAACACATCAGTTGGACTGGCCCGTATCTGGAGATTGTAGAAGAGTTGACCATTTCAGATTTTCTGCGCTTCCACTTCACCCTTAAACCACTGCTCCCCCATATCGAACTGGCAGCTGTTCCTGCCCTACTCGAACTGGACCAAGTGCGCAACCGAAAATTATCGGATTGTTCTTCGGGGATGCGGCAGCGGGTATTACTCGGCAGTGCATTGTACGCGGATACTTCATTATTACTACTTGATGAACCAACGGTTACCCTCGATGAAGAAGCCATCACTTGGTTCCAGCAGCAGTTGGCTGCTAATCGTGACGATCGACTGGTAATCATTGCCAGCAATGACGAACAGGACCTGGTGGGTTGTGAGCGGGTCCTGGCGCTTTAGGCAGGGGCGGAGGGGCACCTCGTACAAAAGATTCTGATCTGCAATTCATCGTACACAAGCCCACAGCGTTAACCAATGATATATCAATTAAAATAAAGATATTTGCGCCACCTTACCCCATCCTCCTAAATGTTGTTCCCCTACGCAGAAAAGAATACGCCTTTTGTTCTCAGTCCGGAGAGCCTGGATTGGTACCTTGGCAAAGGCTGGTATCGAATGGGAGCTAACGTTTTCACCACACATTTTCTGTTCTTCCAACAGCAGGTCTTTTCAGCCATTTGGATCCGGATTGATCTGAAAGACTTCAAGTTTTCCAAACGTCAGCGTAAGTTGATGCGTCGAAATGCGAAGCTCTTTGACCTGGATTCCGGCACCAGGGTCATCGACCAGGAGCGCAATGCACTCTATCGCCGTTACGCCGCTGATTTTGACGGTCGGCTCTCCCCTTCCATCTCCGATAGTCTGGAAGACTATGAAGGTGCCGAATCCGTATTTAACACCTGGGAAACCACCGTTAGGGAAAAAGTGAGTGGCCAGCTGGTTGGCGTCAGTTATTTTGACCTCGGAGACGTATCAGCAGCCAGTATTTTAGGCATCTATGACCCGAAACTGAAGTCATTTAGTTTGGGATATTACACCATGCTCCTCGAGATAGCCTTTTGTATGGAGCGCGGGATGCGCTACTATTACCCTGGCTACGTCGTTCCCGGCTACCAGCGCTTCGACTACAAACTCCGCCTTGGCACCAGTCAGTATTTTGATGTACGAACCGATAAATGGTTACCCTACGACCAGGAGGACATCGAGCAAAATGGGCCAACCGAAATTCAACGAGAGATGTTGGGGCAGCTCGCCAAAGGGGTGCGTAAGAAATCAGGGCAATCAAAACCTTTTCTTACCTACCCCCTCTTTGAGGCAGGTCTTTATGATATATGGAGTGAAGACTACATACCTTATCCCTATTTCTATCCGTTAGGAACTGATTCCGCTGGCAATATGCTGATTGTTTGCTTTGACCCTAAAGATCAAGAATTCCTGGTGCTGGAGTGCTTGCACATGACTGAAGCACAGCTAATGTTCAACACTTCCTACCTCAACAATTTTGATCAGGGCCATTTCTTTTCTGAGCTTTTGTCTATTCGGAACGTACTGTTCCGCTCTTCCTCTTTGGAAGTGATCATCAATACCTGTATATCTTCAACCAACGAATAACCATCTTCCTTATGCGTACGATCTTGTTCCTCTTCATATTCGCTACTTTCTTCTTCACCAGTTGTGGCAGCAACGATCAGGCCTCCACTGCTGAGACAGTAACAGCCTCAACCCCGAGTGTTTACGCGGCAGCCACCAAGGCCCTGGAAGCAGGAGATGGTGCTGCGGTCGTCAGTAAACTGCTCATGGACAATTTCCAGGCCGTTAGCGATCCGAATACGGGTGCCTTGAACGTTCAGGCGAGCCAGGATTTTGTAACGACTGCCTCCAAGTTGGCTGAAAAATACCCCGCTGACACCCTGGCAGCGATGCCTCTATACCGGGCAGCGGAAGTTGTTCGGGCAATGAACGATCCAAAGCTTACCGCCAGTATTTACGAAAAGGTGTACAACAACTATCCATCCTTCAGCAAGGCACCAGAATCCTTATTCATGCTTGGTTTCACTTACGATGAAGACCTGGGAGACCTGGATAAGGCACGGGAAGTTTACAACGACTTCTTACAAAAATTCCCCACTCATTCGTTTGCTGATGATACGCAGATGCTGTTGGAAAATCTTGGTAAAACTGACGAAGAGATCCTGATGGAACTGGAAAAGAAGAATGCGCAATAACTGCACTACTTCACCTGGGGCATATCTGGCATTTTGCAGTCTTCGTCCGGGTTTTTACCACAAACTTCGCAGTTACCAATTTTGTTGGTCAGCATTGGATTGTTGCTGGCACAAGTACCACGAAACTCATTTCCAGTTACCAGATGCCGGATATTGATCAGCAAAAAGGCCGCGCCGAATACGGCGAAGATGACGGCAAAGAGGGTAAGGAAACTGTACATGATGGTTTACTTTGGTGGTGCAAAGATAACACCTTTGACGAGCAATGGTTCTTTTGGAATTAAGTTCATAAGGTTCCAGGCATTCAACCATTTGGCGCGGCCGCAGGTGCAAAGAGAAGAGACAAAAGCAAGCTTGCCTTACGTCCGTTCCTTGCACCTGTGGCCGCGCCCTTATCAGGTTGCAGGTTGCTAGTTGCAGGTTGCAGGTGTAATTAATCAGCAGCACCCAAATACTGAACATTGAAGCCCGATTACTTACCTTTACCTTCTCTTTAAAAGCCCCCCATGGACCCAAAACTGACCGCCTTCCAACGCCTGCTCACCATCATGGATGAGCTGCGTGAACAATGCCCCTGGGACCGTAAGCAGACTTTGCTCAGCCTCCGGAAGCTCACCATTGAGGAGACCTACGAGCTGGCCGACGAGCTCCTAAAAGAGGATTTACCCGGAATTAAAGAAGAAGTGGGTGACTTGCTGCTGCACATGGTTTTTTACGCAAAAATTGCCAGCGAAAAAGGAGCATGGGACATTGCCGACGCCCTCAACGCAGTATGTGACAAACTGGTAGAACGCCACCCGCATATTTACGGAGATGTAGAAGCCAACGATGCAGAAGCCGTAAAGGCCAACTGGGAACGGATAAAACTGGCCAGTGGGAAAGGCAAAAAAACCGTCCTTTCTGGCGTACCGACCGCCCTGCCGGCAATGGTTAAGGCGATGCGCATGCAGGAAAAAACGGCCCAATTTGGCTTCGACTGGGACAATAAAGAACAAGTCTGGGACAAGGTGAACGAGGAAATACAGGAGTTTCGAGAGGCCACAACTGAACGCCACCGGGAGGAAGAGTTCGGGGATTTATTGTTCAGCCTGATCAATTATGCCCGGTGGGAAGGGATAGACCCCGAAGCAGCCCTGGAACGCACCAACATCAAATTCCGTCAGCGTTTTGAAGAAGTAGAAACGGCTGCAGGCCCCAACGGACTTACGGATATGCCGCTGGAAGAAATGGAGGCACTATGGCAAGCCGCTAAGCGATAGCTGCTTTTACGCCAACCGCATAGTTGTAAGATGAAGTTGACTTGAGTCAAGTAGAATTTACGGGTACTTGGTTGTCACCTCCCTCCCCCCAAAATCACTACACAGTCGATACGCTCATGAATTATTGATCGCTCATCACGTTAGGTATCAACCCGTTTCATTTATTGAACTGACAACCTCAGCTTAATTAGTTGACATCTTTCGTATCTTCGCGGGCCGTTTAACGGCGAATGCGTTCAACCTGTCTTTGCCCGAAACCGTTATAGCACTTTAGAAGAAACTACGTATGAATAAGATTGAGCTAAGGGTAATGGCCATTAACCGCAGTATGACGCAGACCGCCAACTACGCTCTTGTGCTGGGAGAGGTAAATGGTCCAAGGCGCTTACCGGTAATCATCGGTAGTTCCGAAGCTCAGGCTATCGCTATTGCGATAGAAGGCATGGTTGGTCCGCGGCCCATGACCCATGATCTGTTCAAAAACACCCTGGAGACCCTAAGAACCCACCTCCGGGAAATCATCATTACCGACTTACGCGAAGGAATTTTCTTTGCCCGGCTAGTCCTTGACCGGGACGGCGAGATTATTGAAGTTGATAGTCGGACCAGCGATGCCCTGGCACTCGCCACCCGATTCGAATGTCCCATTTACACCTACAACGACATCCTGGAATCTGCAGGAATCGTCCTGGAAGGTGAAGATGAGGACTACAATACGCCGGGCACAGAGTTGGAAACCGTTGGTGACGATGGCAGCAGTGGAGAAAACCTCTCGCGGATGAACATCAAAGACCTTAATGGTTACCTCGATCAAATGCTACAAGAAGAAAACTACGAGGAAGCTGCCCGTATTCGGGATGAGCTGCAACGACGTGGTGGCAGCTAATGGAAACTAAGTTTTCGAATCAATTTCTTCTCCGCAGAGGCGGGCTTACTTCCTGTTACCCAGCAGCCACGGCCTTAGCACCGACCACTAGTGGTCGACGAAGCTTGAAATTAGCATAATAATATCTTGCGTTTCGGCCCGCCTCGTCTGCCTACCGGCGGCCCTCTTTTCAAGGATGAAAAGAGGCAAAAATCCCTGGCTGTGCTGGTGCCTGATCGGTTATCGAAGCCCCAAAAGCCTAAAAGAAAAAAACTCGCGCTGATGTTGGTTGCACTACAGCAATACTGTCCGGTTACTTTTGCAGCACATGAAAAGCTAATTGGTCGACCGCTCAAACAGTTTTTCTTTTTTAACGGCTTTTGCGCCTCCGCTAACCGGGCACCAGCACCGCCGAAGGCAGACGCGTAGCGAACCCGTCCTTCGGAAGCCGAAGCTGAGAATTCTATTCAAAGCTACTTGATTTATCGTCAAATATTAAGCT
>JBGCFZ010000321.1:0-5707 GCA_045110355.1 Lewinella sp. | reverse complement strand
AACCGAGCAAAAGCATAAAGAAACATCGCATAAAAGGCAAATAGATACCCATGCGTCATGTCCGGGTTTTCCACGGTGTAGTAGAAGAGGTTGGTCCCCAGGCCTATGCCCAACAGGACTAAAGCCACTACAGCATCCGGAAAAAATAGCGCCAGGAACCGCTTTAGGTACAGTAAGCCCAGGAAGGCAAATAGCAGCATCATCAGCAAGACCATCAGCTGATAGGGATAAGACATCCCGTCTGCCGGCGCCATTCCCGTAATTGCCGTAATCCCGTGGGTAATCAGAAAGGCCGGCGTCCAAACCACCGCCAGACCAATATTATAGATGGGAAACCTACTGCCATTGTCGACCTCCATCAACTGGTAGATGTCGCTGCTCACTTCATAGGTCGCAAAATGGTCTTCGGCGAAGGCGTACTCCTTGATGTCACCGTACACAAAAGCCCCCGGCAGATAAGCGTAGTAACCGTATCCATCCCAGTTGATGACGTTGGTGCTACCCTGGAATACCTCGTTCCGGACCATCGAGGTGATGGCCATTATGGAAAAGACCAGGAGCAGGGAAATGCGGGCGTATGGTGGGGTGGAGGTTTGCACTTGGGGGAAGATACGGAGGAGAATAACCATTAAGGACATTCAGGCATTAAGCAACTACATTAAGGTTGGGGCATTGGAATAGGCATAAGATGCAATTAGAAAATCCGGCTTGCACTTCGGTCACAAATTTCTTAATGCCTTAATGCGCTTAATGGTGAAAAAGCATCCGATGGGTGGTGAGAGAATCAAACCTCCTTCCGCCGAGCCGCCAGCAAATACAATACCGCCATCCGGACCGCAACGCCGTTTTCGACCTGTTCCAGGATGATGCTGTGCTCAGAATCTGCGACGGCAGTGTCGATTTCTACACCGCGATTGATCGGGCCGGGGTGCATGATGACGACGGGCTTGTCTAGCCGATCCACCCGTTCCCGGGTGATGCCGAAATGCCGGTTGTACTCGCGCAGACTGGGGATGAACTTGGTATCCTGTCGCTCGAGCTGGATGCGGAGCACATTGGCCACGTCGCACCAGGCGAGGCTTTCTTCTACATCGTAGCTGACTTCAGCCCCAAGGCTGCCAATGTGTTTGGGGATCAGGGTAGGAGGGCCGCAGACGCGAACTTTGGCCCCTAGTTTCTGCAAGCAAAAGATGTTGGAAAGTGCCACCCGCGAGTGTGTGATGTCTCCGAAAATGCAGATGTTTTTCCCGCGCAGGTCTCCGCCAACGGCGTCCCGCATCGAGTAGGCATCAAGCAGGGCCTGGGTAGGGTGCTCGTGGGTGCCATCTCCGGCATTGACGATGCTGGCGTCGATCTTCGAGGCAAGGAAGTGATGTGCTCCCGGTGCGGGATGCCGCATCACGACCATGTCTACCTTCATGGCCAGAATGTTATTGACGGTGTCCAACAGCGTTTCCCCCTTTTTTACGGAAGAGCTGGCAGCGCTGAAGTTGACGGTGTCGGCACTAAGCCGTTTTTCGGCCAGCTCAAAGCTGATGCGGGTTCGGGTGCTGTTTTCGAAAAAGAGGTTGGCCACCGTGATGTCTCGTAGGCTGGGTACTTTTTTGATTGGCCGGTTGATGACCTCCTTAAACTCCCGCGCGGTGTCGAGGATGAGCTCTACGTCTGCCGGCTGAAGGTACTTGATGCCGAGCACGTGTTTGGTGGATAGTTGTTGGTCTGAGGCCATGTAATTATTGCGCTGGCTGCCTGGTGAGGATGATTTGATCAACGCCATGGGTTTCAGCCCATTGCACGTCGACGTACTCATCGTGAAGAGTGTCTACGGAAAGGCCGCGGTAGTCGGCCCGGATCGGGAGGGTGCGTCGGAAACGGCGATCGACCATGACCAGCAGCTCTACCTGCCCGGGCCGGCCAAAGTGATTGAGTGCCGTGAGCGCCGACAGGGTGGTTCGGCCACTGTACAATACGTCGTCAACCAGAATCACCCGTTTGTCTTCTACCAGGAAGTCGATCTCCGTTTGTTGAGGGGTCAGCGGTCCTTTCGCCGTCCGGAAATCATCGCGGTAAAAAGTAATGTCCAGTTTCCCGTATTTGAAGCCGGAGATGCCCATCTCAGAGAGCCGGATACGGAGCCGTTCTGCCAGTTCCACACCGCCGGTTTGAATCCCAATGAGGCAGGTGTTGCTGAAATCTCCGTGCTCCTCAATGAGGTGACGGCAGAGACGTTCAATGGTCAGCGCGAAGCGCTCCGGGGCGTGTATGATGCGCTGGTCGGGCATGGGGCGAAGATAGGCAAAGAGTCTTGTAGTCAAAGAGTCAAGTAGTCAAAGAGTCAAATAGTCAAAGAGTCAGATCGTCAAAGGGGGAGGAACCAACTGTTTGACTCCCTGGCTCTTTGACTGCTTGTCGAATAAGGCGCGGCCGCAGGTGCAGAGGAGGGTTAAATGAATAAGGAGGCTGAGTCTCTAACCTCCCTTAGGGAGCTCAAGTGAATTATTACTCTAAGAAGCTCGTAGAGCTTTGTAACACAGCCCCGACTTCAGTCGGGAAGCCATAACAACAGGGCAATCGCAAGGTCACCGGGCGCTCAAAGAACTTTAGGGATTCCGCCTTCGGCTCCATGCCTGAAGTCGCTTTGAGACCCTAAAATCTACGTGTAGGTCCTCAAAGCGGCCATTTCCGGAGTGGAGCGTAGGATAAATGGTTCTTTGAGCGGCCGAGCCTTGACCTTGCGATTGGCCTGGCCATGACAACAAGAATAATAATAAATTGTAGTTTAAATTTTAAAATAAAAACAAATTTAAGTTTAATTCGTATATTTGTCGAGTCTACAAGACTACAAGATTACAAACCATGATCCTCCGCCCCGCAAGGGAATCAGATTTCCCACACCTTGAGACTTTTGTCTGGCAAGCCATCTTCCCGGCTTTTGACCGGCCTGAACTCTCCGCCACGCAGCGCGCAGAAAACGACGCGCTGGTAGAAGGTGCAAGGACAGAAATCCTGGAGGCACTGCAGGACCCGAATACCGGGATTTTTGTCGCCATTGAGCCTAAGCGTCGAACCCTGGCTGGCTACCTTATTGTAGATGGAACACCAGCAGCCTATGCTCACCTACAACGCATCATTGTAAAACGTGCCTTTTGGGGCAAAGGAGTCGCAGCAGCTTTGATGCAAGAAGCTACTTCGTTTATTGGCCGTGATCGGGCGGTTTCGCTCGCCGTTCGGCATTATAACGCCCGGGCGATTGCCTTTTTTGCTAAGCATGATTTCATTGATACGGGTGAAACAACCGGGGATCACTCAATTGCGCGTACCTTGCTACTGCGGGAAGCTTATGAGGTGATCAATCCGCCAACAGCCATCATTATGGAAGAGGACAAAAAACGCAGCCTTTGGGAGGAAGATTTTCCTGGGCTGGCCGATGAGCCCGTCTTTGAAACCTTACCGGACTATAACCTTAGTGTGGATGAGACCCCTCTCTTCAAAACGGGGGAGAATGCATTAACTACGTCGGATGAATTGGAGGAGGAAGTGGAAAGTAGCCTTTCGGAACACCAACTCTCGGAGTTGGAAGCCTTCATTGCCCGGGCTCGCGCCAGGAAAGGCACCGCTGCTCCTCGGGACGCTTCCACGCCAGCAGCCTCACCGGGTAAAAAGCTGGGAAAACGGGTTTCCCCAGCTGTTCAACAAACCCCTGCGACTAAGAAGGAAGACGATGGTAGCCCACGGGAGGTATCCCGATTGATTGAAAAACCTGTGTACGATCCTAGTAAGATCGAATTTGAGGTAGATTTTGGAGACGGTATGGTGGCTTCTCCGACTTTGGATCAATCTGATCCTCCTGCGAAAAAAGCATTGAAGGAAACGGTAAAGTCATCTTTTGAATTCGCTTTTGAGGCTGGCCCAGCTTCAAATCCAATAGCTCCTGACGCTTCCGATCATACTGTAGCTTTGATGGATGCCGTAGCAGAGGTTCAGACGGAGCGACGGTCCGAAGAGTCGATTCAAAAGAGGCGAGATCGGCAAGCCACTAAGCTTTGCCCGGATTGTGAAAGTACGCTCCCGGTGGTGGCAAGGTTTTGTTTCAGCTGTGGGCATCCGCAGCAAGAGGAAGCCGAAGGCCCTGGCGGTAAAGCGCCTGTGGAGGAAGTCTTGATGCTGGAAGACCTGGTGGAAGTGCCCAATGAGCCGGTGGTTCCCGTTTCCAAAGCGACCATTAAAGAACCGGCTGACCCAACGGAGAACCTGACGACGTCTAAGCAGGATAAGCTTCCCGATAATGAAGGGAATAAGAAAGATCAGCCACTAGGTGGTATCAACACTGATGCAATATTTGATAAAGGAAGTAGCGATGATCAGAGCAGGAAAAGACCTACTGTTGCCAATAACCGGCAGTGGACATTAAGTGAACTGAAAATTGCTTTTCGGGAACATCTTCAGGCCCAGCTTTTGGCCTGTTTTGATCAGCGAAAGCTAAAGAAGTATATAACAAGGCTTGAAGAAAGTGGAGATTTTCAAAGACTCCGCGATGGCAGCCTGAACAGTATGCTCACTTGGCTTAACCAGGGAGTTCATACCGAGAAAGCAGCGAAGACACGCCTGAAGAATACCTATGCTGACCTCGCCGAATACTTCATCGTTGAAACGGCTGGTGACCTTAGTGAAGGTGTTTTACCACAGCGCTTACTCCGTCATCAAAGCATCGACTGGGAAACCGTAGACCTCTTTAAGGTGGTTATGGATTACCTGGATTTTGACGCGGAGAACGAACTCGTCTACACCGATTTTGTAACTATGCCTTCCCGGGCGCTGAAGAATGCTACTAAGTCATTCATTCGTGCAAAAAAAGATGAACGGGTATTTCTGATCTGTGATCAGAGCCTGCTCAGCCAGGCAAAGAACGGCTTTGCCATTACAGACGCCGGCCTGTACTGGAAAAACGTATTGCAGCCTGCCGGTGCGGTCACCTTTACTACGCTGAATGAAGTTAAACTTGACCAGGGGCACCTTTCATTGGATGGGCAATTCTTTAATGCCGGAAGCCGGTTGAATTTGAAGATGGCCTTGTTGTTGGGGAAGTTGCGGCGAATGTGAAAACCGCAATTGAGTTTTCGTGTTAGGCCAGGCGAGGATGCGCTGCTAATTTCGGCAGCTGGTCAAAACACACAAAAGTAATGGAGTACATTATCATCGCCCTTCAGGTCATTGTCGGTTTCAGTATTTTGAATGTATGGCTGGTGCAAAATCAAAAAGCTACTCGCTGGCGGGGAGGTGATGCTACCACAATTGTTGAAGAATTTCAGGCCTACGGCCTGCCGGTCTGGTCGGTATACGTGATTGGGACAGCTAAGGTGATCCTCGCGTTGCTATTGCTTCTGGGTATATGGTATCCAATGTTTCAATGCCCGGCCGCAATTGGTCTTGCCGTTCTGTTGGCGGGCTCAATTACGATGCACCTGAAAATCAGTGATCCGTTATTTAAGTCTTTCCCCGCAGCGCTTTTTTTAGTAATGTGCTTGATTATAGCTTATTTTGGCTGTGGCGTAACGGCCATTTGATGTTATACCTAAGTCAAAGTGGTTTGGGACTTTATCACTTGTTATCGTGGCCCCTGACTTCGTTAAAAATCCTCGCCGACACTAAGGCGTCGCCTACGTTTCGCTTCGCGGCTTCTTCGAGGTTTTGCCTTGTCAGGAACCAC
>JBGCFZ010000320.1:0-22334 GCA_045110355.1 Lewinella sp. | reverse complement strand
AATCCTCGGAGATACACTTTGCCAAAATAGCGCCCAGATACAGATGGTTGGGAGTTCTAGCCCCTATTCGATTACTTTAACGGACGGGTCGGGTAATCCAATGAATCCGATAACTGTCAATACCAGCATTTATACCTTCAGCGGGCTAACCAGCGGAAGTTACTCGGCCACCATCACTGATTCTAGAAACTGTACAACAGACGTTGCCTTTATTATTGAAGCAGATCCCAATTGTGGGAATGGCGGAAACTGTTCTGCGACGCTGATTACCGAAAACGTAATTTGCTTTGGTTCTGACGACGGGTTCATTACGGCAGACCCCTTTGGTACGGCTCCGTTCACTTATTTATGGAGCAATGGCGCAACCACCCAAAATATTGAAGGGCTTGCCGCTGGTTTCTATTCGCTTACCCTGACCGATGCGGACGGATGCGTAAGTGTTCAAGGCATTAATATTGGTTCCTCCTCAAGAATTCGACTCAGCTTACAGGAAATTGGCGGCAGTTGTGATGCCAACGACACCCTACATTTCCTCAACCCGTTGGTATTCGGAGGAGTAGAACCCTACGCTTTTACCTACTCTGTGGACGGCGTACCCGTCAGTACCGAGGAGCACTTTGATAATCCGATTCCCGGAGTAACCTATACGCTAACCGTAACGGATGCCCTGGGGTGTACTGAAGAAATTAGCTGGACCGCCCTTGGTGGAAGTGGCTCTTTTACCATTAATTGGTTCTCACCTTTCTTTCTGCCATGCGATGGTGGCTCGGTAGAAATTGCTACCGGGGATTCTACTGACCTATATGAATACCAGTGGATCACACCAAATAATGATACGCTCGGAGGCCCCTCTATACAGGCAACCGAAGTTGGCATCTACAGCTTGTTAGGTGTTTCTACCGATGGAAATTGTACGGTCACAGGAGAGGCCTTAGTTGTATCGTCTTTATTAGGAGACGACTACAGCATTGAAATGATTGATTCCATGGAATGTGGTTTCGAACGCTGTATGTACGTTTTGTCTGAAAACCCAAATGTCTGGCGTCCGGGCATCATCTTTATCTGGACAGCTCCGGACGGTAGCGTAACGATATCGGAACAAGGTGGTTGGATTTGTGTGGAAGACCCCGGTTTGTACACGTTGCAGGTCGCCAGCCAGTGTGATACTGTTACGCTAACGACTATCCTGGAAGATAACCCGGAGTGTGCTTCCCTCAACGGAACAATATACATTGATGCAGATGCAAATTGTGGCCTTGATGCGGGGGATGTTCCTGCCGCTGGTGTCATCGTAGAGATCACTGGCGTTGATAATGGCGCCTTGTACTACGATATTACCGACGCTGACGGCCGCTACGGCACCGAAGTAGTAGTAGGCACTTATACCGTTCGCCCCATATCACAACCCACGCAGCCATTCGGCACCTGTGAGCCTCCGGCCACCGCTACGGTGACGGCGGATAGCCCGACGGAACTCGATGCCTTTCTCCCCGCACTGATGGATTGCCCGCTGCTGACCACCGAGATTACCATGCCCTTCCTCCGGCGTTGCTTTCAGGGCGGGGCTTACGTCACCTACGAGAACCTTGGCTCTGCAACGGCCGAAGACGCTCAGCTCGTAGTGACACTGGATGATTTCCTGATTGACGTAGTTTCAAACATTACGCCCGCCAGCCAGGACGGTAACACCTTTACCTTCGACCTTGGTGACCTTCCTCCCTTTGCCGATGGACGTATTTGGTTCAACTTTACCATCAGCTGCGATGCTGAGTTAGGGCAGATTCACTGCATCGAGGCTGCCATCACCCCCGATGAGGTGTGTAACGGTCCCGAAGACTGGAATGGCGCGATGGTTAACGTAAGTACACCTGATTGTAGGGGAGAAATGGTGACCTTCGACATCAGTAACGTTGGCGAAAATCTGATGAGTGTGCCCCTCTCCTACGTAGTGGTGGAAGACGGGATCATGATGACCCCGGTACCCGTTATTGTTCAGGCACTTACGCCGGGCGAAGTCTTCACCGTTTCCCTTCCCGCTAACGGACAGACTTACCAGGTGGTGACCAATCAGGAACCTAATGCGCCAGCCTCCGATACACCTACCGCGATGGCGGAGGGCTGTGTGGTGCCGGCTGACGGGAATTTCTCGACTGGCTTTGGCAACATGCTTGCACTGGGTAATGGGGTGCCTGCGCAGGCAATTGTTTGTCGTGAAAACGTAGGGGCTTATGACCCCAATGATAAGCTGGGCTATCCGCTTGGCCATGGCGCCGAAGACAATATTCCGCTGGGAACCCGCCTGGATTACACCATTCGCTTTCAGAACACCGGAACGGATACGGCCTTCAACGTCGTCATTAAGGACACCATCAGTATGGCACTTGACCTGGCTTCCTTTAAAGAAGGCAGCTTCAGTCACCCATACACGATTGACATCGACAGCCATCGGGTGCTCACTTTTACCTTCGCTAACATCATGTTGCCCGATAGTAATGTTAACCTGGCGGCTAGCCAGGGAGCCGTCAGCTTCAGTATTGACCATGCTGCTGACTTAGCCAGGGGTGACGATATCTTCAACTCAGCAGCTATCTACTTCGACTTCAACGAGCCGATCATCACCAATAACAGTCATCACCGCATCGAGAAACAAGGTCTGCCAACCAGTTTGCGGAGCTTACGCGCTCAGGAAGTCAGCCTTGGGGTGTACCCGAACCCCGGCAACGGATTGTTGAACATCAGCGTCCCTAACCGAGACATTAAGCTGACGGATATGTTGACGGTTACGGACCTCTATGGTCGCCAACTCGCAACGACGGTCTATGGCCAGCTGGGCGGTGCCTGGGATGTTCGACACCTTAAGCCAGGGTTCTACCTCCTGGTGGTTACTGATGAAAACGGCCTGGCACGGGGACGGACCGGGTTCGTGGTTAACAAGTAGTTAATGGTAGGTAGGCAGTAGTAGGTAGTAAGTGTTTATTATTGCTGACTACCCACTACAAACTCCTACGACTATCTACTACCTACTATCCGCTATATGGCCAAATAGGCGCGGCCGCAGGATGCAATGTGTTGAGTTTATAGCAACGTGGAGGTAGCCTTTCCTCCAAGTGTGCTAATCTACCTGAGTATATTAACCACCCGATCAACCTTTGTTGATCGGGTGTTTTCAACAAAATAATTATCGGGCAATAGTTTTTAGTTGTGGTTTTAATGAATTTTCTATAAGATTGGGCTAAATGTAGTTTCAACAAATTTGAAAAAGTGTCCTTGGAGGCTTGTGTTTGTTGTCGGATTATTGTAATGTGGGAGAGTCTGTCTTCCGCCAAATGCTTTGCCCAATAATCTCTTCCCCATGCGCCACTATCTACTATCCCTCCTGTTATTGTTGTTTTCCTCACTCTCTGCACAATGCCTCGTTGAGGCAGGACTGCTTTCTACTTCCTGCCTGCCGGATATTGAACGATACACCGCCGAATTTGAAGTCCGTGGAGTAACTCCAGGTACTTCCGGCGTCTTTGAAGTAACCGACATTGACGGAAATTCTTTCGGTTCAGGAGAATATCCTGGTGTTTTTACCGCCAGTTCTTTCCTTATCGGGCAAGACATTCTACTTCTTTTTGCAGACACCTCCACCACCGGCTGTCATGATACGATTCAGCTGGTTTCGCCCGATTGTCCGGTCGTAGAATGCGATCTAATCGTTTCTCCTATCTCTACCGTTTGTGATACTTCTCAAAATGCCTATCTCATTAACTTTGTAGTAGATAACATAAGGATTAACCCTAATTCAGGATGGCTTGCTTTTAATGAACAAGGGGACATCCTGGGGGAAGGTCCTTACGGCATCGATGCGACATTCGGGCCCTTTGATGCTGGTAGAACGACTTTGGTCCTCTTCCAGGATATTGAGGACCCCAATTGCACTTTTACGGTCGAAGCTGAAGCGCCAGATTGTTTTGTGAATTCTTGCGAAATTGACGTCGAATTCCTGGAAAATGAATGTACCCCAGATGGTACCGGCGTATTCTTCCGCTTTACCGTTTCTAGCACCGAAGACGCTGCCTGGACCGCACCCCAGTTTGGTGGAATGGGAGGGCAAACCAATACCGGGCAGATCTTCCGGGCTGGCCCCTACGGCCCCGACCGTGCTGGCCGTGTCACGTTCCGTCTGACGGAACTGACGAGTTGCTCCATCACCCGTGATATTCCGGCTGCTACTTGTCCCGAATTTCCTTGTTTTGGCTTTGCCGTTACGGCAGAACCTGCTGAAGTTACCTTTTGCGAATCCGGAGAAGTATGGGATTTTACGCCAATAAATGGCACCTATCCGATGTCCATCGAACTGTTCAACTTTGCCGGTGACAGATTCTTGATCGACTCCTTATTTGAACCGGGTGTTTACTCCGACTTTACTGATCAAGGAGAGTACCGAGTGGTCTTAACCGACGCAAACGGTTGTACCGCCGAGCAAGAGATTTCTGTAACGGCTCATTTCTGTTCGTCCCTGCAAGGCTTTAGCTGGTTGGATGAGAACCGGAATGGAATACGAGAGCCTAATGAAATTGGCGTAATGGCCGAAGTGCGGGCGATAAATCTTAACAGAAATACCAGCGAGGTGACGATCACCAACCAGAATGGATTCTATGTCTTTTCCAACCTGCTGGAAGGAACTTACCAATTACAGTTTTCACCTATTGGCCAGGAGCTGAGGGCCACTGCACGGAATGTAGGAGATGATGAATGTGTAGACAGCAACATTGACTTGAATACCTGGACTACGGAGCCGATTCAAATTGCTGGTGGCGGTCAGTTTAACTGCTTTGACGCTGGCTGGCTCGAATCAGATTGTGAATTACTCTTTCTTATTGCCTTTCAGGATGACGCAGGGAATAGCTGTGGTGAAATTCCAAACATCATTGTCGATCACTTCTCTCCTAGCTACCCAGTTATTATTACCCTGATTGGCCCGGACGGATCCAGTTTTACCCAAACACTTGACTTCGAGGAAACGATTACCTTCCCCGCGGAAATAACGGGTACTTACCTGGTTACAATCGATACGCCGGAAGGCTGCCTCGAAGCTACCCAAGTCGATGTGGGGGTAATTGAGGGACTGGCCGTAACCATCGAGCAAACCGGTACTGTCTGTAACGATAACGACCCTTCCTTCCTGACGGCGACGGTCCCCAATATCGACCCTGTGAGCCTTACCTACGAATGGAGTACGGGGGCAACCACCAGCAGTATTACCGATTTGACGATTAATACCACTTATGTTGTCACCGTTACGAACCAGGATGACGGTTGTTTCGGCATCGCGAGATACGTTACCAGCCAGAACGACAGCTTTAACTTCATCACCTTCAACGAACCCTTTGTTATTGATTGTGATTCAGATTCGGTCTTCGTCAGTGTTGATTCTGTTCTTGAAGGCTATGAATACCGTTGGTTCGGACCACTTAATCAAATCTTCGAAGGCCCAGGTTTTTGGGCAGAGATGGCTGGCAATTACTACCTGGAGGCATTTTCTGAAACCGGCTGTAGCCTGATCGGAGAAGCTGAAGTCCTTAGCGGTTCGCTGCGGGGAATTGTTCCGACCTTAGTTGTGTTTCCCAACGACAGTATCTGTGCCAGCCACAACTGTATCCGTTTATTCTTTGAGGGGCCCTTCTTCGGTAACGTCCCTCCGGGGGTGGAGGTGCTCTGGGAAACCCCCAACCCAATTAGTGACTCCCTCGCCAACGCCAACCCCTTCGGTACGTTGTGTACTTTTTATCCTGGGCTGCACCGGGTAACGATCACTACGGAATGTGATACCATCGTACGTTCCGTGGTACTAGACGACCCTCGGGGCTGTAGCTCCATCAGTGGTCAGCTTTGGGTAGACCAGGGCGGCGATTGCGGCCTCGACCCAGAGGATACGCCCGTCCCGAACTACATCCTGATGCTGACCAATGATGATACCGGGGAAATGTATTACGTGATGACCGATGCCAACGGAAATTGGCAGTTGGAAGTCCCGGAAGGCACCTATACCGTAGCGCCTTCCCTTGCTCCCGGAAGCCCATTTGGCACCTGCGATCCCGCCGTATCGGTAACGCTGGGCAGTTCCCCCGTGACAGGAGTAACCGTCTTGCTGCCAGCCATTGCTTCGTGCCCGCTGCTGACAACATCGGCCTCTATGCCCTTCCTCCGCCGGTGCTTTAACAACGTCGCCTGGGTCGAGTATGAAAACCGTGGCTCCGCCACGGCCCCTGACGCAGAGGTGACCATCACCCTGGATGACTTCTTCCTCGATGCCAATTTTACCCCAACACCCATCAGCCAGGATGGTCAAACCTATACTTTTGCCGTGGGGGATCTGGAACCCTTCGAGCGGGGCCTCATCTACATTCAATTCCGGCTTAGCTGTGAGGCGGACCTCGGGCAGAACCACTGTTTGGAAGCTTCCATTTCACCCGATGCCCCCTGTGATCCGGACCCGGCATGGGATGGCGCATTGGTGGACGTAGACGCCCTCGGTTGTGACGGTGATAGCGTTCTGTTCCGGATCACCAATATTGGGGAGGGACAAATGAGTGTTCCCCTCAGTTACGTCATCGTAGAAGATGGAATCATGCTTTTCGGTGCGCCACAGGTCAATGGTCAGCTGGACCCAAATGAAGTAATGGATATCCTACTCCCCGCCAACGGAAGTACCTACCATGTAATGACCAATCAGGAGCCTAACGCACCGGCCGAACCAGTTCCAACGGCCGTGGTGGCGGGGTGTAATGCGTCCGGAAACGGAACTTTCAGTAGCGGTTTTGCCAACATCCTAAACCTGGCCGATGGGCCTTTGACGACAACCACCGTTTGTAGGGAAAACCAGGGGGCTTATGACCCCAACGACAAACGTGGTTTCCCCCTCGGGCACGGGACCGCAAATTTCATCCCTGAGGGAACTCGTTTGGACTACGCCATACGCTTCCAAAACACGGGTACGGATACTGCCTTCACCGTCATCATTCGGGATACCATCCCCGAGTCGCTTGACTTGGCTACCATCAAAATGGACGCCTCCAGCCACCCTTATACGGTTAGTTTGGATACCCATCGGGTGCTGAGCTTCGTCTTTGAAAACATCCTTCTGCCAGACAGTTCGACGAACCTGGTCGGAAGCCAGGGAGTTGTTAACTTTAGCATCGACCACGCCGCCGACCTGCAGCCGGGAGATAAGATTCTGAACGAGGCCGCGATCTACTTCGACTTCAACGAACCGATCATCACTAACCTGAGCCGGCATACGATCGATAAGGACGGTTTGCCTACCGGAACGAGGAATCAATTGGCCCAACAGGTCGCTGTAGGTATCTTCCCGAATCCTTCAACGGGACTGATCAACGTACGTATCCCCGATCAACGTATTCAACCTTCGGACCTACTGCTTATCACGGATCTCTATGGTCGCCAATTGGCCAAAGCAAATTACGCTACTGCTGCAAATGGCTGGAATGTAGGTCATTTACCCGCTGGCTATTACCTCGTTGTGGTGACGGATAACCAAGGCCGGGCAATGGGCCGGGCGGGTTTTGTGAAAACAAACTAGGTCGATCTGATAGTTTCATAACTACAGTGTCGAAGTGGCCTGAGACCGACTGTGTCTTAATGTGTCTTAAGGGAGGTGATCTCTGAAAAACTAGAGATCACCTCTATTTCGATATAGAGGTCCGGCTGGAGAAATTCAACCGGTACTTTAGGGCCTGGCGGTCGCATCATGTTCAGGCGCGGCCGCAGGTGCAGGGAATGGTAGAAAAAGCAAAGCACATGGTCTTATTGTCTGTGGTAAGACTTTTAGAAGTCAATAAAGAAATAAGTGTTCCAATAGTTGTATCAACTTTTTAGTGGTTTGTGTAAGATTTAGGATAGCCTATCCATATAGTTTTTGCCTTTCCATAATTTTATTGAATCAACAATTGGGCTTTTTTGTATTTGGCTTATTCAGTGTTTTTTGTCGTTTATTGAGCTTATTATCTCTAATGACCTCAGTACACCTCCTATGAACAGATTGTTTTTCCTATTGATTTTATTGATTGCTTGTCTTGAAGTGCAGTCGCAATGCGCCGTTGCTGTCGATAACGCTCAAACGTTTTGTAATGGAGACGCTACCGGCGAACTGTTTGCTTCTGCTACCGGCACGCCCCCGTTTTCTTATCAATGGTCCCATGGCGCCACAGATTCAATTGCCTCCGGTCTTATTGCCGGGACGTATACCGTCACGGTTACCGATGCGGACAATTGTACTGCGATCGGAACCGGAAATGTAACGGAACCCAATCCTCTTGAGTTAACTTTTACTTCCTTAGATGCCTTGTGTAACGGGGGCTGTACCGGCGAAATTGACTTAACGGTAAGTGGAGGAATCACACCTTTTTCGTACGGCTGGAGTGATGGATGGACCACAGAAGATCGTTCAGATCTTTGTGCGGGTATCTATTCCGTTACCATAACCGATGCCAACGGCTGTACCGAAGAGGTTTCCGTGGAGATCTTAGAACCAAGTAGTCTCAACCTTGATGTTCAAGACGTCGATTTATCCTGTCTGGCTGGCGAATCGGTCATGTTGACGGCAGATCTTTTGGGAGGAACGCCCGGTTATTCTTATCAGTGGAGTACTGGTGAAACATCTCAGTCAATAACTGTAAGTCCATCAGTAACAACTACTTATTCCGTATTTGTTACTGATGCAAACGGCTGTTCGGCAGAAGCCCAGGGAACAGTAACCGTTGGTATGGCACTAAACGCAAACCTGGAGGTGAAGAACCTGGATTGCGATAACGGTACCACTTTCGAGATAACTGCATTTAACCAGGGAGACGATGGTAACCAACAATACGACTTTGTCTGGTCGGGCCCCGGTTTGGAAGGTGCTACCAGCAGCGGAAATACGGACGTAAGGACGGACCTCGGGCCAGGTGTGTACGCCGTTACCATTACGGATAACCTAAGTGGCTGTTCAGGGGAGGACTCTGTTGAAGTAGTCTTGCAGCAGCCCCTTTCCGTTACCAACGTTGTCAACCGACCAACCTGTTTTGGGGAATGTGATGGTTTTCTGCAATTCGATGTAGTGGGTGGGGCGGCCCCCTACACTTACTTGTGGCCAGTTCCCGGGAATGGGTCTGCCTCCCGTACGCTGTGTGCAGGTGCCCAAAGTGTCACGATAACCGACAGTTATGGCTGTGAATTGATCCATGATTTTGTCATCGAAGAAAACCCGGAAATGATGCTTTCTTTTACCACTACTGACCCTCTGTGTGGTGGTGAATGCGACGGGCGTATTGATCCTGTTTTAGCTGGTGGCACATCTCCTTTTTCCTATGCCTGGTCGAATGGGCAGGCCACCGCTCAGGCCAATGGGCTTTGTTCAGGGGATTACTCGCTTACGGTGACCGATGATAACGGCTGTACTATTGAAGGAACCGCCACCATAACGAACCCTGCACCACTGATTATTGATGTAGCCGTCTCGGGCGGAGAATGTGATCCTGACGGCGGCCCGTTCTCTGTTGATGTAAACGTTACGGGGGGGACGTCACCTTACCTCTACACCTGGAGCGACGGATCTAATCTACCTATGATCCCGGAAGGCATGGCGTATTCAGATTATTTCCTGACCGTTACCGATGGTCTTGGTTGTATTGATACCATCGGCCCGATCCGGAATTATAACCGTATTCAGGATTTCCAAGGAGCACGAATACCCCGACAAAGCTGTGAGGCACCAACCCAATATTTTGCACCTATACCCGATGGCTGGAGCCAGGCAGTCATCTTACCAAATGGTGATACGCTTTCGGGGCCGGACATCTTCCTGACGGAGTTCGGTCAGTACCGCTACCTTGGCTTTTCACCAGACAACAGCTGCCTGCAAACCGGTAACTTCACCGTCTTCAGCATCGACCAGTTTTTGAATGATGACCTTAGGATTGTCGAAGTTGATTCTTCGTCTTGTGGAGCCTTCAATTGCCTTTTAATCGCAGGATTGCCTGGTGCTTTAGCTAACTATGATCCCTTTATCATCAATTGGTTTGCCCCGGATGGTAGTCTGTTGGTGTCAAACCAATCTACAGAGTACTGTGGCGTCTCAAGCGCTGGCACCTACACCGCCCAGATCATTGCGGGTTGTGATACAGTAGCAACAAGCATTAGTGTGGATGAAATTATCCCCTGTTCCGCCATCATCGGCAACGTTTATGCAGAAGAGGATGTGAATTGTCAGCTGGACCAGGATGATCAGGCAGCACCAGATGTCTTAATCAGGTTTACGGATGTTACGACCGGAGCCGTTTACTACGAGATTTCTGACGCTTTTGGCGGTTTCGTAGCGGTACTACCGGTGGCGACTTATTCAATTACACCGCTGGTGAACGGTATGCCTCCGGAAGACGGCTGCGCCCCGATTATGGTTACCACCATTACGATCCTTCCACAAACAGTAGAGCTTTTTCTACCGGCTATCACCAATTGCCCGGCGATGGAGACCTGGATTTGTATGTTCCAACAGCGTCGCTGTTTTGAAAACAATATGGCGGTTTACTACTATAACCCCACTGCAGAGGTGGTCGAAAATGTAGTAGTTACGGTGGAAATGGATCCTTTTTATACGAACATTTCATCCAGTATTCCGATTGCTGATCAGGTAGGGCAAACCCTGACGTTCAACATCGGAACCGTTCAGCCGTTTCAGCGTACGTACTTCTGGCTCTACTTTACCATCAGTTGTGAAGCAGAACTAGGGCAGACGCATTGTGTCCGCTCCATCGTCTCACCCAATGCTATTTGTGAAGATTTTCAGGACTGGAACGGGGCACTTGTCAATATTGACGAACTAACTTGCGATGGAGACAGCATCACGTTCCGGGTGGAAAACATCGGTGACGAATTGATGTCGGTCCCCCTTAGCTACGTAGTGGTCGAAGATGGCATCATGATGTCCAGATCACCGATTGAAACAAACGCTCTGGGGCCGAACGATGTCTTTGAATTACGCCTCCCTGCCACCGGTTCTACTTACCAGGTACGAACCAATCAGGAGCCCAACGCTCCGGTAGACGTCCAACAACCCTCCTTCGTGCTCGAGGGCTGCGGCACCGGACCAGGCGATGGATCAAATTTTGGACTGGCAAATTTCTTCGAACTAGGCAATGGTGTTCCTTGGGAAGATTACGTCTGTCGTCAAAATACCGGTAGTTATGACCCCAACGATAAGCGTGGCTTCCCGCTTGGTTTCCGCGGCGGACAAATTGAACCCGGTACCCGGATCGATTACGATATCCGCTTCCAGAATACCGGTACGGATACGGCCTTCCTAGTCGTCATTCGGGATACGCTGGAAACTTCGCTTGACTTGTCCACCATAAAGATTGAGGGGGGCAGCCATCCGTTCACCGTCGATATCGACTCCAATCGGGCGCTGACCTTCACCTTCGCGGACATCATGTTGCCCGACAGCAACGTCAATCTGCTGGAAAGCCAGGGCGTGGTATCTTTCAGTATTGACCATGACCCGTCTTTAGCGCCCGGAGATGCGATTGACAATCAAGCGGCGATTTACTTCGATTTCAACGAACCGATCATCACCAACCTGAGTCATCATGAAATCGCCACTGAATCGCTACCAAATGCCGTGCGCCGAATTGAGGCACAGCAGGTAGCCGTCAGTCTTTCTCCTAACCCGGTTTCCGGCATACTGAAAGTCGATATTCCAATGGCTGACCTCCGGCAAGACGACCTACTGGAAATCCGTGATCTGTACGGCCGTCGGGTTTTGTCCAGCAAGTATCAGCTTGCGGCACCAGGGTGGAATGTGCACCAACTGACGCCTGGCTACTATGTCGTAATCCTGACGGATGCTGCCGGTCGTGCTAAAGGTCGTGCTGGCTTTATAAAGATGGAGTAGGCGAGGTTGTGTTTAAAGGCCATCCAACCGGACCTCTCCGCCAATGCCCACCTGAAACGATGCTGCCAGGTTTTTAGCCGAGTTCGTCAGTAATATTCGAGGATAGCCGCCTACGGTCTGCGCCTGTGGACCTAGTAAAATTGGCCCGGCCGGAGTTAGTTGAATGGTGCCTGGAAGTACGGGTGAACTGATCAAAGAAGGTAGGTCAAAAGCCGGAAGGCCGCTCGTTAACCTAATACCCTGGCGGCTGCTTTCCGGACTAATCAGGTAGGTTCGCTTTAGAACGTCAGCTTGCTGCGCTGGCGTCAGCCAATTCCACTCTGGCCCCGGAGTAACCGATAACCGGAATGGAGTGACGGGGAAATGTCGGTGCACTTCAAGGTCTGCCTGATAAGGAACTTCTTCTTCCCAACCAACTGACGCTGTCCACCCCTCGCAAATGGAAGGTTTGTCCGGTAAGCCGGTCTCCGCGCTGCCAAGGGATTTGGGTAATCCCCAGTCTCCCAGAATACCAAAGTACGCGCGCAGGCCTCGTACCGCCATCGTACCCGTTAGTAATCCATCTCCGTCTAAATAATGAACGGTGTAAGATTCTAGTAATCGACCGTTTAGCCGCCAGTTCATATCAGCACCGGTTAAAACAAACTGCCCCTTACCACTAAGCAGCCAATGGCCACCAGTCAGCGTGATTTCGAGGCAGGTTGAGCGGTCTGGTTGCCCCAACAATCGGTTGGCGGCGCTTTGCGACCGGAAGTCGGCCGCTCCTCCACTTGCAATGCCCTGAGCCCGGTACCCGGGCCGGCCGCTATCCACAATAAAAGCACCACCTCCCGGCCGAAGACATCGTACGGTTAACGTTCCGGCCATGGTTCGGCAGATTTAGAAAGTTTAAGATAGGCTGCCGGAGACACCGACCTGAATTTGACCTGATCTCCTGCCCGTAGCCTTGTCGGACTTTTTCCGGAGCGAACCATCAGCCAGGGGCAACGCCCAATTAGTTGCCACCCTCCCGGTCCATCAATAGGATAAACGCCCGTCTGTCGACCGGCCAAACCCACGGAACCAGCAGGTACTTTTGATCTGGGACTTTCTCTTCGGCCAATCGTCAAGGCCTCGGCCGTGTCTCCAAGAAAGGCAAAGCCAGGCTGAAATCCCACTTGGTAAACAAGGTAGGTTGGGGCGGTGTGAAGACCGATGATTTTCTTTTTACTCAGCTTGAGTTTTCTGGAAACGAAGTCAATGTCAGGGCCGTCGTACAACACGGGAAGCTCGTGGAAAATTTTATTCTTCTGTCTGGTAGCTGAAGGACGAAGCTCAAAGATGAATTCCCGTAACTGGTAAGCGGTAATTCGTGGTGGAGCAAAACGAACCATGAGCGAAGCGTAAGCGGGGATGCACTCCAAAACTGCCGGATGCGCCAGAAGCGCCGCGGCATAAGCATGAACGCTGGTGCTGATGGCCGGGGCTATACGCTGATCCCAGTTTAAGAGGAGGGCGTCGGGGCCGTAGGGGAGGATGTGGCGGGGGAGACGCAGGGAGATTATTGATTATGATGGTGATGCATGGATGGAGTGACTGTGTCTCGGAACATCGTTCATGATCCAGGTACAGTCACTCCACCAAATTGGTTTCAATTCACAGAAAGTGAAAATAAGCCCAACGGAGCACTTATAACCTACCAAATCAAAGAAAGAAATTACCCCCGACAAAATACCGCCCAGGACCACCACCGCCAAACCAGCGGATAATGCCTGGTTTGCCGATGCTCAAGCACGCGTTTGGCAAAGGGATAGCATGAAGCTCGTAACAGCGTATCGGGGCGATGGAGGTAAGCCCTGATCTCCTCCAGGAAAAAATCGGAATGCTCTTCCAGCCAGCGTTGCTGAGGGGTCGCAAAGCCCAGTTTACGTTTTCGGGTATAAACTTCGTGGGGCAGCAAGTCTCGCAGGCTTTCCCGTATTCCGGCTTTCCGAACGCCGTTCCGGAGTTTAAACTCGGTGGGGGAGGAGAGGAGGAAATCAACGATCCGAAAATCTAGGAAAGGCGGCCGACTTTCAATGCCGCAGGCCATCGCGCTGCGGTCTTCATGGCGCAGCAATACGGGAAGGCCAACCTGGGTCAGCAGGTTAATGGAGGTTGTTAAAACATCTGAGTCCGGACTTCGGAGAAAGGTTTCTTTGGCGGAGAACGCAGGTGCAAGGAACCGTTCCGGAGCAAGGAAGCCAAACCTGCGTTGTAACCTTGTGCTCAACTTATCGGGCGCCATTCGGTAGTTTTTGGCCACCTGCCAGGTGGCCTTTATCCCAGCGAAGAACCCTTGATGACGCATCTCGCGGAGGTAAGGTCCGTAAAATTTGTCGTAGCCGGCACCAATTTCATCGGCCCCTTGCCCGTTGAGAATTACTTTCTCACCCATTGATTGCACGAGCTGCATAAGCCGGTAATGAATGACGACAGCGGCCGAAGCCAGGGGCTGGTCCTGTCCCAGAGCGCAGGCTTCATATCCGCGAAGGAAGTCGTCCCAGGTAGGAAGTAATGGATGATTGGACATTGCTGTTTCCCGGACGACCGCTTTGACGTAGGTCGATTCATCGTAAGGCGTGTCGGGGAACAGGGCTGAATATGAGCGATGGTCAGGTCCCATGACCGCAGCGATGGAGCTGCTGTCAATGCCTCCCGATAAGGTAAGACCGCAGCCGACATCAGAACGGGTGCGTAGCCTGACGGCGTCCGTTAATAGTTCCTTGAACTCCTCCTGCAATGAGGTGGTCGGCCCCGGAAAATTAGCCGTAGGTAGTTGATAATACGAATGGTACGTCAATTTATCCGGCGCGTTCAACGGGCAAACAGCATAGTTACCTGCAGGGAATTGATTGATCTCAGCCCAGATGGACTCCGGACGATGATCCTGCCAGCCGTGTAACAGGTAGTCCTGGGCTACTTCGAGGTTTAGGCCATTTCCTTTGGCCACCGTTTCACGAAGCGCCCTCGGCTCAGAGGCGAAGGCCAGTAGCCCCGAATCCTGATGCAGGTAGAGTGGCTTTATGCCGATGCGATCGCGGCTAAGTATTAATTTTTGTTCTTGTAGGTCGATGATGGCCAGGGCCCACATACCATTGAAGCGGGGGAAACAATCTGGTCCCCAGGCCAGCCAGGCGGCCAGAATAACTTCGGTGTCGGTTGTTGATTGAAAGGCGTAGCCTAAGGCTCGTAGCTCCTCCCTTAACTCCGGGAAATTGTAGATGGCCCCGTTGAAAACGATTGTCAGCCTGTCTGCATAGTTGAAGGGTTGGTGTCCACTTTCAGATACATCGTAAATGGACAACCGTCGGTGGGCCAGTAGCCAGCCATTTGTGGCCCTGGTGCCCGTATTGTCTGGACCACGATGGGCTTGAAGCTGGTTAGCTACCTGCCCCATATGCCGAAGATCATCTGCTTTGGTGCCAGGATGTACGATGCCGTAGATTCCACACATCAGCGACTTGTTTTTTGTACGGAAAGGGCCTCGAGATATATCTCTTCCAGTTGTTGTGAAATACGTTGTGGCGAGCCCCGGTCAACGTACCTCCGGTGGCGTTCTTGCCGTTCAGTGAAACTGGAAGCGCCGAGTTTTGCCCATTCCAAAATAGCTGCTGCCAGTGCTCTGGGGTCGTTAACCGGGACGATCGTTCCGTCTTCAGGCCCTAGACCAAGGTCTGCGGGGCCACCACAGTTCGTCGTTACGACGGGCAGGCCACAGCAAAGAGCTTCAGTTAGCACGATGCCCTGGGTTTCTACTTCGGAGGAAAGCACGAAGAGATCGTGTTCTCCCATAAGTTCGTTTACCTCGCTACGGCTTAATTCACCTTCCAGGGTGATGGCCGTCGCGATCTCTGGATGATTACCGATCAGGTTTTCAACCACTTTGGGGTCTCCGTTTCCGGCGATGGTGAGCAGTAGAGACTCGTCTTTCTTCCGGGCCAGGTCAAAGGCGACCAGCAGTACATCAAGTCGTTTTTGCCAACTGAAATCCGACAGATGCAGGAGGTGGAACCCCTGGCGGGTTGACAATGGGGCCGTGGGAGCGAAGTGCGTACGGTCAACCAGGTTCGGAACAATGTTGAATGTAGCCTTCATGCTGGCATTTCGCAGTCCGTTGGCCAAGGCTGTACTGACGGGCAGCAATGAGAACGCCCGGTGGGCTGCCCTGCGGGCCAGCCAGTAATCCAACGGGCGGTCCCACCAGCTTTCTCCTTCGAGGTAGCGACTGGAATGACAGGACACAACGAAGGGAACCCCCAGTTGCCGGGCCATCCGCATGGCAACGATGCCTCCGTCAATCAGGACGTGGGCGTGGATGAGCGCAGGCGTGCCCCGGTAGGCCTGTCGTACCGTCGTCCAGGCCCTGCTCCTGTTCACCAATCTTTGCACCCGCGCGCCGCCGCCCGCATAATAAGCCATAACCAGTTTACCAAAAGTCTCCTTTTGAGTAACGAGCTCCAAGGCCCTACCCTTTAATGCAGGGTCCGGTGTGACGTGCAGCACCGTAACCTTGTGCCGATGAGACAATAATTCTGCGAACCGCCGCACAAAGTTGCCGTCCTGTGAATGTACACGGTTGGGAAACCAGGGAGTGATGAGGAGGATTTCGATCGGTGGCAGAATTTTGCTGGAATAAAGAGCTTGTTGGAACTTTCGCTCATCGTCCAAAATTGGCCCTTTTGGCCCTGAACGGCCCAACGAAAAGCATTAAATAACCCGTTATGCGATACTTTTCGTCGGTTGTTCCGCACAAAAACGGCTCAATTTTGGCCAGATTCGGAAAATTCCAGCAAGCGCTAAGCGCTTGTTTGGAGACAAAACTACACTACTTGCACCGACATTACTACCTTTGCGGCGGCAATCCCACGAATACAATGAAATCATTACTCTACTTACTTATTCTCTGCTTTGCTTTTGGCTTCACGAGCTGCAAAAATGATGGCCAGGCCAATACTGCTGGCGTTACTGCCATCAGCACCGAAGGCTCTTCTTATGTACCTGCTGGTTACAACCTGGTTTGGAACGATGAATTCAATGAGGGGACGATGCCAAGTCCGGATCGTTGGGGCTACCAGACGGGAGATCATGGTTGGACAGCCAAAGAAACCCAGATGTATACTGAAGGTGATCCGGCCAATGTAGGGGTGGAAAATGATATGCTGCGTATTACGGTAAAAAAAGAGGAAGGCAAGAAGTACCCTTTTTCCAGTACCCGGCTGGTCTCAAAGCATAAGGCTACTTTCGAGAAAGGCTACTTTGAGTTTCGGGCAAAATTTCCCGCTGGTGAAGGACTGCGTTCCGCTATTTGGATGGTAGGGGATACGGTGTCCAAGATCGGCTGGCCGCTGGCCGGCGAAATAAATATCGTAGAACACTACGGCAAAATACCCACCGCCATTGGTGCGGCAGTACAAACACCCGCCAATTTCTGGAATGGAAAGGGGCAACTCGGTGGCTCCACGCTGGTTCAAACGGCTACGGAAGAATTTCATATTTATGGTGTGGAATGGACCGATGACCTGATGACGTTTACCGTTGATGGTAAGCCCTACTGGACCTACGCACCGCTGCCAGGGCAGGGGGTCAGGGGCTGGCCGTTCGAATGGCCATTCTACATGGTGATCAACGTTTCGGTCGGCGGTATACGTGGGGTTAAATCTTCCAAGTACCACGCTGAAGACTTTCCCGCCAATTTATTCATCGACTACGTTCGGGTATATCAGAAGTAGAACTGGTTTAGGATTTTCGTGGTCACCCTTTAAGCAAGGGCCAACTCAAATCCCTTTCAGCAACGGTGAAATCTATCTCCAGTTCAGGCCATTCAATACCGATGGCCGGATCATCATATCTCAACCCCGCTTCTGCCTCAGGCGCATAGAAGTTGTCGCATTTATAGGAGAAAATGGCCGTCTCGGACAAAACCAGGTAGCCATGTGCGAAGCCTCTGGGCACGTACAACTGCCGGTGATTCTCACCGCTTAATATGACTCCGAACCATTGATGAAGGGTGGGGGAGTCTGGGCGGAGATCAACCGCAACATCGAAGACTTCGCCGGAGATCACGCGGACTAACTTAGCCTGTTCATGAGCCCCTGTTTGCCGGTGCATACCGCGCAGCACACCGCGCGGGCTCATTGCCTGATTATCCTGAACAAAGGGCCGTTCAATGCCGGCGGCGGCGAAGGTCCGCTCATTCCAAGATTCCAGGAAATAGCCCCGATCATCACCAAATACGTGGGGGGTGAAGAGCTGAAGGTCGGGAATGGGGGTGGGGGAGAA
This sequence comes from Lewinella sp., assembly GCA_045110355.1. Classification (GTDB taxonomy): domain Bacteria; phylum Bacteroidota; class Bacteroidia; order Chitinophagales; family Saprospiraceae; genus Neolewinella. The sequence goes on along the minus strand of JBGCFZ010000320.1, from coordinate 4,096 downwards.
GGACAATTTTTGGTCTTTTGGTTTGTTGGTGCTCTTGGTCTGTTGAAGTGGAGCTTCGTATCGCTAAAGGTGGAAGTGAGGAAAAGACTACAATAGATGCAACCTGCAACTTGAAACCCAACTTACCATCCCCGATACCGAGGCGGGTCCAGCCCCAGCAGTCGCAGGTAAATGAGTACCTGTGCCCGGTGGTGAGTGGCATGATCCTGGAGGAGGTAGACGATGACGCGGCGGCTTTTTGGGCCGGCAAAGAAATTGGGGACTTCCTCTTCCCAACGTTCAGCGGGTAGGTTTTTGACGGCTGCAGCACCGAAATCATAAGCTTTATTCAGTAGGGTGGTCAGCGCTTCCCGGTCGAGGAACTCTGCTTTGAGTTGGTTACTCAGCGCCTTTTCATCGAAGTTGTCGGGTTCGTAATCCAGGAACCGCCGCGAAAGCCCGAACATGTTTCCGGAAATGTGCTGAATTTGTTCCTGGACGCTCATTTGGCCTTCAGTAGGGCGGAAGGTCAGGCTCGTGTCGGGGATCAGGGCCAGTGCTTCGAGGGTATACGCCCGGGAGCTCTCCCATTTCTCCAACCATTCGACCTGAGCAGGGAAGTCTGTTGCGCTCTGAGCGGAAAGGGAATGGCCGAGCGTAAATAGAAGGAGAAGCGAAAGGATCATCTTGGTCATGAGGCAAAGGTATGATTTGATAGGGGACTTAACGAAAACGAGGGGCTGCGTTTGATCCTGCTGATCTGCACTGACCCCTTGCTATGAGAGACGGACGGACCTCCGGCCCTCAGTTGTTGCAAGTTGGTTCGCCCACTGACAGAGATATGATTATTTTCAGATAAATTTGCCTTGTTATAAGAAGTACTAACTTGCTTCAAAAGACCAACATGCCCAATAGATTAGCCAGTTTATTCCGTCCGGTCGACAACGGTACCCTCGTTTTTCTGAGGATTGCCCTGGGGCTGCTGGGTGGGGGAGACATTCTGGGTAATGGGATCTACTTTCACTGGTACCTCGACGATTTTAGCGGCTATACCTTTCGCTTCTATGGCTTTGAGTGGGTGTATCCGCTTCCTGAACCGTTCTTTTCATTGTTCTTCATCGTTGGTTTTTTGCTGGGCGTTGCCGTGGCGCTGGGTTGGCGATTTCGCGTAACGGCGCCCTTGTTTGCGCTGGCCTTCACCTATCTATTTTTGCTGGAGAAGGCCCATTACCTTAATCACGCCTACTTGTTTACGTGGCTCACCTGGTTGTTGGTGTTCACTCCTGCCTGGCGGGAATGGTCGTTGGATGTACGCCGGAAACCGCTGGAATGGTCTCCAGTTGCCCCAGCCTGGTGTGTCTACTTATTCCCTGCGCTGATGGGCGTTGTTTATTTTTTTGGCGGTATCGCGAAAATGAATTATGATTGGCTTATAGAGGCCATGCCGCTACATATGTGGCTGAAGGGGCGGGGAGATATGCCCATTTTAGGGCCTTTATGGGTCGAGAAAACTACGGCCTACGTCATGGCTTGGGGCGGCATGTTGCTGGATTTTACGGCAGCCTTTTTATTATTGCACAAGCGCCTGCGTTGGGTGGCCCTGGCCTTGCTGGTGGGCTTCCATGCTACCAATCATTTAATCTTCAATATTGGCATTTTTCCTTATCTATCGATGGTGCTTACGAGCATGTTTTTTGCGCCGGATTGGCCCAAACGTTTTGTCAAATGGATCGGGCGTAAGTGGGCGCGGACGCCGGTGCAGGGGTGGGTTGATGGGTGGCAGGCCCGGGTCAGTGGCGGTCTTACGGACGGGGAGCTGAAAAGTACTACCCGGCAACCTGGCTGGCAGTTTGCGCCAGCGAATGTGCGTCCTGTTATCATGGGGCTGTGCTTAATTGGAGGCATCATGGTCTTCCTTCCGCTGCGGCACTGGTTGTTTGATTCCGACGTCGCCTGGTCCGAAGAAGGCCACCGCTACAGTTGGCGGATGATGCTGCGCAGCAAGCAAGGGGCGGGGAATTACCTGTTGGTAGACCGCGCCACCGGCGCGGAAGAAACCGTTACCCTCATCGACAGCCTCACCCGCGTCCAGTACCGTAAAATGTCGACCCACCCAGACATGATCCTGCAATACGCCCATAAGTTAAGGGACCAACGGGCTGCGGCGGGGCAGGACGTGGCGGTTTACGGCCGCTTCACCTCCCGCCTTAATGGCGGGCCACGGGTACCGCTGATTGATTCGGAGGTGGACCTTAGTCAGGTGGATTGGGCTTGGTGGGGGGCTAAGGGGTGGGTGTTGGAGGAGTAAGGGGAGTTCTTAACCATATGCGCTGATCTTTTAAAGGTATTCGTCTGAGTAATTTGGTGTTAGGTCGTGTATTTTGCGAGTGATGAAAAAGGAGATGCTGGAGTAGTACCTTCTCACACATGGTTATACTGGGTGAGATCAAAATAATTGTAAATCGTAAAGCAGTAAATATGAATATCGACCAGATTAGATCCCTATTCCCAGTAACCAAACAAGCCATCTACCTAAACAACGCCTCGCAGGCGCCGCTGAATACCTTGGTGGACGACAGACTTCAGGCGCATCTAGCTACGGAGATCAACCCGATTGGTCGAAAGCCATTTAGCCGTGACAGGGTCCGTGAATTACTGTCCAGGCTATTGGGAGGAGCAGCGGAGGAATACGCCCTTACCACCAGTACGGGCGTAGGACTGGGGATGGTGGCCCAAGGCCTGAACCTGGAACCTGGAGATAACGTTGTCATCCCAGAACGAGAGCATTGGAACAATACCTTCCCCTGGTTACAGCTTGAAGTAAAGGGCGTAGAGGTTCGGTTTGCAAAGCTCAATGCCGACCACAGCCTTGACCCCGAGGCGATCGAAAAGCTGGTCGATGCCAACACACGCGTGGTAACCATGGCTGCGGTGCGGTTCAACAGTGGCTTTCGGCCCAACCTGGCGGCCATCGGTGCAATTGCCCACGCCAAGGGTGCCTTATTCGTAGTGGACGCGGCGCAAGCCGCCGGGATGATTCCCATCGACGTGGAAAGAGATCAGATCGACGTATTGGCGGGCTGCGGATTTAAGTGGTTACTTGGTATGCACGGTACGGGCTTTCTGTACGTCAGTAATAGGGTAGTGAAAATGATTGACCCTGTACTCCCCGGCATGTATGCTGCGGAGAAAGTTTATGACGAACTCCACCTGCACGAAGACGCCAGAAAATTTGAGACGGGTACCATGGCTTATGCCCTCTTCAATGCCTGGATAGCAGGGCTGGAATTGTTGCAGCGAGTTGGCATAAATAACGTTTATGAGAAAGCTTTAGCAAACACCGATCTGCTTCTTGAAGGGCTGCGGAGAAAGGGCTATCAAATAGTAACGCCAACCAGAAAACGAGTAGAACGAACGGCCATCGTTCATTTTAATACTGGGGGATTAGACACTACTAAAGCGCTTTATGAAAAGTTGAAAGCTGAGAAGGTATTGGTGACGTTGCAAGGAGAGAATATTAGAGTCAGTCCGAATTTTTTTAATACGAAAGCAGAAATTAATGTGTTTTTGAGTTTGGTGTGACGCTTGTTTTGCGGTGAAATTAATTAGGCTGTCGGCTAAATTTGCGATTTAGTAAACAATGCCTCATTAGTAAATGATTGTGAAGTATACTGTTGAGGGGCTCATCTTTGGGATGAGATTGGTAGGCTTAGAGGTTGTTGTTGCACAGATTCTCTTTTGGCGAAATGTACATAAGTCTTGGCAGAGAAGATTTTTTTGCGTAAAAGACAAAAGGTGCCTTTTTGATTAATAGCTAGTACAGTGTAACATGAATTTTATCTCCTTATCTGCGATATCTTTTGTGGGCTAACTGCGTTGGTAAAACACTTCCGTAGCTACGGCTATGCAAGCGTTTTACCGCCTTGTTAGCCCACAAAACCGACCACATCTAAGTCGACAAACTTATGTTACACTGTACTAGTGCTTTGTCAGGTCGATTCTGTCGCATTAAATGCTGGTGAATTTTGCCTGCGGGCAAGGCGCTTGAACCGGAGTTTAGCCGTAGCTAAATGAGGATTCAAGCAACGCAGCCAGCGGGTAAAAGACGCCGCAGTTA
>JBGCFZ010000319.1:0-35113 GCA_045110355.1 Lewinella sp. | reverse complement strand
AATGCTGGTGAATTTTGCCTGCGGGCAAGGCGCTTGAACCGGAGTTTAGCCGTAGCTAAATGAGGATTCAAGCAACGCAGCCAGCGGGTAAAAGACGCCGCAGTTAATGTGACAAGATCGGCTTGACAGAGCACTAGTGCTGCTGACGCTTGCGCTATTGGCTTCGACCTGCACTACCAACAATAAGCCGGTGAACGGCAATGCGGCAACAGGAACGGCAGAACGGCCCAACATTGTCCTGATCGTAGCCGACGACATGGGATGGGTAGCCCCCGCCTACATGGGCAATACTTTATACCACACACCTAACCTCGACCGACTGAGTAAAAGCTGCCAGTCAATAAAGCAAGCATTATGGGCATTGCCCCCCCGTGCGGATCATCTGCTAGAAGTAGAAAGCAGTGCTTTCAACATCCGGATAGCAGACAAGGTGTGGAGCTACACCCATTCTGATTTCCGGGTATGACTGCCAGAATAGATTTACTGTTCTGCAATACACTTATGGATATTTTGTCCCTTAGCCGTGTCCACAATCAGGACGATCATACAACTCCACTACCTAAACCACTCTCCCTTAATGCCCTTATACTTCCCTCTACTAACCGGTATAAGGCTCCCATCCTCCAGCTCCAGGGTATACTTCCCCCCCGACTCAGCATGGATGGCCCTGGCCTTATCCATATTTGCAATGTATGACTTATGAATACGGACAAAAGAGGACGGGAGCAAGTGAGATAGCTTGTCTAAGCTCTTTGCATGCACGGCTTTCTTTTTATTGGTCAAATAGATCTCCGTGTAAATACGTGCTCCTTGAATATGGCTGATCTGGTCTACACTGATTAAATGCTGACTCCCCCGTTTCCGGATGGCTAAATACTTGATGCCATGCACTACACCAGCCTCTTGGTGATTATACTTGCCTAGCGCCTTAATAAACCTTTCCTCCTTGAATGGTTTGGGGACAAAATCCAGTACGCCGTATTCGAAGGCCTGGATCGCCTTCTCTTTATACGCAGAGATGATGATCGTATGAAAGGAGGAAGCGACCATTTTCTTCAACACTTCGAAGCCATCTTCACCGTTGAGGTTCAAGTCCAGCAGCAGCAGGTCCACTTCATTGTGGGCTAAATATTTTTTACCGTCGTCCACGTCATCAATATGCTCAATGGACTTAAGTGATGTGCCATAATACGACTGCACCATTCGACAGATCCGTCGTGCAATAATTGTCTCATCTTCTATGACCAATATCCTCATATTATTCTAAGATTTCGATGCTTGTTACCCAGCCCATTTCGTCTGCCTCCGAACTAAGACTCCATCTCTCCCCGTAGCTTTCTTTGAGTCTACTCGCTATATACTTTAGCCCTGTCCCTCCCCGCTTCTCCTGCTTTCCAGGCCGGTTCTTAGCGACCGTTTTCAACTCGTACCTTTTGAAACCTCGCTGCCGTTCAAACGATAGGTAAAAGACAACCTTACCTTTTATGGGAAGGCTGTGAGATATCCCGTTCTCTATAACCGTGTGCAATACTGCTGGCGGAATAAGGTCTTCGTGATCAATATTTTGGGTGTGCAGCTCATAGTCGACCACTTTCCGAAATTTCATGATCTCCAGATGGTGGCGAATAAGCTCGATTTCCTGTTGAACAGGGATCAATTGTAGGTCTGCAATCTTACTTAGCACCTCAAATTCACCAGCTAGCGATTCGATAAACTCAATGCTCTTCTTAGGAGATATCTCCACCCACTCCATGATGGAGGTCAGGGTATTCATGATGAAATGAGGCTGTATATTTTTCTTCAGGAGTTCGTTCTGCAGGCGGGCAGATTTCAGTAATGACGATTCATAGGCAAGGTCTCTTGCTTTATTTTTTTGAGCCATCAGGTAAAGAATCGATAGTACCAGAATGGTAAAGCTCACAAACAAGTTAATGTCATAGTCAAACAGCATTGTTCCGATACTGTAAGCTGAAAAATAGTTGATAATAAGAATAAGCACAACGGCGATTAATATGGCCTTACTTCCTATCCGCTTAAGGTAAATGGCGTAGACAGTGAACAAGATGGTTACCACAAACATAAGGGTGCTAAGAAGCTGTGCAGTCCTATCATAAACCAGGCCATTGTCATCTAATACGATGGCAATCACCCCGATGTATATCCCGGCAAAGTATTTCCGATAAGGAAGATCGAAAAGCAGGTGAATGAAATACGGGACTATGAAGCAAATAGCCGTTGTCAGCAGTCCAATAACAAACAAGCGAACAAAGTGGAATTGGTACTCGTAGGGAACTAAAAACTTATAGAATTCCATAAGGATAAGGCCAAAAAAAAGCAGGCACATTACACTAAATATCAAATTTTGTGTTGCTCGTCTTTGCACCATGAAGGCTAACAGATAGTAGAATCCGGCGATCAAATACCCTCCACCTAAAACAAACATCACCGCCGTTAGACGAAGGTCACTCTTGCCCATCTCGCCAAACTCTTCCAGGTGAAAAGTATTCCAGCTTCCTCTAAACCTTTCGTTGTGAAAATTAGAAACCCTGAAAGCCAGCCCATGCTTTCCTTTACTACAAAGCGAGTCAGGGAGGTAAAAGCTACTAATAAAAGTTCCCGGTACTTCTTCCTCCTTTGACTTACCAACCCGACCGTTCTTATGGACCAAGTGCCCGTCCCAATAGGCTTCATAAGAGCCTATGCTTATTACTGAAGCGCCTTTGTTAGTTATACCTTCTATTCTTCCGTCCAGGTTAATCGAAAAGCGAACCCAGAAAATGCCCATTGCTGCTGTTCGGCCAGAACGATCCCAAGTCGATTCATCTACACCTGGTTTAGACCATTCCAGGTCATCCCCCAACTTCAGGACCCTTGTGTTCGGGTAGATCCTGGTTTCCTGGTTACACGACGTCAGGCACAGTCCAGCAAGGAGGCTAAAAAAGATCAGTTGGCAAGATCGTTTATTCATTTACATCCTTCTTATGACCCAAAGTTACCTCATTCCAGCATGGCTTTGATGCCGTTCGAAAGCCTGGGATGCTGTTGGGAAGTTACCGCCATAAAATGCCTGAAGACGAGCCTACCTTGCTGAAAACAATTCATCCTGACGCTTAAAAAAACAGCACCATGAAAATTTTAATGTTCGTTTTAGCCCTTTCCTTTTCCCTTATCAGTACGCTGAACAGCCAAAGTGACGTAGCGCAAAGAGCCTCCGTATATTTAGAAGAATGCATCTCATTTGGTGAAATGGTGGGCGTGAGCGGAGCCATCTGGAAAGATGGTAAAACCATCTGGCAGGATGGAAAAGGCTTTAGGGACAGGGAGAACCAAGTGGCTGCGGAGGCTAACATGCTCCATCGAACCGCTTCAATCAGTAAAACCATGACTGCAGTAGCCATTCTCCAACTGTGGGAGAAGGGAAAGCTAAAGCTTGATGACCCCGTGATAAAACACCTACCTTCTTTTCCCAGCAAGTACAGCGCCATTACCATTAACCACTTACTGAACCACACCTCAGGCATCAAAGCTTATCGTTCCCGTAGTGAAGCCTTCAGCACAGTGCAATACAACAGCCTTAAAGATGCAATTGCTGTATTCCAGGATCGGTCATTAGCTAACGAACCAGGTGAAGCGTATCAGTATACGACCTACGGCTATGTGGTCCTTGGGGCAATCATAGAGGCTGCTTCGGGGAAAGATTACCGGACCTATATGAAAGAAAACATCTGGGACGTAGCGGGTATGGAGAATACCGACGTTGAAATCTTCGGTCAATCCTATCCAAATAAGTCCATGCTGTACAAAAAAAGTGATAGTGGTCTCTATCAGGACATTCCGACCAACTTGAGCGTAAAGGTACCAGGCGGTGGCATCCAATCCACCGTCGGTGATTTATTGAAGTTTGGCCAGGCCGTCATACAGCACAAGCTGATCAAGGAAGCAACCTTCGACGTGATGGTAACCGACAAGGGCATAAAGCCAGGCGGAAACCCTTATGCCATGGGTTGGTTCTTATACGGCAAGGAAGGAGATCCGAATGGCCGGATAATTGGGCACAGCGGCTCACAGTCCGGCACCTCTACCCAATTCATGATCTACCTGGACCACAACATGGTAGTAGCTACTTTAGCGAATACGAACGACGCCTGGAATAATGTCTACAGCTTAAACAGCAAGCTGGCCCAAATCCTGATCGACCCCAAGGTCTTAGCCTCTCCCATAAGAAAAGCCATACCTATGGACATCTCCGTGCTAGATCGTCATGTAGGGACCTACGATGCCGAAGACGGTAAGCCCATCGAGATTTACAGAAAAGAGAAAAGTCTATATTCCTTAAAAAAAGGATTCAACGCCTTCAAGTTATACGCACAAAGTGAAACCGTTTTCTTCTCAAGAAGCATTCCTTTCACTGTTGAATTCAAGACCACTGATGGTAAGCAGATTAAAAAAATGACCATCACTGAAGGAGAGGACGTCTCTGAACATGTGCTGATAAGTGATAAAAAGTCGATAGCACGTGGACTTTACCATATTATGGCAGATCAGGACGCAGACGCAGGGATAAAATGGTTCAACGCTAAACTGGACAACCCCGCTTACTACCTGGATAAAGAAACAATGAATGCTGTAGGCTATGAGTTGATTACAGCCGGAGAAATCAAAGAAGCCCTCGATGTTTTCAAATTGAACCATCAATCCTTCCCGAAGGAAAAGGCGCTGATTGATGAGGAAAGGATGATCAGCTTTGGAGATCAGTTATTGGCGTATGAATACGACGAAATGGCCTTTGCCTACTATGAGTTCAATGTGGTAGCCAATCCGACATCATGGAAGGGATACTACAGCCTTGGCAAAGCTTATCAAAAAGTGGGAAAACATTCAAAAGCGAAGAAGACCTTGAGCATGGCTTTGAAGCTTAATCCTGAAAACGAAGAGATAAAAAACGTCTTGATGAAGCTGTAAAAATGGCTAATGGAAGTGTAACAAAGGAGGACTGGTGGGCGCAAAAAGCTAAGCTTAGCAACAATAAACCACCAGTCTTGCTTTGGGTCCTAGAGAAATATTTTCGAGCATGTTATTGTTGACTTCTCCGTATCATTGTTTGTGAAAGGAGAAGAGTTGGGTGCTATAATTGATTAGCTCTTGAAGAGCAAAAGACTCTTAGCATTCAATATTTTCCTCTGTAAACACAAACAACAATTTTAACTTTAGCCATATGTATTCAGGGTACACAAAACTTATAATCGCAACGTGGTTTCTACTGTATTGCGTAGGTTGTAGTGGACAAGTGAATCAACAAGACAACGCCCAAACAAAAGCGACGGCACCATCAGTAATCGTTACCACGCCTAAGCATAGTGGCACGGAAGACCTGAACAAATACAGGGATGGTAAAAAAGACGGGACATGGCGGGAATACCATGAAAACGGTCAAATAAAATCAGAAGGGAGCTATACCGAAGGTTTAAAAGAAGGACTTCATCGGGAATGGGGAGATAATGAGATCCTTTTATTGGAAGGCTATTATGCCAAGGGGAAAGCAAATGGTTTAATGAAGTGGTTTCACGAAAGAGGGCACCTTGCTGGAGAAGGAAACATGGTAGATGGTATAAGATTCGGACCTTGGAAAATCTGTGACATTCAAGAAAACGGGTTCTGTATAGATGCACATTTCAAGAATGGCAAAAGAGATGGCGTATGGAAAATTTATCACGAGAACGCAAGGGATCGACTGTGGAAAGAACAAACCTTTAAAGAGGACAAAATGGTCTCAGAAAAGTGTTGGGATGAAAACGGTGAACGGGTTGATTGCAAATAGAAGCACAACTAGATGTTCTCCGTCATTGTTTGTGAAGGCTGTGATCTCCATCACTGCACATACTCAATTCAATAGACTCCACATCCAAAATGAACAAAGAAAATACCAACAAGAAAGAACAACCCAACAACCCACTACACGGAGTAAAGCTGGCCACTATCTTAGAGGTCTTAGTAGAACGGTATGGCTGGGAGAGGTTAGCCGAAGAGATCAACATCAATTGCTTTAAGAATGATCCGTCCATTAAGTCTAGCCTTAAATTTTTAAGAAAAACGCAGTGGGCAAGGGATAAGGTGGAACAGCTTTATATTGATTCGCATCGGCCGTAGGCGCTTCAATATTTTGAGAACGAGCCAGGGGGACACGCCCCACTTTCCTTCTAAATCCAAAAACTAATATCCACTACCTTTGTATTCTCTACTCAAGACCTCATCGACCGTATGATTGACCTCCCCGTCGCCCCATCAAAAAGTGAACGTAAGCGCAAACCCGACTGGCTTCGCGTGAAACTTCCCATCGGACCAGAATACAAAAAGGTCCGTAAGCTTGTAGATGAATACAAGCTACACACCATCTGCCAAAGCGGCAACTGTCCCAATATGGGAGAATGTTGGGGGGCAGGCACGGCGACCTTCATGATCCTTGGGAACGTTTGTACCCGCTCCTGCAGCTTCTGCGCCGTTAAAACCGGCCGACCAACAGAATACGACACCGACGAACCCCGTCGGGTAGCCGAAGCGATTGACCTGATGCAGGTTAAGCATGCCGTACTTACCAGTGTCAACCGGGATGAACTGAAGGACCGCGGTGCTGAGATATGGTACCAGACCGTTCATCAGATCAAGCAGCGGACCCCACACGTAACGATTGAGACCCTGATCCCCGATGTGCGTGGCAATTGGGATGCGCTGGACCGGATGATCGAAGGTGGTCAGGAAGTCGTTAGCCATAATATGGAAACCGTTCGGGAGCTTTACCGCAAGGTCCGCCCACAAGGGAAGTATGACCGCAGCCTGGAAGAACTTCGTCGGATCAAGGCCGCCGGAAACCGGACGAAAACCGGATTCATGGTCGGGCTGGGAGAAACCGAAGCCCAGGTAGAACAAATCCTCGATGATTTGATCGAAGTAGGTGTTGATGTTGTCACCATCGGCCAATACCTACAGCCTACCGCCATGCACCTCGCAGTTGATTCCTTCGTAACGCCCGACACCTTCGCCCATTATAAAGCTATGGGACTGGAGAAAGGGTTTGACTATGTGGAGAGTGGACCTTTGGTGCGGAGTTCTTACCACGCTGAAAAGCATATCTAAGAGCGCACAGCGCGTCTAACCTCCGTTTCCGAGAAAATCGTCTCAAACATCCGTTCATGCCCTGCGGAAAAGTCCACCTTCCGCCGCTCCATCATTCTTGTAGCCGCGGCAATGGACCGGTCAAGACGGTAGGTCATATAACCTGACGCCCCACCCCACTGGAAACTGGGAATAAAAGTACGTGGGAAGCCTTCTCCGTAAACATTCACAGAAAAGCCCACCACCGTTCCGGTATTGAACATGGTGTTGATGCCGACTTTAGAATGATCTCCCATTACCAGGCCGTGAAACTGTAAGCCCGTTTTAACAAAACGCTCCTCGGGGTAAGACCAGACTTTTACCTCCCCATAATCGTTCCGCAGGTTAGAGGCATTCGTATCAGCGCCGATGTTACACCATTCTCCGATAGCGGCATTGCCCAGGAACCCGTCGTGGCCTTTATTACTGTTGGCCTGGAATACGACATTATTGATTTCTCCACCGGCTTTGCATCCGGGGCCAAAGGTGGTCGCTCCGTATATTTTTGCCCCCATTTTAAGCACGCAGTCCTCCCCGATGGACAAAGGCCCTCTGAGCATACAACCTTCGAGGATAACGGCGTTTTCACCAACGTAAATCGGTCCGCTTTCTACGTTGAGAATACAGGCCTCCATGCGTACGCCGGGTTCAATAAAAAGGTTTTCGCGGGGCCCGATGACGGTATTGGTCGCCGAGATATCGGCGGAAGTTCTGCCGGCAGTTACCAGGGCAAAGTCTTCCCGTAGCGCAACATCATTAAGGGTAAAAAGATCGGCCGGCCGGCCGATGCGGAGCAGCGGCTGATCACCAAGATCAAAGGCTTCAATGTCTCCAAAGTCCTTGTCTTCAGCAAGTGCTTTAATCGCTGCATGGTCAAGGCAGGCGGCCATAAGCTCACCATCTTTAAGGTAGGCTTCTCCGGGGGCCAGGTCAAGGACTAATGCCACTACTTCCGGTGTTGGTAATAAACAACCATTTACCAGCAGATTATGGTCCCCGTACGCCAGTGGAAACAGGTCCTTGAGGTAGTCTTGGGTAAGGAAGGACGCTGGCATACGAAGATGCTGCTCCCACTTTTCCCGAATGGTCAGGATACCGATACGTAAGTCTGCCACCGGTCGACTATAAGTCAGGGGAAGTAGGTGATTACGAACGTCAGCGTCGAATAGGATGATGTTAGCCATAGGGGGGCAGGTTCCAAGTTGCAGGTTGCAGGTTGCAGGTTCCGGTAGATGCAGGTTGCTTATTTCAAGGGTAAAGTTACAATCGAACAAAGGAAAAGGTAGCCTATATCAGCGGCAATAAAAGGTGAATTTTGTGATCACTCACCACTACTTGCAACCTGCAACTTGTAACCTGCATCCAACAAGCAAAGCCCGAAGCAAACCATCGTTCGCTTCGGGCTTTCTTGCCGAAAAGAGGAAGAAGGTTTAAGCCTCTGCTTCCTTAGTTTCTTCGGTGGTTGCTTCGGGAGTGTCATCACCAAGGGTCTTGGCGAAGCGGCTCTTACCGAATTTCTTGTTAAACTTGTCGATACGTCCGGCAGTATCTACAAACTGCATCTTACCGGTAAAGAACGGGTGAGAAGCGTTAGAGATTTCCAGCTTAATCAGAGGGTATTCAGCACCATCTTCGTAAGTATCAGTGTCGCGGGTCTTAGCGCAACTTCTGCCCAACCAGGACACGTTGGCGTTGATGTCGCGGAAGATAACGGTGCGGTAAGTATCGGGATGAAGATCCTTTTTCATTGCCTATATATTTTCGGAGCGCAAAGGTAAAGATTCCTAAGGTGTTTACCAAACGTTTCTTCAGGAATGATTCATTAAAATGAATGAACCGAGATCAGGTGGTGGTATTGAGGTCATCGCCAGCATAGAAGTCCAGGTCAATGTTCTTCAACGCCTTGGTCCAGAAGATGATCTGCCCCGTGTGGTAACTGAGGTGCTCCACCACATGCATGATGATAAAAACACCATCATGCTCGTAGGCTTGCACCGGGCGTACCCGAATCATCTCTTCTTCCTTCAGGCCATTGATTACAGCAATACTTTTTGTAATCACCTCCGTAAGCCGGGCCAATAACACTTCTTTACTGTAGCCGCCTAAGGTGGCGAATTCCTCGTCCCGTTGCCGGATGTCCGGCGCCTCGCCCAAACCAGTTAGTATCCACTGGCTAATGTTGCCACATAGGTGTAGCACTTGATTGCCTACACTGTTACTACTGACGTTCGGGCGTTGCCAAACCTGGTCTTCCGTCAGCTCATCCAGGCAACGACCGATGCGCTCCAGGTTCCAGTTGAGAAAATAGGTGGATGTTGATTTGAGTTGGGGGAGCATTTTTTAGGAATCAGTCATTAGTATTCAGGGTTCAGTTTTCAGGCATCAGGGGCCAGTGTTTAGGATTCAGTGTTCAGTACTCAGTGTTTAGGATTCAGTACTCAGTATTTAGGTTTCAGTGTTCAGGAGTCAGTATTCAGAAATCAGGAGACTAATACTTTGTGCTGACTGCTGAATCCCGAATACTGCCCCCTGAACACTGAATCCTGAACACTTACTCTACCCCGTCAGTTTTACACCGCGCCAGCCGTTCGTTGGCGACCGCGAGGTCGACCTTTAACTGCGTGATCTCATCACGGAGGTCCTGGACATTCTGGAATGTCGCTGGTTCGCTAGAGGAAGATGAGCTCGTTGGTGCCGGGGCAGGATTAGAAGCGGTAGGGTTATGGCTGGTAGCCTCCATACCGACCAGGTCTTTAAAATTGGCAATCGGGTCTTCGCCCTTGGCATAACTAATGCCAACAAAGGCAAGTGGAAGAAAGAGCAGAAGGAAGAGCAGTAAACGGCTGAAGCCGGTCATACGTGTTTTGGCCATGGTGGGGATATTTTGAATAAGACAAATATCGGTTGGAGGAGGTTGTCCACCTTTATCCTTCTACGAATCGGGATGAGGTTTCGACGTATGACCTATTGCCTTAACTGGGTAGTGTCCTTACTGCAAAGCCGGGCCAATATGATCTGGGCGGGGCCGCGGGTGCAAGGGAAGGGATAAAGGAGCAAAGGGCGAAGATCGTCCCTTTCCTCCATTGCTCCTTTAAAACTTTACTTTGGCACCTGCGGCCCCGCCAAAGCATATTAGTAAAACCTGACGTTTTTTCAACATGCCATCCGGTTCCCTACCCTATCTTCGCCTTTCTAAAATAAAAACTTATGGCTACCCCCACCGCAAAAGATGGTCGCGCTCAGCTGCCGCCCGTCACCAATATCCAAATGGTCGATCTGAAGGCCCAGTATTCCGCCATGCAGGAGGAGGTAGATCAGGCTGTTCTGGAGGTAATCAGAAGTTGTGCCTTCATTAATGGTCCGGCAGTAAAGCAATTTCAGGCCGGTCTTGAGGAGTACCTCGGTGCTAAGCACGTGATCCCCTGCGGCAACGGTACTGACGCGCTTCAAATCGCGCTGATGGCCCTTGGCCTGGAACCCGGAGACGAAGTCATCGTCCCCGCATTTACCTACGTGGCCTCCGCCGAGGTTATCGCACTGCTCCGCCTCAGTCCCGTAATGGTCGACGTTGATCCCCGTACCTTCAACGTCCGTGCCGAAGACATCGCCGCCGCTATTACCCCGAAAACCAAGGCCATCATCCCCGTGCACCTTTTCGGGCAGAGTTGTGACATGGAGCCCATTGTCGCCCTGGCAAATGAACACCACCTCCATATTGTAGAGGACAATGCCCAGGCCATCGGTGCCCAGTACACTTTCTCCGATGGCCGCGTTGCCGCTACGGGGACCATTGGAGACATCGGCACCACCAGTTTCTACCCCAGCAAAAACTTAGGCGCCTACGGCGATGGTGGCGCGATCAACACCAACAATACCGAGCTGTCGACGGAAATTCGCAAAGTGGCAAACCACGGACAAACCCGTCGGTATTACCACGATGTAGTAGGCTGTAACAGCCGCCTGGATTCTGTTCAGGCCGCCGTACTTAACTGTAAGCTCTCCCGCCTCGACGGATACTCCAACCGCCGCCGCGCAGCAGCGGATTATTATGACGCCCACCTGCAGGGACTTGACGGCCTGCTAACACCGGCTCGCCAACCCAACAGCACCCACGTCTTCCACCAGTACACCCTCAGAATTGACGGCGGACGGCGCGAAGCGCTGCAGGCTCACCTGAAGGAAGCCGGCATCCCCACCATGGTGTACTACCCCGTGCCACTGTATGAACAGGACGCCTTCAGCGGCGCTGCAGCAAATGAGGTTTCGTTCCTACCCGTTACCGATATGCTTTGTAAGGAGGTCATCTCCCTGCCCATGCACAGTGAGTTTGAGGAAGAGACCCTGGCCTACATTGTGGAGCGGGTGAGGTCGTTTTTTGCCTAGTTAAAACTTCCGGTAAGGCGCATCCAACAGCGCATTGGCCTCTGCTTCAGCAAAGCGAGCCTTTTCGTTGTCCCAGTGCAAAGTCTTCCCCGGGAATCGGCCAGCAATGACACCAAGCAAGATCGTCTCCGTTAACCGGGCCGAGTAGGAGAATGGAGCCGTAACCTCATCCTTCCCCATACAGGCATCCACAAACTGGTGATAATGCTTGGGGCTTTCAGCGCCATAATCGCGAACGGGTTCTCCCATCTCTACTGCGCCAGGTATGCTGGCCAGGTCGAGCTCTACGTACTCGCCGTCAACAATATGCCTGGGCAACTGCTGGAAGTGCGGGAGCAAAATGCTGCCTTTTTCACCAACGAACATGGCACCCTGGTCAGGCAATTCATCGCCGTTGGGTAGTTTCAGGTCATCGTGCATTACTGGTGCACCGATCCCGTCTGACCATATCCACTCAAAATTCTCGGTGGTGTAGGCCGTACCAGGAAATTCGTAGGTAACGACATTATTCTGCGGGAAGCCGAAACCATTCGGTTCGCGGCATTCAGTGGTAATCGTCTTGGGTACATCCAGCTCGAGGGCGTTGTAGGGCGTATCGAAGATGTGTACGCCCATGTCTCCCAGGGTGCCACAGCCATAGTCTACCAGTTTGCGCCAGTTGCCGGGATGGTACACGTCGTCTTTGTAAGGACGCTCAGCGGAGGTACCCAGCCAGAGGTTCCAGTCGAGGTAGTCCGGTACCGGATCTTCTCCCTGTGGTACCGGTCCATCGTATCCCCAATCCTTGGGTGACCAGGCACGTACTCTGCTGACCTTCCCGATGATGCCGGAACGAATCAACATGGTCGCCAGTTTGTAGTCGTAGAAGGAATGAACCTGGATCCCCATTTGGGTAACGAGGTTTTTCTCTTCCGCCATTTTCCTCATGGCCCGAGCCTCGGTTACGTGGTGGGTAAGGGGTTTCTGGCAGTATACATTCTTCCCCATTTCCATGGCCATCATGGAGGCAGGAGCGTGGGTGTGGTCGGGAGTAGAAACAATGACGGCTTCTACCTCGTCCCCCATTTCCTTTAGCATTACGCGGTAATCTTTATAGACTTTCGCATCCGGGAAAAGCTTGTGTGCTGCGTCGAGGTTATTAGCATCAACGTCGCACAATGCAGTTACATCAACCTTAGCGTGGGAAGCGACGGCCTTGAGGTCTTCGAGGCCCATATTACCTACACCAATGTGTGCAGTACGGAGGCGGGTAAGTGGAGCGGCGGCGGAAGTTCCTGCAGCTTCGGCGGCGGTTTCACCGCCACACCCGGGCAAAAGCACAAGGGATGAAAGCGCAGCAGACGTTTTGATGAATGTTCTTCTTTTCATAGTAGCATGTCGGTTTATGGCCTGAATATAGGAACATTTGGATTCATGCAGGTTGGGCAGGTGGTAAGGATGTGTATTAATGGCCCACAAAGTTTACCTTCGAACCACCCGTCGCCAAAAGATCTCCCCTTCCTGGGTTACGACCCGTAAGTGCAATACGCCTTTGGGGAAGCCTTCAAGGTTAAGATCGGCAACTGTGCCACTCAGCCGGAAACGATCGAGGTTCCTGCCCGAGCTGTCGTAGAAAGTAACCCAGCTCAGGCCGGTAGCTGAAGACAAGCGAACCTCCGTAGTCGCAGGATTGGGAAAGGCCCTTAACGCATCGCTGGTCATCAGGCTGGAGGTGGAAGTGGTACAACCAATGTCGTTGATTTTCTCCCAGATATTGTTGTTGTAGTTAGAACTCACCAGGCTTCCGTCACCCGGGGTAGCGCCCATCCGAATCAACACCAGTCCCTGGCTGGGCACCACATTGATCAGCTGCCCGTTCTTCCCGATGGCGGCATAAGTTTCCGCAGGTGCATTGGGCATGATCGGTCCGGGGAAATCCTGTTGGAAGCCGGGCAGTCGGTACGTAGCCTGGCCATTCAGCCACCAGAGATAACCGTAGGATTTGTTCAAATTCTGGGAAGGTACCGTCATACTCTGCACGTAGTTTACGTCCTGCAGAATGGGCGTTCCGTCCCAAACACCATCGTTCAACATCAGGAGGCCGAAACGAGCCATGGACCGCGCATTGCTGATGAATATCCGATTATCGCCGAAGTAGCGGTATTGGCCGGTCATTCCCGTTGGTCGTTTAATACGTTCGGTGATGAAATCGTTGAGGTCTTGATTCGTTGCCGCTTCGATTACCTCGCCGAGCAAGGTATAAGGTCCGTTGGTGTAGGCCCAGCGGGTACCGGGATCGGCCAGGCAAATGAGGCATTCCGGAGCCGTGCAAAAAGGATCATCGGTTTCGTCGGAGAGGCCGGAAGTCATCGTAAGTTGGTGGATGATTTGGATACTGTCCTCCGTTTCCGGGCAGTTGGTCCAGCCAGTGCCCAGGTAATCGATGGTACGATCGTTAACGTCCAGCGAATCCAGGTCGGCGGCCACCCCAACGGTAAAAGCCATCAGGGTTTTCCCGGCTGAATTCCAGACATGGGGAGATACTGACGTAAAGTTTCCGAAGTATTTTTCGATAACGATTTTACCGTTCTTAAGTAGGAGAAAAGCGTCGGTGTTGGTGTCTTCCAAATAATCGTATAGCGCCTGCTCATCGGTCAAACAAAGGCCAGCTTCTTCCAGTGTCATTGTTTCCCAATCACTGCTGCTTACAGGAGGGAAATAATAGTTCTGGGCAAAAAGCTGGCAACTCACCAATTGTAAAAAGCTGAAGACAATAAATTTCATTGGGTTTTTCTTTTGGACGCTGGTCGTAGCCCACAGTTTAATCAGGCGCGCCTGCAGGTGCAAAAAGATTATTTTTCTGTTGGACGCCGGCTATGGCCCACCGTTTAATCAGGCGCGGCCGCAGGTGCAAGAAGAGGTAGTGAAAGCGCAGGGCGGACCTACTTTACTGCTTTTGCCACAGCTGCTTTTTCCGGTCTGAAGCCAATCAGGAGGTTCAACCAGAAGGCCCGGGCAAAGCGGAACCACCAAACGAAAAAGACCGCTACAAATGCCAACAACCAACCGAAGGATGCAGCAAGGCTCAGCTCAAAAACCCAATGCAACAGCATCACGAAGCCGAGGAAAAAGAAAGCCGTAAAAATGTAGGACATGAACATGGCACCATAGTAAAAACCTGGCTCTGGATAGTAATTAGCATCGCATTTAGGGCAACGCTCATACATCTCAAACGGCTTATTAAAACTAAAAGCGCCGGTAGGGAACATATCTCCATCATGGCACTCAGCACATTTATGACTAAACATTGCCTTTGCATCTTTTTGCCACTGCATAACTATAGAATTTAGGGGTCCTTTTGTGACTACAAAGTTCTTCCCTACCCTGTATTAACCATGTGACCTGTATCACACTACGGTTTTATTTCACTGTGATATTACTTAATCCTGACTTAGTTGAGTCACTCTTCCATTTTAGTCTGTGTGAGGCAGATCACAAAACTGCCCGCACCTAACCTCTACATTTGGTCAGAAACTAAACTGATCATGACAACTCATTACCAGGTTCTTATCATTGGCGGCGGCACTGCCGGCATCATGGTAGCAAGCCAACTCATCAAACAAAAAAATCGGACCAGCGTCGCCATTATTGAGCCCGCCGACACCCACTACTACCAACCTGCCTGGACACTGGTTGGTGCCGGAACCTATAACTACAAGGATACTGCCCGCTCCATGGCCGCGGTAATGCCTAAAGCTGCCACCTGGATCAAAGACAAAGCCACCGGCTTTGACCCTTCCAACAACACCGTTCATACCGCCTCCAGCGGAGACGTCACTTACGATTACCTCGTGGTGGCACCAGGCCTTGCTTACGACATGAGCCTCGTGCCTGGCCTCGGAGCGGCCCTGGACAAAGGCGTCGTCTGCAGCAACTATACCAACCCGGAACACACCTGGGACGTCATCAAGAATTTCAAAGGTGGCACCGCCTTATTCACTCAGCCTACCACTCCGATTAAATGCGGCGGTGCGCCGCAGAAAATCATGTACCTCGCCGAAAGCCACTGGGCCAAGGGCGGAACACGTGCTAAAACAAACGTTATTTTCGCCACTGCCGGTACCGTCATTTTTGGCGTCAAGCCCATTGCCAACACCTTGATGGAAGTAGTTGACCGGAAAGACATCAACCTGCGCTTTGGTCATCAACTAAAAAAGGTTGACGGCGAGAACCGAATCGCCTGGTACGCTTTTGCCGACCACATGAAAGAGCATAACCACAAGGACGTCAAAACGGAGACCGATGGTGACCTTACCGGTATCCACTTCGACATGCTGCACACGGCACCTCCCTCAGTGGCACCAAAGTTCATACAGGATTCTCCGCTGGTGAACGGTGCAGGATGGCTGGACGTAGACAAGCATACGATGCAGCACAACAAATTCGGTAATATCTTTGGTTTGGGAGACGTCGCCGGCCTACCCACCGCCAAGACCGGTGCAGCCATCCGTAAGCAAGTACCGGTAGTAGTTGATAATCTCGACTTGCTGATCGGTAGCGAACACATGGGAAGTATGGCTTATAACGGCTACTCCTCCTGCCCTTTAGTGACCGATTATGGCAAGATGGTCCTGGCAGAGTTCGACTACGATAAAAACTTCACGCCAGATCCTAAGCTAAAGCAACTCCTGATCGGAGATTCCTCCAAGGAACATTGGCGGCTGTGGATGCTGAAGAAATACATGTTACCTTACCTATATTGGAACAAAATGATGCGGGGACAAGACGTCTGAACAAATGGCCAACATTAAAAATCTTCCACTTTGGCAAAAGCTCCTCATTCTCTGCGGAGGGTGCCTGGGGTTTGCCCTGGTGATTGCACTGATCATTCAATTTCTTACGACATAGCGCCTGGATGGGTTTCAGCTATTCAAGCCCAACAAAGTGCTTAAAGCCATTCAATTATGACTATCAACATGGGATCTGCGGATCGATTCATACGCCCTATTCTCGCCATCGCATTCATCGCATTATACTTTACCGGGACCGTAACGGGAATCATCGGGATCGTGTTACTGGTGCTCGCGGGCGTTTTCCTGCTCACAAGTATTGTTGGCATCTGTCCACTATATAGTTTACTAGGCATTAATACCTGCAAGGTCAAATCTTAGGGCACGGCCGCAGGATTCATCAAAGCTTTTAAGCGCAGTATTGGGCCCCCAATACTGCGCTTTTTTTCAGTGTATTCAGTTCGTGCGTCTGGAGCTACCTACTGTGCCGGTAGTCGAACTAGTACAGTGTACGGGGGCTGTACAGTGGGTCATTCCAGGCTCCTTTAACCTGTTTTTTGCACCTGCGGCCGCGCCCAAAAAGGAACAGCCATTACCATAATAACAAGATCACCCGCCAGCCAGATCGGCCGTTTTATTGCGCCAAAAGCCAACGAGTGATCTTGTATGCAGCAAAAAGCGTTTAAAGCACTGCTTCCACCGCCTCGTCAATCGTATCCTGACTCATGCCAGTAGGACACTGGTAGGCGGATTTCTCCAAACCGGTTTCCTTGATCGCGTTCCAACCACCACGAACGTTCACCAGGTTCCGAAATCCTCTGGCCCGAAGGATGGACGCGGCAATCAGAGAACGATAGCCGCTGCCACAGTGAAGGTGGTAACTGGTATCACGATCCAGTTCGTTGATGTGGCTGCCGTTGATGTAGTCGAGTGGGTAATTCTGGGCGGCAAGCAGGTGCTCGGCCAGGAATTCGGTCGGCTTGCGGGTATCCAGCAAGTGTACCATTTCGTCGCCGTTGATCCGGCGTTCAAGTTCTTCAGCAGACACATTACTAATGCTGTCCGTATCACGTCCGCTGGCGGCCCAAGCGGTAATTCCACCCTCCAGGTAGCCCAATACATTATCATAACCTACCCGAGAAAGGCGGGTGACAACCTCTTCGGAACGGCCCTCAGGAACGATCAGCAGAATGGGCTGCTTGATGTCGATGATCAAGGCTCCAACCCAAGGGGCAAATTGTCCGTCGATTCCGATAAAAATGCTGTTCGGCACGTGGGCGACGGCATACTCCTCGCGATCACGAACATCAAGGACCAAGGCGTCCTCGGCATTCGCAATATCTTCAAATGCTTCGGGAGAGAGCGGATGATCCCCCTTAGCGAGGACGTCGGAAAAGCTGTCGTAGCCCGTCTTATTCATCATTGCGTTCTTGGCAAAATACTGAGGGGCAGGCGTCAATCCAGCCGTTACTTCCTTAACGAATTCTTCGCGCGTCATGTCAGCACGTAGTGCATAGTTCGTCTGCTTCTGTTCGCCAAGCAGGCCAAAGGTCTCCTTGCTCAGATTTTTTCCACAAGCCGAACCAGCGCCATGAGCTGGGTACACGATTACCTCATCAGCCAGGGGCATAATCTTTTCACGCAGGCTGTCAAAAAGGTATCCGGCGAGATCTTCTTTAGTCATCTCTCCTTGTTTAATGGCCAGGTCAGGACGGCCGACGTCACCGAGAAACAGCGTGTCGCCTGCAAAAATAGCGTGGTCTTTTCCAGCCTCATCACGGAGTAGGAAAGTGCTGCTTTCCATCGTATGACCGGGAGTATGGAGTACTTTAATAGTCACCTTCCCGAGTGATAATTCTTCCCCGTCCTTAGCGGAGTAAACATCATATTCAGGTTGGGCCATCGGGCCATAGACGATGGTTGCACCAGTGGCTTTGGCCAAATCAAGGTGGCCGGAAACAAAGTCTGCGTGGAAGTGCGTTTCAATGATGTACTTAAGCTTTGCTCCGGTCTGTTTCAGTTTTTCGAGATAAGGCTTGGTTTCCCGTAGCGGGTCAATGATGACCGCCTCTCCGGCACTCTCAATGTAGTAGGCTCCTTGGGCAAGGCAACCGGTATAAATTTGTTCGACTTTCATAATTTATGTTTTTTGATATAGCAAAGTTCAGGTTCTGCCGCTCCATCCTAAGTGATGTACATCACACTAAAGCGATTATTATTGATTGCACTGGATCGCATATTCTGGGCGGGGCCGCGGGTGCAATGGGTGGTTGAGAAGGCCAACCGCATCGGCTACGTCGAAAGCAAAAAATTCGGCCCCGATCTTCTCCGTAATACCGGAGTGAAAGAGCGTATCGCGGACGGGGCCGATGGCGCCGGCCATGATCAACTTAATGTCTTTACTGCGCAGCTCTTCCAGCAAGTCACGGAGGGTATCGGTCGCCGTACTGTCCATGGAACTAATGCCCTCGGCGTTCAGTACGATAGCATTAATGGGCTCCTCCCGCTGGCGGAGCGCGGCGGCCAACTGCTCGCGGAAATAACCGACGTTGGCGAAAAACAGCGGGCCGTCAAAACGAAGAATCAGAACACCCGGCGTAGCTTCCACCTCCGTAAACCTATTTACGTTTCGGTACACTCCGGTACCCGGTAGCCGGCCGAGTACGGCGAGGTGCGGTCGCATCCCACGGTAAATGTGTACCGCTAAAGAAAGCAATACCCCAATCCCTATTCCGAGTTGAATGCCAAGGAAAAGCGTAGCCAGAAAAGTAGCGACCAGCATCCAAAAATCATTACGATCAAGTTTCCAGAGGCGATAAGCTTCTTTGATGTCTACCAGGCCAACTACTGCCACCATAATGATAGACGCCAGTACGGCCTGGGGCAGGAAGTAGAAAAGGGGGGTCAGAAACAGGAGCGTCAGGATGATTAATGCCGCACTGATCAAAGCTGCCAACTGCGTGTTGGCCCCAGCCTGATCATTGACGGCAGTCCTAGAAAAACCACCAGCTCCGGGGTAGCCCCCCACTAGCGCATTACCAATATTGGCCGCTCCGACGGCGATGAGTTCCTGGTTGGGAACGACCTTATAATTTCCATGCCGACGCTGCACGGCCATGCCCACACCAATGGTTTCCATAAAACTAACCAGGGCGATGGCCAGGGCAGTAGGGAATAATAACTCAATTTGGGCCAACGTAGGTAGTTGAAACTGGAGAGTAGGCAGACCAGCAGGTATGTCTCCGACAATTTTAACGCCAAATCCATCTAACTGAAAGCCCCAGACGAGGAACACAGCGCCCCCCACCACAAAAAGCGGTGCGGGGATTTTACGGTTGATCCGACGCAGAACGAGGATCAATAGCATCCCACCAATACCAAGCGCAAGGGTATACCCATTGGCCTTACTTATATTGCCAAAAGCTGCGGTCATTGTTTCCAGGAAGGAGGAGGCCTTACCAAGGTCGACGCCCAGTAAATGGCGGAGTTGGCTACCAGCAATAATAAGCGCCGCAGCGGAGGTAAAACCGCTGATGACTGGCCGGGAAAGAAGGTCGACCAGAAAGCCAAGACGCAACAAGCCAGCCGTAAGTTGAATGCCCCCAACCAGTAGGGCGAGGATGGCCGCCAGTAGGAGGTAGTTACTTGTGCCAACTACGGCAATTGCCCCTACCCCCAGGGCGGTAAGCATAGAGTCCATTGCCACCGGCCCTACGGCTAACTGTCGGCTGGTACCAAGTATGGCATACAGTATCAAGGGCAGTGTGGCAGCATACAATCCATGAATGGGGGGCAAGCCAGCCAACAAAGCATACGCCATTCCCTGAGGGACAAGCATAATACCAACGGTAAGCCCTGCCGTTAAATCACCGGATAACCAGGCCCTGCGATAATTTGGAAGCCAATCAGTAATGGGAAGCCAGCGGAGTAAGGACATAGAGGATCGAGTAATGTTCTCCGCAAAGGTGATGGCCCTACGAACCATCATTTGGTGATGTATATCACACGTCTATTATTCGTTCCTGACAACCTCACCATGTATCGGGGCGTTACTCCCCCAAACCTGATCGCATGAAGCGTCAATTATCAACGGAGGAAATTCAGCAACACTTTCCCGCGTTCGTAGAACCTGGATTACAGCAAGTCTTAGCTAATGAGGGCCGCTTGCACTATTTCAAAGAAGGCGATGTCATTATGGACTATGGCAGCTATATCCGAATGCTGCCACTGGTCCTTAACGGTACCATCAAAATCAGTCGCTTATCCGACGATGGCTCCGAACTTTTCCTGTATTACCTGAGCTCTGGAGAAAGCTGTACCATGACTTTTTCCTGCTGCATGCACGATAAACAAAGTGAAATCCGGGCTATTGCCGAGGAAGACACTACCATATTTTCCCTTCCCCGTGAACGACTCGATCAGTGGATGATGAATTATAAGAGTTGGAAAAACTTCGTGATGACCGCTTATGGTCAACGAATGAATGAGCTGATCAAAACCATTGACCAGATTACCTTCCATCAGTTGGATAAACGGCTATTGGACTACATCAATAAACGGGCTGCCATCCACGAGGACAAAACTATTAACACGACGCACCAGGAGATTGCACATGATCTGCACGTAAGTAGAGAAGCTGTCTCCCGCCTTCTCAAAAATCTGGAACGGCAAGGTAAGCTTCAGTTAGGGCGAAACCAGATCATCCTTAAATAGATGGAAGCAGATAGCGCTAGCAATCTGTCAGGAGGAACGCACCAGCCGCCACAACACCAGCGGCACCAATATGTGTGGCAGTCGGATAATCACCTCAGGCAACCATTGGGTCAGCAGGGTATTCCATTCCACAATCCCCTGGTAGCTCCACCAACGAGCAAGGGTGGTAAGGATCGCCCAGGGAATGATCCAAGCCAAAGCGATGATGATGGTCTTCTTCCTGGGTAGTAGCAATAAAGCAGCGGCCAAAAAATCCAGCAACCCTACGGTAAACAACAGCTTTCGGGCCACACCCTCTCCCACTCCGAGACTAGCCTGAGTCATCATCACAAAGTTGGCCGGAACGGGGTGGACGCCCGCAGCATAAAGGCCATGCCCAATAAAGGTAAAGGCGACTAAACAGGCGATGATCCAGGTCGTTATAGATTTTTTTGAGGTACTGGCAGCAGCCGGCCTTTCAAATGCTCCACCGTATTTCAGGTACAGCAAAGGCGTAGAGGTCAGCAGGCTTAACTCAAGCAGTTGCCCTATTTGCCAGAAGTGTTCTTTCCAACTAAGAAAATCCTGGATGAGTAAAAAAACAAAAGCAATCCATAGGGCTACCCGTACAATTTTGTGCTTCCAATTTACCGTTGCGATGAGCCCTGAGATCAGTACCATCGCAGTCCCGATGCCAAACTTAATTGTTTCAATTCCAGCGTCGACGGATGCGCTGGTCACCCATTCTTTCCAAGACAATCCAACAAGTCGGGCACACCATCCCCACCATTGTTCGTCCCACACCAGCGCACGGATGGGTAAGTCACTGAACAGTGCCCTGAGGCCAAAGCCCAGGCAGGCCGTTACGGCGGCGAGGCGGAGGATGTTATTGACTTTAAGCATTTTGAGGTTGTAGGTTGCCAACTCAATACTGTCCACTAGACAGCATCACCAGTGTACAAGCCACCTCCGTCTCAATACCCGCCTTCCTGGCCAGCATGGCAAGTTCGGGGTTTTCTGTTCCCGGGTTAAAGATGATTCTTCGTGGGTTCAGCCCAATGAGCCAATCATAATAAGGTGGCTGATGCCTGGGCCCCACGTAAAGGGTCACCGTATCAATGTCTTCAACGTCTGGTTGTCCATTGAGAATCTCTACCTCGGCTACATTTCCCGTTTTGATGCCGACGTTGACGATATCATGGTCGAACTTTGTTAGCTTGTGTGCGGCTAAATAAGCGTAGCGGGAAGGATTGGGCGTAGCGCCCAGAATCAACGTTTTTGACATAATACCAGGTTAAAGGACTGTAATAACTATTTTATTCTTGGGGCCAGATAGCAATGCTTTCGGATCAGAGTACGCGTTGCCAGGCTACTTTGTTCTTACCTGTGGCATTCATCACAAGCCGGCAAGTGCTCGGTTATTTTGTTGTTGAAATGTAAGAATTACACCTCTACCAGTTGTAGCAAACAAGCTACTCCTCTTTAAATAAAATCAAATTTTCATTTCCAACTTAAAACTTTACCCCACCCCAATTCCTTAAAATCACGTATGGCTATGACTTGAAAAGTTAGTATGATTTTGATACCCTCCCCCATTTCTGTTAATCAGTCTCTCTCAAAATGATCACACCTCTCTCTGTCTCCATCAACAAATACATTAGTTTATCGGATCAGGACATTGCTGAAATTGAAGCTCGAGCTGTGTACAAATCTTTTCGCAAGGGAGATTACTTACTACAGATCGGTGAGGTTGCTAAAGAACTCTGCTTTATTAATTCAGGCGTATTCAGGGTCTACTACGTTGACCGAAGTGGAAATGAAGTGACCTACATGTTCATCAAGGAAAACGACCTGTTCACTGAAACGACCAGTTTTTACAAAGAATCTCCTTCTATATGCGGCATTATCGCCGAAGTAGATACGGAGGTAATCCTTTTTCCTAAATCGGCCTGGCAGGAGTTAAGATTGCTGATTAAAGACTGGGATTTTGCCATGAAACGTCTTTCCCAGGACCAGCTGATGCGTAAACTACGGTTTCAACGCCTGTTGATCGATCAGGACGCAACAACTGCCTACATGATTCTGCTGGACAAAGAGCCAACGATTGCCCTCAGGGTTCCTGCCCATCATCTGGCTTCCTATATGGGAATTACCAAGCACTCTCTAAGCCGCATTCGCAAGAAAATTGCTTCCAAAGGTAAAAGTTAACATATGGCAACATTTAAGTTCTGCATCCGATTGTAAATTTGTGCCTAGCAAATGTAGGAACATTGTTTTTTTTGATGATCTCTCTCCTACATTCCTAAGAATTTGTGTTGTTCAAAATGTTTCTCATATAAGATCAGCCTTTTTTAAGGCTGATCTTTACTTTTGGGATTCCTGGCCATCCTACTCTCTTAAGAGTATTCCCCCCTCCAGCCCGTATTGAGAAGGAGTAAAGACCTCTTCCTTACTCCCCGATCAACAGTGGTTAGGTGATACTGGCTAAGCACCAAGGTCTGAGTAAATGGCCTAATCACAAGTTCTTAAAGCGCATCTGCCACCTTACGGTCATTCCCCAGACGGGGCACCTTGTTCTGTCCGCCAAGTTTACCCTGGCTTTTCATGTACTCCCGAAAAGCTCCCGGTGCCGTCGCTTTTACCACCAGGGGCCGCAAGACTTTCCCCGAGATCAGGTCCTGGTAGTAGATATTTTGTCTGATCATTGCGGCGTCAAGGTCCGCTGCAAAGGCTTCCGCGTCAGTCGGAGGGCTGGCAAACTCGATGAACCACTCGTGATAAGGCAAGCCCCCCTCCGGTGGGTTCACCTGCGGGGCTACCGTAAATTCGGTTACCTGAACGTTGTGCCTGGCGGCGGCTTCGTTCATCGCAGCTTCCACTTCTTTGCCAATCACATGTTCCCCGAAAGCAGAGATGAAATGCTTAATGCGACCAGTAACCCGGAGCCGGAACGGGTGAAGGCTCACAAACTCCACCGTATCTCCAATATTGTACCCCCAAAGGCCGGCATTGGTATTCAGGATGATGGCATAATTGACTCCGATCCGAACCTGCCCGAGACTGAGCCTGGTTGGGTTGTCATCAAAAATTTCACCGGCGGGGACAAACTCAAAGAAAATCCCGGAGTCGGAATTGAGTAATAATCCTGGCTCCGTCTGGCTGTCTTGAAAAGCAATGAAACCTTCGCTGGCCGGGTAGGTCTCCACACTGGGTATCCGGCCTCCGACCAGTTGTTCAAGGCTTTTCCGGTAAGGTTCGAAATTCACCCCACCGTAAACGAACATTTCCAGATTGGGAAAAAGCTCCAACACCGTAGCCTTTCCACTCCGGGCCAGCAGGCGCTCATAATACATTTGCACCCAGGGGGGGATGCCTGAAATGAGGCGCATATCGGCATGAATGGTCTCATCAACGATGCGTTCCAGTTTCGTTTCCCAGTCTTCGATGCAATTGGTTTCGTAGCTCGGCATTTGATTGGTCCGAAGCCAGGCCGGAACCTGGTGGTTAACGATGCCGCTTAGTCTGCCCGTTTTGATTCCGTTGGTGTCCGACATTTCAGGGCTGCCACTTAGGAAAATCATCTTACCATCGAGCCACCGGCTTTTCCCCGTCTCGGCAATGTAATTAAACAGGGCGTTGCGGGCAGTCCCGAAGTGATTGGGGATGCTCTGGCGTGTGAGGGGAATGTATTTCACCCCGCTGGTGGTCCCACTGGTTTTGGCAAAATACTTAGGCTTACCGACCCAACTGACGTTGCTTTCCCCCGCACTGATCCGATCAGCATAGGGCTTAAATGCTTCATAATCACCAATTGGGATCCGGGCCTTGAAGTCATCGTAAGTCCTGATCCCAGCAAAATCGTGGTCTTTGCCGAAGGCCGTATCTCTGGCAGTCCGGACCAAATCGGCTCGGATTTCCTGCTGTGCCAACACTGCCCGTGCAGCGGCACTATTGACCTGGCGTCGGACAAAATGAGCGTAAGGTTTGAGGATCCTTGATTTCATGCGGAGATTAAGTTTTCTTCTTTCCTGGCACTATGGAATAGTAACCATGAAGGCGATTTGGGACCGCAAAGATACGTGTAAGCGAGGATCGAAGGGATGCACCAGGCCACTACCTTCTGTAGGATATGGGCGCGGCCGCAGGTACATAGGTATGGGATAATGGAGCCATAATAGGAAAATGCAAAAGAATGAATGATCTGTGAAAGCAGCTCTGTATCTATTCATTCCTTTAGTTACCTCTTGTCTGCACCAGATTAAACTTAAAATTCTATTACCATACCTGGCTTTCAGCGTTAAACATTGTTAAACCCTTGTCAGGTTCCAGATCAGCCAATAATATTGGATAATCAACCTGAAACCTTTAACTACGCAACCGAAATAAACACTAACCCATACAAACAATGAAGAGCTTCAGCTTATTTCTCTTACTTTTTTGTGCCACCGTGTCTGCACAAGAAACCGGTAAACTCTCTCTCGACGTTCGGGCAGGCCTTGGCACCTTTACCACTTTCGATGATTTCCAGACGATTGTATACACGATCGAAGGGAGTGATTATAATCGCTCGGAAGGCAACGTGGCAGAAAGTGATATTCTACCCAATCTATACTTCGGGCTTAATTACCAAATGACCGATCGGCTGCAACTTGCTCCTTTCGCGAATTATCTCTTTGGTTCCGGAACACACTACGAAAACGACTTCGTACGGTTTGGCATCACTGATATAAATCCAGTCGAGCAAACCTTCCGCGCACCAGCAGAATTCGAGATGAAAGCATTGACTGTAGGAGCAGAAATTCGATACAAATTAGTCGCTACCGCCTCTCATAGTATATACGTTGGTACTGGAATAGCCTACACCACTCGTAGCCACTACTATCGTTTTGAGATGGACGTTGATTTTGGCGCCGACTTTATTGCCCAGCGTGTAGACCAACGATTCACAACAGCCAATAAGTCCGGGATGACTTTGCCTCTAGTGTTTGGTCTCGAACGCCCCCTTAGTGATCGCCTGACAATAACGTTGGATGTGCGTGCCCTGATTCAAACAAATTCAGAAGACAAAGGATGGAATGGTGGTGTTGGCGCGCGTTGGAGTCTGTAACCTCAGGCCACTTCCATGGCTCCTTTTCTACCTTCTTCTGCACCTGCGGCCCCGCCCATAAAAGCCCCCGTGATTACTCCGGAATCTTCACCTCATAGCTATTGCCTTTACTCACCGTCAGCGAACCGCTGATCAGCCAGGGGTTATACACCTTCAGCATCCGGTAATTCGTCCCGTTCTCCTGGGCAAAGTCGCCAAGGTTGGCAATACTCTTTTCCACCTTAACGGTTGTGTACCGGTCAAGTGCCGGATAATGATCCGTCGCGTCAATTTCATACCCAAAATCACTGGGTGTTTTCATGATCGTCTTCAGGGCCACAATACGGAACAGGTAGGCCATCGTTTCGCTGTTAATGTCAAGGTCGAAGACAGTGGAAGCCCGCTGCCGTTGTCGCCATTTACGAGCGTTTGGGCCACCCATATTATAGGCCGCCGCGACCCACCTCCAATCGCCAAATTCCTTATGGTAGTCCTTGAGGTATTTACAAGCAGCACGGGTAGCCTTCTCCAGGTGGTATCGTTCGTCAACCTCACCGTTAATTTCCAAGCCGTAACCTTTACCCGTTGGCGACATAAACTGCCAAACCCCCTTAGCCCCCGCCACACTGGTGGCATTACTGAGCCCGCTTTCCGCAACCGCCAGGTATTTGAGGTCATCAGGTACCCCTTCCTCAGCCAGGATTCGTTCGATGGTCGGGAAATACCGGGTCTGCAGCTTCAACAACAAGATT
This sequence comes from Lewinella sp., assembly GCA_045110355.1. Taxonomy (GTDB): domain Bacteria; phylum Bacteroidota; class Bacteroidia; order Chitinophagales; family Saprospiraceae; genus Neolewinella. The sequence goes on along the minus strand of JBGCFZ010000319.1, from coordinate 8,282 downwards.
GTGTTCCTGTGAAAATAGGCATTGCGTAATAATTCCTGATCGAGCCGTTCCTTAACATCAAAATTATCGCCTACGGGAATCTCTTCTCCGGCAAAGGTGAAAGGTCCGTCCAGGTCGACCGGCCGCACACGTTGTGGTAATTGTAGCCCGATGTCAAGATCAGCACCCTGTGGGGAGACTTCACCAGCCGGATCAGGGTCACTCTTCTCAGCACCAGCTAAAAGCAGCCACCCCACCAAAAAAACCAAGCCGATACCAATACCCGTTAACAGATGTCTCATAATGTCATTTTCTTGTTTTTCAGCAGACAAGCAGCCAAAAACTCATTTACCGTCAAAATTACGTCGCGAAGCCCCCCAAAAACAACTTAATGCCCTAAATGATGGCTTAACAAGCACTTTTCTAAACGGACTGTCTGCCAAACGGAATCGCTTAAGAACGCAAAATACTCTGGACTTATTCCGATTAGTCTTTTCCTCCCTCCTTTTTTTTATGTTTGTTCTCTCATACAGTGTCAGGCCAATTTTTGCATACCATGTGCAGGCATTGACTGTATACCGTAGTCAGGGCGTTTATAACTACTCCTTTAAACGCCATTTTGCATTGATCGTACATCAAGTTATTGGAGAAGTGGCGAGTTAGTGACCAGGGATCAGTATTCAGGGTTCAGGGAGCATTTTCGGCTAATAATCAAATTAACAAGTGAGCGAGGTTCCCGAATCATCCTTCCACACAACGAGCGCAATTGAGCTCCTTGTGCGGTAGCCACTCAGTAACGCCATCAATCAGTAACTCATTGACTAAATCTCTTCCCGCCGTTCCAAAATATCCCAGGTATGGTCTCCCAATAATCTGATGGTGGCGATGTAGTTGTAGGGCAGCCGTGTCCCCCACTCTACCGGGCTGACCATACTGAGCAGGTTTTTGCCATTCTCCCGGCAGTAGAGATAATACGTACGACCGATGATCGGATCGATGCCCATTTCCGCTTCGTAGATGCGCTCACTTATCGTCATCCTGTTCTGGATCTCGTTGGCCTGGCGCGCCAGCAATTCAATCTGTGCCTTAATCTGGTCGAGCTGCATATCCGTTTGCTCGTACATAGCCGACATGGCCAGTCCCTTTACCTTTCCGGCATCCATCGGTTTAATCGTCGCTCCGCCGCGCTCATGTGCGTAGGGTAAGAGCCCGGGGTTCTCAGCGATTTTTTCCGCATCAATCGGGTTAATAAAGCTTTCCAGTGGGGTATTATCTTTCTCCTTTTCGGCCATACTTGCTAGTAACGGCTTCGGCGGAGAATGGTTTTTCAATAAAGGCGCTATTTCCTCCGGGCTTCTTCGCGTTGTGCTTCCAGCGTAGACGGCAGTAATTCGGGATGGCGATCTAATTCGGCCGCAGTTGGTGCAATCTCTTCCAAATCAAGGCTCCGATCGTACAGATCAGCATACAGTTCATACAGAGGGGCCCACTTTTCGGTGCCAGACCGGCGCCGAATTTCGGTCGTGCGGGCGTGGTCGTGGGCCTGCACCGCTGCATAGGCATCCAGAAACTGTTCCAGCCTCTTGATTTTAGGGGCGCGACCGCGGGTGCAATGTTTTCGTGCTTTGACGTAAGCCTTTTCAAATTTACCTTTCTCCAATAATTTAGGGACGGATGCACAGCCGGCAAAAAGAAAGCAAAGCAACAGGGTAAGTAGGTATAAATTCTTCATCATCAGGGTTTGACATGAAGGTAAATCATGTCCCGACGCAAAGCTGTTAGGGTTATTTTAAAGGTGGGTTGTGGAGATGTTAATGGTTTAATGGGTGACAGGCCTGGTATCCCGTCTGGCCCGAGAAGGCTGGCACTAATGCCTAAGTGGGCTCCTTAAAATGCACTTTGCACCTGCGGCCCCGCCCTGAATTAAACACAGCGAATTTTCGCTACCTACCCCTTGTCCACTCCACCCCATTACTTTACCTTTGGCCACATGGTACAGTCGATCATTTTCATACTAGTAGCCGCTGCGGCACTGGGCTACGCTTTCGTTGGGTTTCGTAAGGTTTATCAAAACATCCAACTGGGCAAAAAAGAAGCCGTTTCCGGCCCAACGGGAGAACGATGGAAAAATATGGCCATGGTGGCCATGGGCCAGAAAAAGATGTTTAAGCGGATGATCCCGGCAGTACTGCATTTCCTGCTTTACGTCGCTTTTGTTTTCACCCAGGTTGAATTGATTGAGATTTTCATCGATGGTGTATTCGGCGTCCATCGCTTTTTTGCCACGCCGCTCGGTGGATTCTACAACTTCATCATCAGCACCATCGAGGTATTGTCTGTACTAGCCTTTATTGCTACGGTCATTTTCCTGGTTCGCCGCAATATTCTGTTCATCCCCCGCTTCAACAAGCCGGAAATGACGGGCTGGCCCAAACTTGACGCCAACCTGATCCTAATTTTCGAGCTACTGCTGTTGCTCTGTATTTTCACCATGAACGGCACCGACGAGGTGCTGCAGGGCATGGATCCGGCTCACTACCCCGATACAAATTTGGCCGTTACCGGCTGGCTGGGTCCGGCCATTTTCGGAGGCCTCGGCCAGGGGACGCTTGCCGTCCTGGAACGCATCGGCTGGTGGGGACACATCCTGATGGTGTTTGTTTTCCTGGGCTACCTCCCAAAATCCAAGCATCTCCATATCCTCCTGGCATTTCCCAACACCTGGTTTTCCCGGCTTAAGCCCGCCGGCGAGATGGAGAATATGCCCGCCATCATGGACGAGGTAAAATCGATGATGGGCCTCGGCGACCCAAATGCGCCCGAACCAGACATGAGTGCAGAACTACCAGAGTTCGGCGCCAATGACATCTTCGAGATGAGCCGTATCGACCTGCTCGGTGCCTACAGCTGTACGGAATGCGGACGCTGTACGTCCGTCTGCCCGGCCAATATCACGGGTAAAAAACTGAGTCCCCGGAAGATCGTGATGAACCTTCGCGACCGGTCCGAGGAGGTTGGTGAAAAGATCCGCTCCGGAAACAGCGAGTATGCCAAAGACGATACGCAACCGGTCTCCGCCACCAACTTCGATGACGGTATGAACCTTTGGGACTTCATCTCCCGCGAAGAGATTCACGCTTGCACTACCTGCAATGCCTGTGTTGAAGCATGCCCCGTACTGATCAACCCGCTGGAAATGATTACCAAACTACGTCGGCATGAGATTCTCACCGAAGCCGCCGGACCTCAAGACTGGCTGCCGCTGTTCAATTCGATTGAGAACCAGCAACGGGCCTGGAGTGTGGGTACTTCTCGGACTGCTTGGGCGGAGGAGTGAGTGAATGACTGCGGATAATGGTTGAATAATAAAATGGGAAAATATCCCGTCATCATATTTTTCGCTAAAAAATAAAATTAGGTCTGGAATGTCAACAAGGTTTATCAATATACTGAATCAGCCGATTGACGACATTTTGCCAGTCGATATCTTCTCCGTTGCTGATGTTATCGGTACTGAAGGAATCAATGAAAATTCAATGTTGGTGGAAGCCCCCACTTCTGATTACGGTCAGCCTAGACGCAAATCAAAAGATGAGTTTGTCATTTGGTTAAAAAAACGGACTAAACATGCTGCGATCAACATCGTAAACCTGATGGAAAAAACTGGCAACTATCCAGGCGTAAACGTAGTAAGATACCGAAAATGCATCCCGCTCATTAAACAGGAAGTAAGCTAAATCCCCTCATTCTCTAACTCACCCATCCACTACTATGACCGTTAAAACCATGGCCGAATTCGCCGCCGAAGACAAAGCTCCAGAAATCCTTTTCTGGGTAGGCTGTGCCGGTTCCTTCGATGACCGGGCCCAAAAAGTAACCCGTGCTTTTGCGGAGATCCTGACTTCAGCAGGTATTGACTTTGCCGTCCTTGGCGACGAAGAAGCCTGCACCGGAGACCCCGCCCGACGTGCCGGCAACGAGTTCCTCTTTCAGATGACTGCCCTGCAGAACATCGAGGTACTGAACATGTACAAGGTCAAAAAAATGGTAACGGCCTGTCCACACTGTTTTAACACCATCAAGAATGAATATCCGGCACTTGGCGGCAACTACGACATTGTCCACCACACGCAGTTATTGCAGGAGTTGATCGACGGCGGCCGGATCAAAATGACGGAAGGCGGTGCCTTTAAAGGCAAACGTATCACTTACCACGACAGCTGCTATCTCGGCCGTGCCAACGGCATCTACGAAGCTCCCCGGGCCGTGCTGGAGTCCATTGACGGACAACTGGTGGAAATGAAACGCAGCAAAACCAATGGCCTCTGTTGTGGCGCCGGCGGTGCCCAGATGTGGAAGGAGGACGAATCAGGCGACAAGCGCATCAACGTGGCACGGACCGAAGAAGCCCTGGCCACTGGTGCGGAGGTCATTGCGGTCAATTGTCCCTTCTGTCTGACGATGATGACCGACGGTGTTACCGGAAAGGAAAAACAGGATTCGGTAATGGTCTACGACCTTAGCGAGTTGATTGTAAAAGGAATGGTAAAATAACCGGACACCAATAATTGTCCAGGTAGCCAACATAAACCCTACAGCCCTTCCGTCAAAATCGCGATCATCGTCTTGATCCCTTCCCGGTAATTCCCCAGGCGCAGGTTCTCATTAGGGCTGTGCTGGTTATTGTCACGGTTGACGGTAGGTACGGTTACGGCGGGTACGTTCAGCGTGGTAACAAAGGGAGAAATAGGGATGGAGCCACCACTCATCCTCACCATAATCGGGTCTTTACCAAAAGCGCGTTTCAGTGCACTTCGTAGCCAGACGCCCACTTCGGAATCAAAATCGGTCCGAAAGGATTGGTAGGAAATGTCGTGCGTAATAGTCGCCACTTTTTCGTGCGCTAATCGGGTTGCTTTGTCGGGTATTTCATCGGTGACGAAGTACCCTTGTTTTTCGACGTGTTCACGGATCAAGCTTATTAGTCTTTCGGGGTCAACCTCCAGGACGAGGCGGACGTCAATTTCTGCCCGGGCCCAGCCCGGGACAATCGTCCGGACTTTCTCATCAATCCAGCCAGACTGCATCCCCCGGATGTTAAGGGAAGGGTACTGAATAGCTTCCTGGTAGTAACGGCCTACTTTATCCACGGCCCCCAACTGTAAGCGATCACGAATCTGCTGTTCATCATCTGGTACGGCGCGGAGAATTCGTTCGGTCGCTTCATCAATCTTAATCCCATCGTAAAAGCCGGGGATGGTCACCCGGCCATCATCATCTTTCATGGAAGCCAATAGTTTAGCCATGCGCAGGGCAGGATTGGGTGCGTAATTACCAAAATGACCGCTGTGTTGGGGTACGATCGGGCCGTAGGTTGTCAGGGTAACCGTAGCAATCCCCCTGGCACCAAAAGTCAGGGTTGGCTGGTTGGTAATGTGGCGCGGTCCGTCAAAAATAATGAGCATATCTGCGGCCAGTAAATCCCGGTTTTCCATCACTGCCTGTGGCAGGTGTGGTGAGCCGAGTTCCTCTTCAAAATCCATGATCACCTTGATGTTGAAATTTGGATTTAACGTCCGCGATTTGATGGCATCAAGAGCGGTTAGAAACATGGCAACCGGTCCTTTGGCGTCCGAAGCGGCGCGGGCGAAGACCCGCATTTCGTCATCGTAATTATCTACCCTGTTCCAAGGAATAATCTCCCATTCTCCGCTGGGGTTACGCTCCTTGAGGACTGGTTGGAATGGATTCGCTTGAAACCAGCGGGTGCTGTCCACCGGCTGTCCATCAATCTGCAGGTAAATCAGCACCGTCTTGGTGGCGCCGGCAGCTTTCCGTTCCGCGAGCAGCAGGGGTACAGTTTCTGTATCAATCCGCGTAGTTTGAAACCCACGATTTCCGAAGGCGGATTCGCACCAAACGACGTTTTTTTCAATATCGTCAGGAAAGGACGCTACGTTCGGGATACTCAGCAATTCCCGGAGTAAGGGGAAGGAGTTTTGTGCGTAGGTTGCTGCTAATTTTTCCAGGGCAACAGCATCCATTTTTTGGGCGCGGACGCTGGTGCAGAGCAAGGACAACAGGAGCAAGGTGTAGAAAACGGAGTATTTCATAGCGCGGGTATTTTCGACCTCAAACTACGGCATCCTTCCCAATCATTTAAACGCCGCCCTTACAAGATCAGGGTAATCACAAGCTCAAACGTTTATAGTAGCAACCTTTCTCTTGAAACGTTGAACGTTTCCGAGAGCCCCTACCCCGTGGGGTAGACTGCGAGAAGGTTTTCGCCGACCTGGCGATTAATCTGCCTACAAGATATTAAGCAAATAAACCGTAAGAAAACTAAGCACAGCCAGGGCCAAGCCACCGACGAAGGTGTTGTAGCTGATGGTCAGCAGCAGGTACTTTTTGTGCATCACCTGCCCAAGGTCGTAGAGGTCTTTGGCCAAATCATCGTACAAGGCACTTTGGTTAAGCTTCATGGTGGCCATGTATTCTATGAATTCCTTTTTTTCAAGCTTAAGAAAGTTGCCAAAATACAGCAGGCTGGCCTCCTTACTTTTGATTAGTTTGTCCTTTTTGATTCGGTACTCCGTAACACTTGGCCGTGCGGAAAACACCGCAAAGACTACGGCAATCAGGGAGCTGAGCAATAGGCTGATGATGGGGACCAAAAATTCCGGATTCTCAAAAAATACATCCTCAAAGAAACTAAGACTGGCGCCGGACACCGTAATGACGATCGACAAAATGATCGTGTTGATCGAGATCATCATGTTCGCCTTGCCGTCTGCTATTCTACTCAGGTTTATGTGGTTGCGAAAGGCCGTTCGGTACATCGTATCAATGCCCCTTCCAAAGTTTTTCCCAGTACGCGCCTTCACCTCATTTTGCTCGATCTTGTAGTTATCGCTCTGCTGACTGCTGACGTTCTTGCGCCGACGCTTATCGTATGCTCTTTTACCTACGGAGGTGAGGTAATTGAAATTGAGCAGTAGCTCCTGCATCTCTTCCCCGAATTTAATGGGGTCCCCTTCTTTACCAACAATAGCACTTCTCTCCAGTTGGAGAAGATTACTGCGCCTGTCGAAGCGCTTTCGCCCGAGCCAACTCCAGCAAGCATCGTGCAGTAGGCGAACCGGTAGCGGGCTTTTCTGGTCGGCGTTCTTTACGGCTTCCAGCCATTCAGCTGCATTCCCGTCGGGGGAAGAAAGGTCCAGGCCTTCAGCTTTGGCCCATTCCTTTAAGGCCTCAACTGATGTATCCTGAAATTTTTTGTGTCCGTTGATATAACCCAAAGGATAGAAAAGACCGGCAATATGTAGTAGGCGGCGGGTCTGATCATTCAACTCCGTTTTTTCGGTAAGATCATCCAGTGCTTCAGCTACTTCGGAAGAATAGGCAAAATTATGAAACAAGTATTTCGGAGCCAAACTGGCATCGAACTGTTGCAGTACATAAACTCCAGCCTTCTCTAAAATGTCGTCTTTGTCCCCCTTTTTGTTTTCCTGACTCATTCTTTTTTCCCTTTTAACTGCGTTGTATTCCGCTTAAAGGTAGCGACAATTCCTTTTTTGCTCTTCCCTTCACTGCTGAGAAATAAATCTCCGTTCTCATTAAAGGCAATCCCTTCTGGTTGTCTGAATACTTTCTCTTTAAGTAATTCAATGTGTTTTATTTCACTTTCCCGGCCAATGACGATCAAAATTTTCCCTACCGAGGCCAGTACGTAAATGTCTTTTGTAATCGGGTCTACGGCCACCCCGCTTGGTTTAAAGCTGTACCTCGCCGTCTTGCCATAAATTGCGCCCCCCACCTCCAACTCATCGACGTAAAAGAGGGGTTGAGGAGCCAGGGTTGAGTTCGCCAGGCTAAAGCCATAGATTCCGTGTCGGTACTTTTCCTCATCCGTGGGGTTCAACTCCTGCTCTTTTGGCACAATGAGCAGATATCCCGATACGGGGTCAAAACCAATTCCTTCGGTATCATTTCTGTAGCTGAAAGATGTTTCCAGCTTTTCCGCCTTAAAATCCTTTTCTCCGTCCGAATACGTGGTATGATGAATATCCCCATCCCGTTCCAGAACATAAATATTGTTCCCGCTTCTGGCTACTCCTTCATAGTCCCTATCCTTACCAAAGGATATTTTTTGCTGCACCTTGCCGGTGTTGGTATTCAAGACGAACAATATTCCATCTTCGTCCTGCACTGCCAGCACCTCGTCATTTGTCCGCCAGGGTGCCAGGCCACTGATTTCCTTGAGGTCCTTTGGTAAATCAACGACAATATCTGGTCGGTCGAAA
>JBGCFZ010000318.1:0-3760 GCA_045110355.1 Lewinella sp. | reverse complement strand
TGATGGAAGCGGCACAGTCTCCTGCCATCTTCGCCACGGTGGCGCTTTACGAACACCCGGATAGTGGATTGGTAAAGGTTACCTCAACCGACGAATCTGGCCACTTCCGCTTTGCGGAGCTTTCTCCTGGTGATTATTCCCTTGTGGCTACCTACGTAGGCTACGATAACCTGACCATAGACGTATTCCCGTTACTTAACGGAGAAGAAAAAGTACTAGGTGCTTTAGCCTTTGCCAAAGGCGCTGTTGACTTACAGGAAATTGCCGTGACTGCCACCAGATCAATCCTTGAGGTGAAGGCAGACCGGACGGTTTTTAACGTCGCGGGCACCATCAACAGTGCAGGCTCAGATGCGATTAGTCTCTTGCGCAAAGCGCCAGGCGTAGTGGTGGGCAACAACGACAACATCTCCGTTTTAGGGCGCGCCGGTGTACTCCTGTATGTAGATGGGAAACGCTTGCCGCTAACCGGGCAAGAACTAAGTGACTACCTCCGGAACCTGCCCGCAGAACAGATCGACCGCATCGAAATCATCACCAGCCCCGGTGCGAAGTATGAAGCAGAAGGCAATGGGGGGATCATTGATATCCGCCTAAAGCGGGAAGAAAACCTGGGCCTCAACGGCAGCGTAGCCGCCGCGTATGGCCAGGGACGATACAGCCGCAGCAACGTGACAGCCATGGCCACGTACCGCAGTAAGCGCATCAGTATGTACGGCAACCTCGGACATTCCCAGGGAGCTCAATTCAATAAGGCCATATTTCGTAACACCCTCAACGGCTTTACGCTGGAAGAGGTAGAAGATGGCGTAAATCGGTGGGCGGGTGTTTATGGTCGCCTGGGTATGGATGTATTCCTGGGGAAGGAACACACCTTGGGTGTATTGGTAAGCGGCAGTGATTTTGACCAGCCACAACGGAGCATAAATCGTAACCTAATTGCCGCTGCTGCTAGACCAGACATCATCGATAGCGTATTGGTTTCGACCAACCGCGTGGCGTCCTTTAGTAAGCGCAAACAGATCAACCTCAACTATCGGTACGAGGGTAAAGCTGGGCAGGTAATCAACCTGGATGCTGACCATGCCGCCTTCAGCAGAGGTAATATCCGCCATCAAACCAACCGGTACTTCGACGCTACAGAAACGGAAGAACTCTCCTCTGGTGCCCTCCGGCTATCTGGCCCAACGACGGTTGACGTAAGTGGCCTAAAACTCGACCTGGAACAACCCTTGCCTTTTGGCCGCCTCAGCGTAGGGGGGAAATTGAGTCGGATTGCCTCCGAGAACACCTTCCTTAGGTATGACGGACAGGGAGAAGAAGAACGCCTGGACGTAATGCTCTCCAGCACCTTCAATTACCAGGAAGACATCCAGGCTGCTTACTTCAGCCTGGCCGGTAAATTCCTGAAAAAGCTGGACTACTCTCTCGGGCTTCGTACAGAATGGACACAGCTGAAAGGAGAGATCGGCGTATTTGACCAAAGCCTGGCCGAGCCTCCGTTTACCCAGAAGTACCGCCGTTGGTTCCCAAATGCGGGCCTAAGTTGGGTCATCAATGACCAGCATACGGTTGGCCTGCGGTACGGCAGGCGAATTGCCCGGCCTTTTTACGCTATGCTTAGCCCTTTCCGCAATCAGTTGAGTCCCCTAACTTTTGCCATTGGGAACCCACGCTTGCAGCCTGAACAGATCAATAATCTGGAGTTTTCCTACACCCTGGCCCAACGCTACCATGTTAAATTGGCCTACGGCCTGACCATTGACCAGATTACCCACGTAACCCGCAGGGACGAAGTAAACCCTCTGGCCCGCTATTTCTCTTCCGACAACAGTGCCCGGCAGCGCATATTGTCCTTGAACCTGAGCATCCCCCATGAAATCACCCCCGGTTGGACTACCTCGAACAACTTCACCGCGCTGCAGCTAACGAATTCCTCCTCACTTGCTACGGGAGAGGCATTAGACCTGCAGGCATTTAGCTACTCGCTAAATCATCAGAGCACCATCACGCTACCGCACAAGTTTAAGGGAGAGATATCCGGCTACTTTAACGGGCCGGGGATTCGTGGCGGAGATGTCTTTGAGGCAAAAGCCAATTGGAGCCTTGATATAGGCTTGCAACGGAAGTTTTTCCAAGACAAACTTCAGGCAAGGCTTTCCGTCAGCGATGTATTCTTTCAGGCTGGCTGGGGAGGCACGGCGGAATTCAATGGCCTCGTATCCGACGTAGACGCTGTTTGGGACAGCCGGCGGCTGAACCTTAACCTCTCGTATACTTTTGGCAACGATAAAGTCAAGCGTAGAAACCGGCGTACGGGTACGGATAAGGAGACTGGGCGTGTGGGGGGATAAGTCAGTGAAATAACTACGCTAGCTTTATCACCAATAATAACTTTCATTATTACTCTAACACGGAAGTCTAAGGGCATTCAAATTAAAAACTTTAAGCATGTGGTATCTGAATCAAAAGTCATTGACTTTATACTTAATATGCCTATTGATCGCCTCCTGTTCACCTTCAAAAGACGATGTTTATAGTACGCTGTAAAAATTGGATGGAGACCAAATTTCCTCACATAAATTGGATAGTTTTCTTCTTGCTCAAATAGATTCATCCTCCATAAAAGGGCTGTCGATTGCAGTTATCAACAACGGAGAAATTGTTTACAATAATGAAATTGGAACCTGTAATCAATATTCTCAGCAACCGATAAATGGCAATACGCTATTTGAAGCCGCTTCATTATCAAAGCCGATGTTTGCTGCTTTTGTATTAAAGCTGATGCAGTCGCGCAAGATGGAGTTGGACACTCCCCTATATAAATACTTCCCTTATCCAGACATTGAACACGATGACAGGTACAAGTCTATCACCAGTCGAATGGTCCTTAGTCATACCACAGGTTTCCCCAACTGGAGGTGGCAAAATGAAGATCAGCAGTTAGATATCAAGTTTCAGCCAGGGTCACAATTCTCCTACTCAGGGGAGGGCTATGAATATCTCAAGAAGACCGTGGCTCACGTTTATGATATTCCCCTTACTTCATTGGATAGCCTATTTCAGCAAGAGATAACCATTCCACTTGGCCTAAACCACTTGTACTATGAATTTACGCCTTATGTGGTGGTGCACATGGCCAGTGGGCATGAAAACGACAAAGTCGTGTATGATAGCTGGATAGAAAGGACTTCTATGCAAGCTGCTGGAGGGCTTTATACTAATGCCGTAAGTTATGCTGAATTCTTAGTATCGTTGATGGATGGGGGAATACTTAATGAGGAGGTTTTAACAGATTTCCTCACCGTTCAAATAGATGTTCCAGAGGATGATAATATCGCTAAATCTGGTGTTTCAGCCTACTCATTAGGATTAGGAGTCAAGGAGTCTTCCAATGGCAACGTTTATCTACACGGAGGGAATAATTGGGGATATACCTCTGGCTTCGCATTTAACCTGAAAAAAAATTACGGTTTCGTCTTCCTCACAAATAGTGATCAAGCAAACGACCTATCGCCTGCATTAGAAGCCTATTTAATGCCCAACTAATACACTGTAAACTAAGTTTTAACGTACGCTTGTCGCGTAGCGACTACCCTTTACGATTACCGGGGACGGCGTCCCCGGTAATCGTCTTATTGGCTAGAATTGATTGCCTGCGGCAATCAGCGGACGAACTGTTTCCTCGTTGCCCCGCACTATGTACGAGGCAACCGTAAAGAATAATCGTTACGCGATATGCGTCAATACTTAGTTTACA
>JBGCFZ010000317.1:0-6797 GCA_045110355.1 Lewinella sp. | reverse complement strand
TAACTGCTGGTGAATTTTGCCTGCTGGCAAGGCGCTTGAACCGGAGTTTAGCCGTAGCTAAATGAGGATTCAAGCAACGCAGCCAGCGGGTAAAAGACGCCGCAGTTAATATGACAAGATCGGCTTGACAGAGCACTAGTGCTTAGTCAAGTCAATTATGACGCACTAGGTGCTGGTGGATTTTAGTGGCTGGCAAGGCGATCAAACCGGAGCTTAGCCGTAGCTAAGTGAGGATTTGAGCAACGTAGCCAGCCGCTAATAGCCGCCGCAGATATGTGTCGTAAGCACTAGTGGCTTGACAAGCCACTAGTATTAGCCCTTGATTCGCGTTCGTAGTCCATTTAATGCGTTTGTACTGAATACTCGACTTCAAACGTTGACAAACCAATTGACGTATCCTACCTTTGCCCGAAATTTAAAAGTATGCCCCAAGCATTACGGTTTATTGTTATCCTTGGCTGTCTGATCAGCTTTTACAGCTGCGGAGACGCCGCTACGGCTACCGCCGAAAAAGAAGAAATCCTCTCCACAACACTTGAAGGAGGAGACACTTCCGTTCAGGTCATGAAGCTGAATTATCTTGACCTGGACCTTCCTGAACGACATTACCTCGTCTTCCGGCAGGAGCTATCCTTCCAGGACATGAACGGATTTCTGGGCATGGAAAGCGAAGCCCTTTCCGTTGCGGCCACCAGAGGAGGCATTTCCGCGACCGGCCCGATGACTACGCTTACTTATGCCTGGGACGTCGACCGGGGCTGGGGAGATGCAGCGGTGGCCCTACCGGTTGCTGCCGGCACCAAACTTCCGCCGTACGTAACCATCACCTTACCGGCTACCAAAGCAATTGCTCTGGACTTCAAAGGAACCTACGATGCCCTGAGTGCTATGCACCTCAGCCTCGATCAGGAGCTGAAGCGTCGTGGCTTATCGCACGCCTTGCCCAGTATCGAAGAATATACAATTGGGCCCCTGCAAGTTCAGGATCCCAACGATTTCGAAACCCGGATCATCTATCCCTACACAACACCCGCCCAATGACCCGTGCCCAGCTGTTTGATCAGATAAAAAGTAAGGAGAGCTTCCTTTGCGTCGGATTGGATGCCGACCCAAAAAAAATGCCCCCACATCTCAAGGGGGACGTATTGGCCTTCAACCGGGCCATCATTGATGCTACTCGTGACTTGTGCGTAGCCTACAAGCCCAACACTGCCTTCTATGAAGCACTGGGCCTGGACGGTATGCGCATACTGAAGGAAACCATTGATTACATCGGTGATGAGCACTTCGTGATTGCGGACGCCAAGCGGGGAGACATTGGCAACACCAGCCGATATTACGCCAGCTTCGCCTTCCATACCCTTGGTGCCGATTCGGTAACCGTTGCGCCCTACATGGGCGCAGACTCCGTAGAACCCTTCCTTGAATACGAAGGTAAATGGGCCATTCTTTTGGCACTGACCAGCAATAAAGGCAGTCAGGATTTCCAGCACGCCAGCCAGGACGGCGGCCAATCCCTGTACGCCAAAGTGATGCAACGCGCCGCCGAATGGGGCAGCGCCGATCAGCTGATGTTCGTATGTGGCGCCACCCAGGCGGAGAAGTTTGCGGAGCTGCGGGCGCTTACGCCCGACCACTTTTTCCTGGTTCCAGGCATTGGAGCACAAGGCGGCGACCTGGAAGGCGTTTGTCGGCATGGAATGAATGACCACTGTGGCCTCCTCGTCAACAGCAGCCGGGGAATCCTCTACGCCAGTGATGGTGAAGACTTTACGCAGGCAGCACGTGCCTCCGCCAAAGACCTGCAGCAAAAAATGGCGGCTGCGTTGAAAAAATACCTGTCATAAAAGTTTTCTCGTTGCATGGAACTTTTTATCTTTGCGGCGCTTTAATACTAAGCAGAATAGCAACTGAGTCCAGCCCAGATAAATGGTGATTGTAGCTCAGTTGGTTAGAGCGCCGGATTGTGATTCCGGAGGTCGCCGGTTCGAGACCGGTCTTTCACCCTAACTGACTCAGTTGTTGCACCCCGGTAAGCTATGCTTGCCGGGGTTCTTTGTTTTGACCGCTTATCGCTTAGCGATTACCCTTTACAGTTGTCCCGTACAAAGTGCGGGGCAACGCAGGTAGTGTTAGCCCGCTGATTGCCGTAGGCAATCAATAATAGATCTTAAAGCGATCACCGGTGACTCCGTCCCCGGTGATCATAAAGGGCGGTCGCTACGCGACAATGGTTGGGTTATTGTACCCTACTGCGTGGCCTCGAAAAGGTTGACGGGCGTTTAGTTGTTGCTATCACTTAGGTGGAGTGTGTCTATTTTTAGAGTGTTATCGCTGCTGGAGCTGTACGCTTCCCCTTTCAACCTACCGCAGAATTCCAATTATCCCCCATTTCCTAAAACCTATCCAAAAACCAGCACTACACCAACCCCCGAACCAACCGCACCACCCCATAAGAGTACTTCCCCCCAAAGTGGTTCACGGCATCCTTCAACTCCGCTGCTTCCCCATGCTCCTTGAAGTAAGGCAAAATGAGATCAATCGTTTCCTGAGGCACCACCTCCTCAACTTTCAGTTTACCCTCCTTCACCCAATGGGATAAGTGCGTTTCGATGGTGGAAGCTTTCAATTCCCGCAGCTCGGCGATCTTTTCGATGGATTTACCCTCCTGGTGCAAATCCAGCGTTACCTGTCGGGTATCGGCCTTTACGGCCGACCACAGGTCGGTTTTTTCCACGTTCTTGTCCGCGAGGTACTCCTCCACAATACCAACGATGGCCGCTCCGTGTTTCTCGAAGGACTTAGGGCCAAACCCTTTGATTCGAAGCATGCCGGGCTTCGTCGTTGGCAACAGCGCAGCGACTTCAAGAAGGGCCGAGTTGTGGGCGATGGTGAACGCCGGCTTATTCGTCTCCAGGGCGAGCGCAGCGCGCCATTCCGTAAGCTTAAGGTAAAGCTCGGGGTGCTTTAAGTCCTTGGGTAAAATGGTTTTCGGCTTTTTTGCCGCCGAGGCACCTTGTTTCTTTTTGAAGTCAAGCTCCGCGTTCGTCCGTGCCGTGATGTAGGCTGCCGGATCATAGCCATTCTCCAGCGTTTTGAAGCCCACCAGCTTGCCAAAGAGTAAACGGACTAAGGTCTCTAACTTGTCATCAACTGCCGTCTTTACCGCCTGATTATCGGTCATGACGCCAAACATGGCCAGTTCCGGAAGGATTTCATCTCCCAGGTATTTAGCAAAGTACTGACCAGCTTTGGTCAGCCGTAGGCCGAGTTCCTCGTTTTCGGACGGCAATGCTTCGGCTTTTCCGTAGTTGACGATGTGCCCGAGGAATCCGTGGCCGACTTTGATCGCTTTAGCCTTCAGCGTTTCGTGCATTTTATAGTACTCGCCGTGGGCGTCTCCCTGGATCGCGCGCTCATGTTCGAAGAGGGCACGTTGCAATTGCCTGGCTGCATATTCTACCTCTTTGAAGGTAAAGAGCTCATTGAGGCATTTGATTTCGTAGGCCCGCTGGTCGGCCCGCAGGCTTTCCTCCGTCGGTTGGTTCTCTTCTGCGTGCTCAGAATAGCTTCGGACGACGGTATCGGTTTTCACGCTATCAGTGCCAATTTTGGTCCGCAGTACAATACCCTCAAAGGTTTTACAGCGACTCAGCGCAACGTAGACCTGGCCATGAGCAAAAGCAGCACCGGCATCGATCACCACCTTATCAAAGGTGAGTCCCTGGCTTTTGTGAATGGTGATAGACCAGGCTAGTTTCAGCGGATGCTGCTCGTAGGTACCGATAATATCCTCCTCAATTTCCTTGTTCTTCCCTAGGCTGTAACGACGATTTTCCCATTCTACCGGAGTAACCGTAATGCGGGCACCGTCTGGGCAACTGACCGCAATCTCGTCTCCGTTGATCGCCGTGATCCGGCCAATCTTGCCATTAAAGTATTCCCGCACTTCACCGGAATCGTTCTTATTGAACATCACTTGTGCCCCCACCTTGAAGGTCAGTTCTTCTTCGTTAGGATACATGGACTCAGGGAAGGTACCGGTAACCGAAGCTTTAAATTTATGGGCTTTGCCGGCCAGTTGATCCAGCTTTTCTTTATTGATTTTCCGGGAGGTGTGGTTATGGGAAGAAAGGGTAATGTAGCCCTCGTCGTCTGCCGGTCTGAAGTCTTCGCGGTAACGGGAATTCAGAGTATCAAAGACCTCCTGATCCATTTGGTTATTCCTGACTTTGTTCAACAGACCGATAAAAACCTCATCGCTTTGCCGGTAAATGTGCTTTAGTTGGATGACCTGCGACCGGGCTTCACGCAGCGCCTGGCTGGCAAAGAAATAACTGGTTTTATACAGTTCGCGCATCTCTCGCCAATCGCTGTCTTTGACCACCGGCGGAAGCTGGTGGAGATCACCGATCATGAGTAATTGCACTCCGCCGAAGGGTTCTTCCTTACGGCGTACATGACGCAGCACCGCATCAATTGCGTCCAGCATATCTGCACGCACCATGCTGATCTCGTCAATGATCAAGAGGTCCAGACTACGGATCAGTTTTTTCTTTTTTTCACTGAACCTGCGGGTACGCAGTTCCTGCTTCATCCGTTCTGGCATAAGGGTGCCAAAGGGCAGCTGAAAAAGGCTGTGGATGGTCACTCCCTTGGCGTTGATCGCCGCCACACCCGTTGGTGCCACTACGGCCATCCGCTTAGGAATTTCGGCCTTTACCCGGTGCAAAAAGGTTGTTTTACCGGTACCCGCCTTTCCCGTCAGAAAAAGGTGGCGATTGGTTTGGCTGATGTAGCGATAGGCAAGTTCCAGTTCGGGGTTGGTGGCCATTAGGTCCGTGGTCATTTTCGTCATGACCGCAAGTACAGGCATACAATTGCGGCTAGTCGTTTTTTATACGCATATAAACGTTTTTATGCGTTTATATACGGCTACAAGTGTAGCATTGGAAGGGCATATCAGGCATATTCCAGCTTGATCTCCGGGACCGCAAGGTAAGTGTTTTTCGCTTGGATTTGGGCGGCGGCGCGCAGGTGCAAGGATAAGGGATAAGGGGGCAATGGAGTAAGGGACAAAAGAGATGCCTCCCCCTTCTACCTTTGCTTCTTACAACCTTTTCTCTGCACCTGCGGCCGCGCCCTGTAACTATCCCCGAGCCGCCAAAATAGCCTCTACCCCACCCCATAAGCTATCCGGCTGCCAATAATCTTCCGTCGTTTCCGTCACCGCTTCGTGGTGCCAGGTGAACTCGAAAGGCAAGTGCAGGGCCCTTCCGCCAATATTGATGATTGGCAGTACGTCGCTGCGTAGGCTATTCCCCAGCATCAAAAAATGCGCGGGATCGATGGCGTGGCGCTGCAGCAGGCTTCGATAGGTTGCTTCATCCTTTTCGGAAACGATTTCGATGATGTCAAACTCGTTTGCGAGTCCACTCCGGGCGATCTTATTTTCCTGGGCAAAAAGGTCTCCCTTGGTAATGATCAATAGGGTGAAGTGTGGTTTCAGCGCTGCAATAGCTTGGGGTACATCGTCCAACAAATGGATCGGATGGTCCAACATTTCCTTAGCCAGATCAATGATGCGCTGAATTTCAGCGCCAGTAATCTTCCCCTTTGACAACTCAATGGCCGTTTCGATCATCGATAAGGTAAAACCCTTCACACCATAGCCGAACAGCTTTAGATTTTTACGCTCAAAGCGGTAAAGTTCCTCTTCCAGATGTTGGTTTGGCAGCAGATAGGGACGTAAGAGCTCCAGACAACGTGCTTTGGCGTCAACAAAAATGTTTTCATGTGCCCAGAGTGTGTCATCGGCATCAAAGGCAATGTGGGTCAGGTTACTCAGGTCGATCATGGGGCCAAAGCTAATATTTTGCCCGCATTGGCTGAATTAATGCGCGGTAATTCGTGATAGCCCCATCCCACTCGGGCAATAGGCAGGTTGAGCCTTACCATGACTGAAGCCCCAGCCTGCGATATGAAGTCTTACGGACTAAGTACAACATCAGGTTACCCAGTCCATCCCACCAGGCAACTCCGAATCCACGCTAAATTACCTTAGATTTGCGTGCTATGAGACTACTTAGAAAACTTACCCTCCTACTCCTTTTTTCCGGGATCTTCCTGACTTCCTGTACAACCAGCAAAAAGACTACTGAGGAGAAATACGCTGAGGCTGAGGTATCCACCTTTATTCTCGTTCGCCACGCCGAGAAAGATTACGGCCGGGACCCGATTCTGATTGAAAAGGGTGTCGAACGGGCAGAACGGCTGAAAGAGATTCTTAAGAACACCTCGCTCGATGCTATTTACAGTACGAATACCAAACGTACCCAAGGCACTGCTAAACCCACCGCCGAGGACAAGGGACTGCCCGTAATTATCTACCCTCCGGCGGAATTACAGCTCTTTGCTAAAGACCTTAAACGGCTGTATAAGGGTAAGACAGTGCTGATCGTTGGCCATAGCAACACCACCCCTGCCATGACGAATTACCTAACCAATACTGATGCGTATCCAAGGTTTAGCGAATTGGATTACACGAACCTCTACGTAGTGACTATTCCCAGGGTTGGTAAAGCCAGAGTGCTAAAACTCCGGTACTGATGTCAGTAGCCTTAGTTCTGAGTATCACCCTCTGTATCGGCTTCCCTTTTTTTGCTCGTTACGGAGAGCGTATCAGCATTTTCCCGTCGTGGATCAGTTCCATTATTGCTTGTTACCTGATTGGCATTCTGGTGAGCAATCTTCGTTTATGGGAGATTGACAACGAAGCCATGGAAGCAGTGGCCGGA
>JBGCFZ010000316.1:0-11460 GCA_045110355.1 Lewinella sp. | reverse complement strand
CTTTGGGCTACCTGCGCCAAATATCGTCCTGCATTTCGTTGCTGCATCGGTCACTTGGCTATGGCCAAGCTCCCTCTTTGCGCCTCATTCAGAACAATATTTTTCAGCAGTCGCCTCAAAAGCTAATTTTAGACACGCTCTTAGAGCGAGCTTCGCCAGACTTCCTAACGATGTTCTTTTAGACAAGCAGGCTATGCGCCCTAAAACCGAAAGCCAATGCTCGCCTGAAACGAGCGGCTGTAATCCTTGTCTTCGGTATTAAATTCGCGGCCACCCACCTGGTTTTCATTGACGAGCTTCAGGTCATTTTCCGGGCGAGTGATGTCCGTAAGGCCATACTGATAACGGGCACCGACAAAGAGACCGTTGTTCAGAAAAACGTTGACGCCTCCGATCAGGCCGAAATCCAACCGGCGATAGAGTGATTCGTCACTGTTATTATTGTAGTAAGCCGAAACGATTTCGGGAGGCAGTACGGAAGTTCCCGGAAGCGGAGTGGAGGATAGGGCAATTAGGCCTGCGCCACCAGCCTCGTCGCTGAAATACCTGCCTTCGACGTTAAGGATGATACTATTGTCTGCTCCGCCAAAACGAGTGTTGGTATAAGTCTGCCCACCAGAGGCCTGGCTGTTTACCATGAACCCCATACTGGCGCCGGCTTCCAGTTCAAAAATACCGATGCGGTAATAGCCTACCAGGGGAATGTCAATGTAGCTGTTGATGACGTTGACCTCGGAATTCAACGTACCGAAAAACACTTCACCTTCCAGATCTTCAGTGCCCGAATAAAGGTAAAAGAAAGAAGGAGCATTGGTGTACCGCCGCTCTCCACCCTTCTGGCTGTACATCAGGTCAGCCTTTATCCCCACAAGATCGGTAAAGGCAAGGGCGAAAGTAGCCCCTACGTGAAACCCCGTCGTCTGGTTAAACTCTTCGAAGGTAATTGTGCCATCGGCACTCATTTCCTGTTCGCCATCAAAAGAAACAAAGTTAAGACCGGCTCGAAAACCACCACTGAACTCCTGTGCGAATAAGGGGCTAAAAAGGGAAACCGAGTATAAGGTTAAAGAGAGAAGAAAAGTACGCATGTTTGATTTTTGGTTCATTGGTATTGAAATTCCCGGACCCATTGGCCTGAACTACAGCGCAAAGATGGGATATTGTATGGTAATGGTTGGTGATTGAAGCGAAAATCCGTCGACTGCCTCCCATTGCTTTTTTACCCCACCCCTGCACCAGCGGCCGCGCCCTGCAAATGAATGAATGAATTTGAGAAGGAGTAAACAGCTTCCGCCCTCACCATTCACCGTGCTTAAATTGTTCACTAAAAGAGCGGGAAGGCGTTTGGGATGTGTAGATAACGGGATTCTCCCCGCACACATTCTCTAATTCTCTCATTCCCTCGTTAAACCCAACTGGCTTAAAGGTGTTTAATCGATCAGGGCGGATGCCCGTAAAAGAAAAATCATGAGCCAAACTGCCACCAAGCGTCCCGTACTGCTGTACACTGAGCAAACACCGAATCCGGAAAGCCTGAAGTTTGTAACCAACCGTATGTTGTACAACGGCACTGCTGAATTCAAAGAAGAAGCCTTTGCCCGTGAATGGTCGGAGCTGGCCGCCGCTTTGTACGATTTCCCTTACGTGAAGAAGGTCTACATCGCCAACAACTACGTTACCCTGACCAAAGAATTCAATTACAGTTGGGAAGATGTCATGCTGAAGTTGAAGGAGTACATCAAGGACTACCTGCAGGAGGACAAACCAATCATCAAAGAAGGTTTTGCCGAAGAAGTAGCTCGCATTGAGGAAGAACGTGGCGTAAGTTACGAATACAGTGAGGACGATGCCGAAGCGGTGAAACAGATCAAGGAGTTGATCGACACCTACGTTAAGCCCGCTGTTGAAATGGATGGTGGCAACATCGAATTCAAAAGTTTCCACGAAGGCATTGTAACGGTCATTATGCAGGGTTCTTGCAGTGGTTGCCCCAGCTCGACTGTCACCCTTAAATCAGGCATCGAATCTATGCTGAAGCGGATGATGCCACAGGTTAAAGAGGTGGTACAGGAGATGGGATAAGCTCCATTCGATCCACCTTAAAAATAAAAACGGTACGCATTTTCATGCGTACCGTTTTTGTTTTTAAGGTGGTCCGTTTGACTACTAATTAGTTGCCAAGGGGAATCCGCACCCCGCCGTTGATGCCGATGGAGGTCCATTTAGTATCACCGTCTCCGTCCTCCTCTTCGCTCAAGTTACTAAGGCCGGTCATGTACCGTCCTTCCACAAAGAACTTCTGCCCGAAAGTTAGGCCTGCAGCGGCAGCAAGGTTAAGGTTGGTCCGGTTGAAGCCATCTTCATCATCGAATTCGATGTCTTCCTTGTCGCCATTAGTTTCAACGCTGCCACTCATGGCATAGCTGATCACGGGGCCGGCCGCTACGTAAACCCCGACGGGCTCATTGTCGACGATCATGTATTTGGCCAGTACGCCAAGGTCCAGGTAAGCCAGGTTGAGCTTTGTACTTAGGTTCGACCCCAGAAAGTCAAACTCAACACCGTAGCTCCGGCCAACGTAGCTCAGTTCGGGAGACAGCATGAATTTTTCTCCGCCCAGCGGCAGGTCAAAGAATACGCCCAACATGAGGTTCGCCTGGCGCTCGAAGGAAACAGTAAGACCTTCGCTATTTACGCTGACGGTGGTCAGATTGAGACCACCACGGACACCGAAGTTCTGGGCGGAAAGAGTACTTCCACAAAGAGCGACGACAAAGAGAAAGGAAAGAAATATACGCATGGTTAATAAGGTTTAATGGAAAAATCAAAGTACAAATATAAGCGAATTGCCTGCAGAAAGACGGAGATACCAGGAGCATTATCAGCTATTTCGTCGAACGTCCAACGGGTAAAAGATCAGGCGCGGTCGCAGGTGCAAAAACCGTATAAAAAGCAAGGAAAGCAGCTTACATTGTTTTTTAGCTAATATTTTCCATCCCTTAGGCAATAGAATGAGTCTCCGCTCGTTTTTCGGGCAACTATTCTTCTGACAATAGTTATTTTTACTACCAGATTTGCCCTTGCACGGGCATTTTGGCAACCTTCTAAGGTCTTTCCTTCCCCACAAATTTTGAACTAAAAACTATTGCTTTCGCTACTTGAAGCGGATGCAACCTATTTTTTATGAACAACACCCCAGCATAGTTTAAGGATCAAAACCAACGCCCTCCGTGCCTACACGGTGAGCTCATTTTCATAGCTTTTTAACCTAAATGCAACTATGCGCATTATTACTTTCCGTCTAGCAGTGCTTTGCACGGCCCTGCTGACAACCCTTGGCCTTTACGGCCAGGAATTACGGCCCGCTGTTCTCGTTGAAGAGGCCCGCGCCGAACAAAGTTTTGAGGAACACTTTACGCTCTTCTCCACTAACAAAAGTGCCGCCAGGATCGCTGCCTTAGACGCAGTTGGCGCACCATATGATCTGCTGGACATAAAACCCAAAGCCCTCTATGAGCTGCACGATGCTGCCCCGGAAAAACTTGAACTGACTTTGCCTGGTGCTACTGGCCATGTCTCGTTGGTTCGTACCAATATCTTTGCTGAGGGCTTCAAGGTCACCGAAAGCAGTTCTTCCAAAAGTCGTCAAAGAACAGCCCTCGGGCTACACTACCGTGGTGTTGTCACTAATGAGCCCAACAGCCTGGTGGCGATTTCCATTTTCGAGGGAGAGGTCAGCGGCATCATTGCAACGGATGCCGGCAACTTGGTGCTCGGTAAAATGACCAAAGGAGAAAAGTACATTCTCTATAACGATAAAGACCTCCCACCACCTGACCTGGGTGAGTGTGACACGCCTGATTCAGGCCTGCCCTACGCTCCCAAGGATCTTCTAGACCTGGATACTGGCCAAAAGGATGCCAACAATTGCGTCAACGTATTTATGGAAGCTGATTACTCCATCTTCCAACAGCGTGGCAGCAGTGCCTCCGTTACCAGCTTCGTCACCGCCCTGTTTAATCAGGTAGCCGTACTCTACGCCAACGAAAACATTAACCTGGTGATGAGTGAGCTGTTTGTGTGGACAACTAACGACCCATATAACAGCAGCTCCAGCAGCGGCAACCTGAATGCATTTTTGGCTAACCGTACCAGCTTCAATGGCGACATTGCCCACCTGGTCTCCTTCCAGGCCAGCGGTGGCGTAGCCTACGTAGATGTGTTATGCTCCAACAACTACGGCTACGGCTTTAGCTCCATCAACAACAACTTCAGCAATGTGCCCACTTACAGTTGGTCCGTCAACGTTATTGCACACGAATTGGGGCATAATTTTGGCTCGCAGCACACCCATGCCTGCGTCTGGAACGGCAACGGTACAGCCATCGACGGTTGCTACCCCACCACCGGAGGCTGTGCCCGGCCAGGCATCCCCAGCGGAGGCGGTACAATCATGAGTTATTGTCACCTTACAAATGCTGGAGTGAATTTAAATCTGGGCTTTGGTACGCAGCCGGGTAACCTTATGCGTAACCGTGCCTATAATGGCAACTGCCTTACCTCCTGTTCCGGAGGTGGCGGCAACGGTAATGATGATTGCACTGAGAACGTGGTAACGGTTACCATACTCACAGATAATTACCCAGGGGAAACTGCCTGGACAATAAAAAATGCTTCCGGTACGACCGTTGCCTCCGGTAGCGGTTACAGCAGTCGGAATACGACCTATACTGAGGAGGCCTGTTTACCTGATGGCTGTTACACCTTCAACATCACTGACACTTACGGGGATGGCATCTGTTGTGCTTACGGAAACGGTGCTTATACCATCAACCTGAACGGTACGGACATAGCCACCGGTGGAAATTTTGGCAGAAGTACCTCCGAAGATTTCTGTGCCCAAACCGGCGGTGATGATGATGGCGGCGGCGACGACGACGGTGGTGACACTGCCTGTGACGCCCTAAGTTTCATCACCTATCCTCCAACCACCTACGGTGGATCTCAGGATCGTGGCACAGTGACCGTACTGGACGCCAATACCATAATGATCCGGAACAATGCCTGGAAATCCATCAACCTGAACTACACCGTCACGCCAAATACGATAATTGAATTCGAATTCGGATCAACCACTCAGGGAGAGATTCACGGCATTGGTTTCGACAACAATAATGGCATCAGTTCCAACTTCACCTTCCGGTTGTTCGGCATCCAGAACTGGGGCATCAGTGCATTCGACGATTATGCCCAAATCGGTACCTGGAAAGGATACACCATTCCGGTAGGTCAGTACTACACCGGGAACTTCAATCGCCTGTTCTTTACCGCTGACCACGACGGTGGTACACGCAATGGCAATTCCTATTTCCGCAACATCCGAATTTACGAAGGCAGCTCCTGTGTTGCCCTGCTTCCGGGAGATGGTACCCCCATCATTACTACACCACAAGTCTCGGTTACCAACCAGGTTGAAACGATACGGGTTTTCCCAAATCCTGCATCCGATCTGCTCCATCTTAACGTAAGTGTCAAAGACGCCACGTCGGCCAGCATCCGCATTGTTGATGTAACCGGCCGAACATTACGCAAACTGCAACAGCCCCTCACGGAGGGGGAGCAACAGGTGGCCATTTCAGTACAGGATTTACCAGTCGGCACCTATTTGCTTCGTCTTGAGGCCGCAAATGGGTATACCTCGACAACCAAATTCATGGTTGCTCGATAAGGGTGTTTCCTAAAAGCCGGCGGGGAACCGACCTGAAGGTCGCGTTCCCCGCCAAATTTGCAAAGATTCATTTGTTTTAAACCTATCGGCATTCTGCCCCATCGGATTTATCTGGTGGGGCTTTTTCAGGTTTCAGGTTGCAGCAGTTCATCTCATTTATCGCTAGATTATGAGCACTGAATACTACTACCTGAATACCGAATCCTGAACGCTGAGTCCTGAGTCCTAAATACTGAACCCTGCCCCCTGAACTCTACCTTCTACCAGCTAAAGCCAAAGCGAGCTTCCAGCTGAACGACGGCACCGGATACGTCCCGATCTGAAATCAGTTCGCTGTCGACACCAGTACTGAAACGGTAGCCGCCTTCGGCACCGATACGGAACCATTGAAACAGGTTCAGTTCTAGGCCGACCATGGCCTGGCCTACCAGCATACGGTCTCGGCCTTCGCCGGCAACATCAACTTTGCCCGGACCGAAGATGGTCGTAATTCGCGGGTGGATGGCGTTGTCAGAAAATGGGGCATACGCCAGGATCAATCCGCTGTGCTGGAAGTCGAACTGTGGAGAAGTTGCCACTGGCTCATCGACAGTGAAGGTCTCACGACCTTTCCAGCCGCCGTAACCGATGAAAAATTCTTCACCAAATTCCAGACCACCGAAGCCACCACGGACGAGCGCCCAGTCGTCTCCGGTCATGGAGTAATTGTAGGTTGGGCCACCCCAGGCACCGCTGAGGTCCAGGTCACCGAGCAGGGTCCGCTCGCGGCCACGCCTACGGGCATCGAGGCCAAGGTCAAGTGTTTCGGAAGCATCTTCGGCCTGGTAAGCTAAGACGGGGCCATCATAATCTACGTTGACGTCTTGTGCCTGCAAGGCGGAGAAGGCGAATACACAGAAAAAGAAAAAGAGGAGTCTCATGATATAGTCTTTTGTGAATATAAATTTGTTGAGTTGGGTTAATGGCCAGGCCACCGGGCCTTGCCACAAGGATATTTACCCTAATGGCGTTCGCCGTTAGGTAAAGGTTGCACCTCAAAGTCTTAAAATTTTAGCGCTGGACAATTAAAGGATCGTTAAGGGATTTTCCCTTTTCAACTCACCTCGACCAACATTCCCCTATCCACAAATAAATCGATCAATCCACTGACGTCGTTCGGGTCTAGTAAGGCACGGGATTTAGTGGTCACGATCTTTGGCATCACCTTATCTTTCTTCCTGGTGGCCAATACTCGATAAGGTTCTTCCTTTTCTACTGCAATGTACTCTCCCGAACCTCCTTGCTCCAGTGCTTCAAATAAGTAGCATGGCCAGTATTCCTTTCCGGGCAGTTCAATGGCCCTTCTGAAAACAGGTAAAAAAGTATCGTAGAAAGGCAACCAACTTTGGTACCGGTGGATAGAAAACAACAGTTCTCCACTTTTCAATTCTTCGTTCAGGGTACGCGCGCCGACCAATAAGTGTTGCCCCAGTCGGTAAGGAGTTTGCAACGTGTGCTCCTTAAAGCCTATGACTAATTCGTTCCGGTGTCCTGCCCCATCGAGGTGTACCGGGCCAGCGTTACCAGCCTTTAATATTACGTCCTCTTCTTCTCCCTGATAGGTTAAAAATGTTGCTCGTAGGAAAGCTTCACCTTGAACCTTTAAGGTTTGAGAAAAATTGATCCGGGTAATCGGGTTAGCAGCGAAACAAGAAGTTTGGGGTTGGTCCGGATATTCCGTCAGGTTTTCAGGCAGAGTAAAAGTGGTCAGGTTTTCCAATTCCAGGTCTACCAGTCGGGGAACGGCTCCTCCTAAAGAAGCTAAAGAGATGTGTTGCAAAAAGCGATCTCCGATGCGGTGCGGAGCACCGGAAGCGGCCTCAATCCGATGGCCGTCGGCCATCGCCAAAGTAACCTGCTCCGCCCCTCGTCGTAAGTCAAGCACTATACGTTCCCCCCTCGTGCCCCGCGCATTGACCAGTTTGGTGGGTGACGCCCCCATTATCTCGGCGACTTCAAGTTGCTCCCGCCCAAGGCGGACAACCTTCAAGTCATGCTTGGTACATAGTTTTGAACTTCCGTCAATGGAAGCAAGAAAGAACCAGGCTTCAAAACCGCTGACCTCTTCGATGGAAGTGGGCAACACTTCTTCCCCTGTCAACTTAAACGGTCGGTTGTTCCGGGTATCATAGACGAAAGATTTGTGTGCCGTCCCAACATCGTAGAGGACTACGCCAGGCACACGAACCGGTTTATGACTGATGGTACGTATTAATTCTTCCCCCGCAGCCTCCAGGCGGAAGGGAGCACGGGTTTGCAGGTCAAAGTAAAAATCCTCCCGGCTGTCATTTACCCTTATTATTTCCCGGCCGTTCAACTCCAGGTAAGTTGATAAGTCCACCTCAAGGGGTCGGTTCTGGTAGCTCATGACCGCATCGCCAGAATTCTCCACCGTGTACGCCCGCTTAGCTGACCGGAAAACCTCAAAATGCCGAAAGCCCCTGGTTTCACCACGGACATGTTCGATAATTTCTTCATCGTTAATCAAAAGCGGCGCTCCGGTAAATTCATTTACGAATGCCCGCTCCGTTCGACCACGACGAACTTCCTGCCATTGGTCCTGACCTCCAAAGCTGATGTGTCCTCGTCCTAAACCCGTGAGCCGTTCACCAAAATACCGCAATGGCTCCAGGTTGGTATCGAAGACCAGTTTCCCTACCTGGAGCAATTGAGACTGCGGGCTAATCAGCACTTCCTGGCCCGAAAAGGCCCAGGATTGGCGACTCGTTTTGCCCGGCAAAGAAATGAGTACATCCCCCTTCAGAAATACCGGAACCATCAGGCGAAAGCCCTCCAGATCATACCAGCTGTTCCGCTCATCTTTACGATAGAGGCTTTTGGTCAGTGGCTCAAAGTAAAAATCAGTCCAGTGTTCTTCTTCGGGTATTGACCGATTGGCCATGTCGCGCAGATGGTTGCCAGTGGCGGTGGTCAACAGAATAAAATCATGGCTGGGAAAGCAGACGGCTCTCTCCACCTGCTCTCCGCCGATGGTGTAGACGACTTTCTGCTTAGGAAAACCCTTGGCCTTATAAGCTAATAGCTTACCTGAAGCGTCGGTGTCGAGGAAGATATCGTTAATACGTTGGGGCTCGGTTGTTGTCATGGAAGGTCTAAGATAAATTAATTGCATCATTTTCACCTGCCAACATTCTCCGTCGTTTTTCCACCGCCCGGAAAGACTTCCGCTGTGCCTTATAAGTTCGTGCCATTACGTGCACGAAGGTGCTTACCGTCTCGTCGAAGGTCGTTGCCTCTACGGCGTGCTCTGCGCCAAAAATTCTTGTCATAAAGTCGGAAGTATCCTGCGGAGGTTTCAGGTAAATCCCCTTAATGGCAATATCCCCATCCCGTCGTTTCTCATCGATGAACAGGCCCAGTTCCTCCAGGTCGTAGATCCCGATGGTAGGTTGCCCGTCCGTCAGTACAAACAACGAGCTGACAAAATTCATCTCCGGGTAATTCTTTGATAGTTTTTCTGTGAAGACCTTTAGTTTTTCATGACTTTTTCCGACACCAGCACTAATGTTCGTTCCTCCCACCCCGCCGTAAATGACGCGATGTGTATGCACTTCCGAAATGTTTCGCAACACCCTGAACAGCACCGAACGGTTGGTAAAAGACTGCCCACTATTAAAGCCAACGACCTCATAAAAATCTGAGCCAAAGAAATGGATCGCATCGTAAGAGCGTCGCCCTTCCAGCCCCATAACCAGCAGAAAAACTACTTTAAAGAGGTCGCGCATCAGGTCATGCGTCATCGAGCGGGAATAGTCGAGGCAAAAGGT
Source organism: Lewinella sp. (assembly GCA_045110355.1). Classification (GTDB taxonomy): domain Bacteria; phylum Bacteroidota; class Bacteroidia; order Chitinophagales; family Saprospiraceae; genus Neolewinella. The sequence goes on along the minus strand of JBGCFZ010000316.1, from coordinate 1,905 downwards.
ATTTACTTGTGTAATGGGGGCAAAGTTTCGTTTACTCCGCAAGGTTTTCATCACGTCTCCCCGCAACCATTTATCCTGGTCTTGTACGGTCTCCGGGTCAAATTCGATACCGTCATGACGATGCCGGTAAGGGTCAAACTCAATCGTGCTTCCAATGGGTAATGCTGCCTGAAAAGCCTTTCTGACGTAGGCCATATACGGGCGAACTTCCTCCTCTACCTTGAGCATTTCGTCGAGCCAAAGCCCCTTCCTGTGTTCGCTTTCTTCCGCATCAATAATGCCAAATTCGCGCATCCTCTGGGTGCGATATGCCCCCCGATCGTTAAGGGACTTACGGTGTTGCTCCTTGGCCAGGCGCCATCGGCGCGCCACCAGGGGGGAGCGAAAAACCGGTGCGCGTTCAAGGAAGGATTTTAATCCTGCGAGGGACGGGATTTTCGCCAGTTTGTCCAGCAGCACTTCGAGTTGTTCGGTTTCTTTCTTTTGGAGCTTCAGCTGTTGGCCGGATCGATTCAAAGCGTTTTCGGAGATCCGAGAGGAAGGGAGATTCCAGACCGGCACGATTTGTCCGTCCGTACTGGCTTCCCATCGAAAAACCGGACTCGTCAGATGAGCAGCCAACTGCCCTAAATAAGCTTGCCAACGGGAAAAAACCGTTGGGTTCTCGGAGGGCACTATGTCGATGGCGGCGACACGTTCGGGCTCCGTTAATTCATACCAGGCGGGCGCTGTTTTCGAGATCAACGGTTGCCAGTTGGCGGCATAATTTGGCGCGGCCGCAGGTGCAGTGGAGGTGGAAGGGAGCATACGGCGCAGAAAGGACAGATTACCGGTGATCGCCTTTACCCGGTCTGCTATGGTTTTATCCGTCCCTATGCCATACGCTTCGCGTATCGAGAGCGGAAGCTGACGGTACAAGCCTGATGCCGTGGCATCATCCAGCATTTCCTGCACCCCCACCAGTGGAAGATCTGCCCGGCAGCATTTGTAAAAATCGACCTCGGCAACCGCTGATCGTTCTGGCATGTTATTCGCCAGGCCTGCCTCCAGCACCATCCGGTGCTGGTGCATGAAAGCCCGTACTTCCGGATGCGCCTGCGCCAGCAGGCGGTCAAAGGCGCTTTCATCCCAATGCTCTCCGTAGGGCCGGCGGCAAAGCAGGAACAGTAATTCTACACATTGCTCCGAAGGCAACCGCTGGGGAAACGCCAAAACTCCCGGCAGTTGCCGGAAAAGCGGTCGCATTTCAGCATGATCCCTGCGTGCGGCCGCCAGTAAGCCGGTATAAGACCATATATATTGCCACAGGCCAACGAGAACTACAGGAGTGGCCTGCCCACTACCGTCGGCAACCTGCTGTAAATAGTGTGTCCAGTTGAAATCTTCCCGGTAGCGTGTTAATAGCTCTGCCGCTCGCCGCAAGCCGTCGATACCTACGGTATCAATCTCATCAATTGGCATTAAAAAACCGTACCAACCTTTATCTTCCTTGTTCTTCAGTTGGTAACCGGAATTTTTCCTGACAAAGGTTGCATGATGCTCACGGTCAATTTTCTTTATCTGATCGGCAGACATGAATACATACCACTGTTCTATGTCCGGCATCTCAAGTATTGAGTTGCCACGTACGAGGTGCTCCTCCTGTAGGTCAGCCCATTTTCGCAGTTCTTGGGTGATTAGGTCGGACATTTCGGAGCGGGTGTTGGGTTTTGATGGTGGTAAGTTACGGAACGGCGATTAAATGAATGGGTTAAAGGAGCAAAGGTGTGTATATCAAATTGCAGGAACCGTTTTGGGCCTTACCTGCGTTAACCGCCGAAGGCAGCCGCGAAGCGCAACCAGGCCTGTGCTATAAAGCTCTAACGAGCTGTGCCGATGCTCGCTAGCGCTCGTGTCGGCTACCGC
>JBGCFZ010000315.1:0-13509 GCA_045110355.1 Lewinella sp. | reverse complement strand
CAAACAAATGTTGCGAGATTATGTGGGGAGACCTACACCGCTTTATTTTTCCAATAAACTATCTGAAAAACATGGCGCAAATATCTTTTTGAAAAGAGAGGACTTGAATCATACCGGTGCGCATAAGATCAATAATACGATTGGCCAGATATTGGTCGCCCAACGACTGGGCAAAAAGAGGATCATTGCGGAAACAGGCGCTGGTCAACATGGCGTTGCCACCGCAACGGTATGTGCTTTGGTCGGGGTAGAATGTATCGTGTACATGGGTGAGGTCGACATTGCCCGGCAGGCACCAAACGTAGCCCGAATGCGGATGTTGGGCGCTGAAGTCCGCCCGGCACTCAGCGGTTCCCGGACCCTGAAAGATGCCACCAATGAGGCCATCCGCGATTGGATCAATAACCCCGAAGATACTCACTACATCATCGGTTCCGTCGTAGGTCCGCATCCCTATCCTGACATGGTCGCCCGCTTTCAATCCGTCATCTCCGAAGAGATGAAATGGCAGTTGCAGGAGAAAACCGGACGTGATTACCCCGATGCCATCGTCGCCTGCGTTGGCGGCGGCAGCAACGCCGCCGGTGCTTTCTACCACTACCTGAACGACGACCGGGTTCGCCTCGTGGCAGTAGAAGCCGCCGGATTGGGGGTAGACAGCGGGGAATCCGCCGCCACCTCGGTGCTCGGCACGGAAGGCATTATTCACGGTTCCCGAACGCTCCTGATGCAAACTGAAGACGGGCAAGTCATCGAACCCTACAGCATCTCCGCCGGTCTTGACTACCCAGGCATCGGCCCGCTGCACGCCTTCCTGATCGACTCCAAACGCGCCGAGGCCATCTCCGTTACCGACGACGATGCGCTGGCCGCAGCACTCTTTACCGCACGTACCGAAGGGATCATTCCTGCCCTCGAAACTGCCCACGCCTTCTCCGCCCTAGACCAAATGGACTACGACCCGGACGACGTGATCGTCGTTTGCCTCTCGGGGCGGGGCGATAAGGATTTGGCTGCGTTTACTACCTACCTTAACCGGGTTGGTGAGTAGTTGAGTCACTGAGTGGCTACCGCAAGTGCCGTTCACGGCGATCGCTTGCTCCCACTGGGCGAATGAGCGAAGCGAAATGAGTGGTAACGGCGGTAGCCACTCAGTGACTCACGAACTCAACAACTCACCGACTAACAAAATAATACGATGAACAGACTAAGTAAGCTATTCAAAGAAAATTCAAAGAACCTCCTAAATGTCTACTTCACCGCCGGCTACCCCAACCTGGACAGTACGGTGACCATCATCCGTAGCCTCGCGGATGCAGGAGCCAACCTGATTGAAGTTGGCATGCCCTATTCTGATCCGATGGCGGACGGCGAGACCATCCAGCAATCCAGCATGAAAGCCCTGCAAAATGGGATGACGCTGGATACATTGTTCGCCCAGCTGGAGGAAGCCCGGCAGCACACGGAGGTTCCACTCGTGTTGATGGGGTACTATAACCAAGTAATGCAGTATGGCCCGGAACGGTTCGTTAAAGCAGCAAAAGCAGCGGGTGTTGATGGATTAATCCTGCCCGATTTGCCCGTTTTTGAATACGAGCAGGAGTTTAAAGCCATCGCCGAGGCGAACGATATTCAGGTGACTTTCCTGATAACGCCACAAACAACTGATGATCGCATTGCTAAAATTGGCCAACTCAGTACTGGGTTTATTTATGTCGTTTCCAGCAGTAGCATTACGGGCAAAAGCCGGGACATTTCCGAAGAGCAGAAGGCCTACTTTGCCCGCATCGATGCGCTGGAGCTACAACAACCTAAACTGATCGGTTTTGGCATCAGTGACGCGAAGAGTTTCCGGACGGCTTGTGAATATGCCAACGGTGCCATCATTGGTTCTGCCTTCATCCGGGCGTTGAAAGATGTTAATGATGTAGCTGCTGCCACGAGAAACTTTGTGGAAGGAATCCTTGAACCAGTAGGTTAAGCATTACGAGCGCAGCGAGCATTGAAGTGCGGTAGCCCAATCGCCAATCGCCTATCCTACGAGCGCAGCGAGCACCCAAGTGCAGCAGCTATTCTTACAGTCACTAATTCTCCAATTCACCAACTTGATCAAGCAACTAATTGTCATTGGCGGCCCCACCGCCTCCGGAAAAACATCGCTGGCCATCGATCTCGCTCGGTATTTCGGGACGGAAATCATCAGCGGCGACAGCCGGCAGTTTTATCACGAGATGGAGATCGGAAACGCACGGCCTACGCCCGAAGAGCTGGCGGCGGCAAAGCATCACTTTATTGCTGATCGAAGTGTACTGGCGCCATTGACGGCGGGGCGGTTTGCGGAAGAGGCCCTCGACCGGCTTACAACCATTTTTAGCAAACATGACCAAGCTGTGCTGGTGGGGGGGAGTGGCCTTTACCTCCGTGCGCTCTGCGAAGGATTGGACGAATTTCCGGAGGTGACTGATCAGGCGCGGACGCAGGTGCAAAAATTGGTGGAAGGGCAGGGTTTACCTGGCTTGCAAGCCGAGCTAGAACGACTTGACCCTACCTACTTCGCTACCGTCGATCAGCAAAACGGCCGACGATTGGAGCGGGCCCTAAAGGTCTGTTACTCCGCCAGCCAGCCTTATTCTTCCTTTCTGGGTAACCGACCAAAGCGCCCCTTCGACTGCATTTACCTCCGCACCCATCCCCCCCGGGATATCCTCTATCAACGTATTAACCACCGGGTTGATCTCATGCTTGCCGCTGGCCTGGAAGCAGAAGCTAAAGCCCTGCTTCCACACCGGGCCTTGCCAGCTCTCCAAACCGTCGGTTATCAGGAGTGGTGGCCCTACTTTTCCGGAGATTATTCCAAAGACCGCGCCGTCGAGCTCATCAAACAAAACAGCCGACGCTACGCTAAACGACAGGTTACCTGGTTTGGCCGGGGAGGGCAATATGCTGCTGTCTCCGACCTTGATGAAGCGTTGAGCGTAATTTCCGATTGTCAAGGGCGAGGGGCTGTTCCCGAGAAGGTTAAGTGCTAATCTTAGCTTGAAAAAGCTCCGCTTTTTTCCCGGGGGACAGCCCCTCGTACATAAATTTGCACCATGATTGTCAAACTAGCCACCAACGACCTCCGCACCCGCTACGGCACCTTCCAGGAAGCCCTCTACTACGACGGACAAAAAGAATCCATCGCGCTCTACCGAGGCACGCTGGAAGGCGCAGAAGAGGTACTCGTACGCGTACATTCTTCCTGCATCTTTGGCCACTACTTCAACAGCATCGAATGTGACTGCCAGGAACAACTGGATGGCTCGCAACGTATGATCGAAGCCGCCGACCAGGGCATCATCATATTACTGGACCAGGAGGGAAAAGGTAACGGACACTTTGCCCTGCTCAACAGCATCACCCATAAGCGTAAAGGGGAGAAACAAGCGGATGCTTACGAAGCCGTTGGCTTCGAAAAGGATGCCCGCAACTTCGCAGCAGCTGGCAAAATCCTCAAAGACCTTGGTGTGAAATCCGTCGTCATGCTAACGGGTAACCCTGGTAAAGTCGCGACTCTCGAGGCACAAGGCATTAAGGTGGTAGGCACCCAAGAGATAGCATAACTGATCAGAAATGTAACCACTAAGGCATTAAGACACTAAGATCTGCATTAAGGAAATATAGCTTATCCTACGATCGAAGCGATTTTATCCTTTGCTTTAGTCAATTAAGCTACCAAACTTCCTTAGTGAAATCCTTAATGCCTTAATGGTTCCCTGCTACGCCTGCCCCAAAACGAGCGTAGCAAGCATTCTCATACGGCAGCCCAATCGCCAATCGAGACTGCCACGAGCGCAGCGAGTACCCAAGTGCGGCAACCCAATCGCCTATCAAATATCACATATCAACTATCGCATATCCCCCGAGCGTAGCGAGCACTCCTCTGCGGCAGCAAAATCGCCAATCGAGACTCCTCAATCGAGAATCGAGAATCGAGACAAGCGCGTACTCTGTCCCAAATACCCGCTCCCCCAATAACTTTCCACCCGTCGGGTCCCTCCACCAGGCAGACTTACCGTCCCTGCATTCCCTGCTTTCGAAACGGAATAGGGCACCTGCGGCCGCGCCAAAACCAGCGGACCGTTATTTTGTGCAGCCACCAGCAAAGGTCCACTAGCTCCATTCGCTAGTACCAGCGCCCGGCCTTCGCCCGGGACGGATAACCCACTCCGCTCCGCAGGCTGGCTCTGAAAACCACCCTGGCCATCACCCAAAAGTATAAGGCCGTTGCCCGCGTCCAAGAACCCCTGACTTACCTCGCCACCAAAATCATTGCCAATCATCACGAGATCCAGAAAGTCGTCACCGTTCAGGTCGAGCGACAGCATGCCGAAGACGGGAAAAGCCTGGGCTGCTTCCGGCAACTTACTGACGACAAACCCTTCCGGTGTGTTTTCAATATAGACAGAGCTGAAATTGTCGACCCGGAACGCATATTGTTCCCCTCCTTCCTTGCGGTAACTTTCAGTCCCTGCTGTGGAGTAAGCAGCATGTGAGGTGTAGATCGATTTAATCTTGGTAACCTGTTTGGCAAAGTCATTCCGGTTGAAGAAGGGGAAGGATTTTCTGGTGCCGTCTACATCGGTGAAATAGGCGTGGGGGATAAAATCCAGCCCGCCATTCTCGTCGAAGTCAGATAAGGTTGCCGTCATCGGTTCTTCGGCGGAGGGCTTGATGATGGAGTTGTGGCCAAAGTTCCCCGCCACATAGTCGATGTCCCCGTCATTGTCAAAATCTCCGGCAGACAAGCTGTTCCACCAACCATGTAAAGAGACATCGCCAAAGAGGTGAGTAGCTTCTTCCCATCCTGTATCGGTGTTGCGCAGCAGGCGCAGTGGGGCCCATTCTCCGGCGATCAACAAGTCTGGCCGACCATCGTTGTCATAATCGGTGAAAAGGGCGTCACAGACGTTTTCAACGGCATCAAGGGCGGGGACTTCCTCTTTGGTAAATTGGATGTTCCCGGCTTCTGAATCATTACGCAGAAAATAACTCTGTACTGGCTTAGGATAGGTGAAAGGGACGAGTCGGTTGCCGATAAACAAGTCTAAATCGCCGTCCAGGTCGTAATCCGCCGCTTTAACGGCTGCTCCTGAGGCGATGGGGAATGCCGCTAGGACGTCTGGCATCTCGATAAATTTGCCATCTTCGTTGCGGTAAAACCGGTCCTGGTAATCGCCGTTTTCGAGCCTGAATTCGTAACTGCCACTGATGATATACAAGTCATCGTCGCCGTCACCATCTGCATCAAAGAACAAGCTGCCAAGTTCTTCCTGCTTGTTGTCGGAAGGAAGTGTGAATCGGGTAGGTACCTGCTGAAATCCCGTTGTGGTTCCTTCCAAAAAGGTGCCAGCTACGTCGTAGCCGCCGCTCACATAAATGTCATCAATGCCATCTTCGTTCCAATCGGTAACGGCGAGTGCTGGCCCTTGCTGGCTGATCTTGCGCAAGAGCATCGGCTGAACGTTGAAATCGATATAGTCCAGCTCTTCGTGCGTGAAGGCAGGGGAGGAGACTGGTGCTAAAAGCGTCGCGGATGTTGGCTCGTCGTCTTTAGCCAGAATAGATTCGCCAGAATTCGAATCCAGTACGGCTGTTTCTCCCAGCTGAAAAGGACCGTATTGCTTTACTGTCCCATCGTTCCAACGTACTTCCACCGTTGTTGGTCCATTGATGCCCGCAATGATGTCTTGCCCATGGCTGCTGAGATATCCCCGGTGAGGGTGCCAATAATAGGTTTGCGGACCTTCTTCGTCTTTCACGGTTACTTCTGCCCCCCAGAAATCTACCGAAAGAGTACCTGCTGGCACCTGAAGACGTAGAAAGCCGGGGTCGTTCTCCTTTCCGCTTATGGTGTTGTTCCGATAGACGTGCGCCGGGTCGTCGATGTTGTTCACAATGTAGTCGAGATCTCCGTCTCCGTCCAGGTCTGCGTAGGCAGCGCCGTTACTGAAACTGGTTACGTCGATGCCCCATGCTTTGCTGACGTCATCAAACTGAGGTATCCCATCAGTAATGGCACTTGACCGGAAGGCAACGTTGGGAATCTTAACGGATGGGATTTTGGGCAACATCTTTTCCATGGAGAAGAATCGGCTGTTGGCAGCATTGTAGTCGCCGAAGTCCTTGTCCGTGATGTCTCGGGGGAAACCATTGGTAATGATGACGTCCTTGCGGCCATCGAGGTCAAAATCAGCCACTAGTGGTGTCCAACTCCAGTCGGTTGCCGGGAGCCCTGATTGCATGGCTACATCGGCATACTGCGGGAATGATGACAGGGAGTCAATACGATGTCCTTGGCTGATTTGCAGACTGTTACGGACGAATTGTGGGTGGTAGCCATAGCGCTTAAGGTTCAGGTAATAGGTGTAGTTATTGGCCTGTAGCATCATCTTTCTACGCTGGTTTTCAGCGGGTAGCATGTCTACGGCGAGGATGTCGGGCAGGCCATCATTGTTCAGGTCAGCTACGTCGTTACCCATGGCACTGTAGCTGGTATGCTTGACTAGCTGGTAGGAAACATCTTTGAAGTATCTCCCTCCGTTTTCCTGCTCTACGTTGAGATAGGCCAGGTCATTACTAAGGTAATCGTTACTAACGTAGAGGTCTGGCCAGCCGTCCTTATTCAGGTCGCATACGGTTACCGCCAGGGAGAATCCCTGAAATAGGATGCCCGTCTCTTTGCCTACTTCGGTGAAAGTGATCTGGTCACCCACACGATCTTGCCGGTAGAGCTTATCGGTGCGTTCCCCACTGCCGTCCTTTACTTTGCGGCTAAACGTATTCGGTTGTTTGTTATTGACCATTTTATTCACAAGCAGGAAAAGGTCGAGGTCGCCGTCTTTATCATAATCTAACCAGGCAGCTTGGGTATTGTGTCCGGGATCGGCAATACCGTAGGTTGGTGCCATGTCTACAAACGTAGGAATTCCGTCGCCTCCGTTGCCCTGATTGACGAACAACTGGTTGCTACGGTTGTCGCGTAGCGTGGCACATACGTAAATATCATCCAATCCATCGTTGTTAACGTCTACTATGGTGACGCCGTTGTTCCACCGGTCTTCGCCACCGATACCTGCGGCATCGCTGATGTTCTCAAATTTCCAGTTACCACGATTCAGGTACAGTTCGTTCTCATTTTCGCTGCCGCTGAAGAAAACGTCGGGCTGTCCGTCGGCGTTAAAATCACCGATGCCAACACCTCCACCATTGTAGATGTACTCATTTGTCAGGATGTTGAAACTGTCGTTTTCACCAGTCAGGTTAACGAACTCAATACCAGTTTTATCAGGAGATAAGCGTGTGAAAACGGTATCTGTTCCAGGCTGGCAGGCACAAAGCAGCAGAGACAAAAGAACTGGCAGGTGGCGAAGTCGTAGGGTTATTTTTCCCATGTAGTTAATTAATTTACCTGCTGCGGTGGTAGTTGGCGAGTGGCAGATGATCAAAGGATGGCTTAACACATTTCAGGCGCGTACGCAGGTGCAAAGGAAAGGGCAAAAAGAGCAGACGTTTTACTTGGTCGGTTGCTGATTCAGACGGTAAATCTTCATCGGTTCGTTGTTGATGCCAACCAATAAACCCTTGGCACCGTCGGCCAGGTTGATGAACTGGGCGTCTCTTACCTGTCCCTTCACGGAGATGCCAACTTCGGCGTTATCCACGAAGGTCCAGTTACGATCTCCGGCATTCAGTAATAAGGTGCCCCGGCCGGCATCCGATCGGCCAACTTGCGGCGTAAGGCCAAAAATGTTGCCTCCCAGCCATAAATCCAGCTTCCCGTCACCGTTCACGTCTTCAACGGCAGAGGTGAACTGCGTGGTTAGCTGTGCTTGCCAGGGTAGGGGCTCTATTCGTACTTGCCCTTCTCCTTTGTTCCAGATGATGCTGCTGCGCAGCTCCTCACAGCTAAGAGTCAATGCTTCAGCACGCTCCGCTTCCGTAAACAGACTTTCGTAGGTTGCAGCGGCAAAGTCGCTGTATTTAAGCGTCTTTTTTCTCAGGTGGGGTAGCTGACCGTGCATCTCCCGTTTGCTGGCAAAAGGGTAGGGGTTTTCATCGGCAGGGGGAAACCACTCCACGATGAACTCGGTCTTGCCGTTCTTATCAAAATCATTGACGTGCATCTTCAATGGCTTCTCGGTGGAGGCTTTGAATTTGCTGTTTAGCCCCCAATTCATTAATACCAGATCTTCCTTACCGTCCTGATCGAAGTCAGCAGCTTCAATGCTGTTCCACATACCCGCAGAATTGGGAAGTTGGAAGGTGGCACTGATTTCCGAATCATGTAGCATGAAGGCCACGGTAACCGGCATCCAGTCTCCTACCATGATCAGGTCAGGTCTGCCATCCGTGTTTAAGTCCGACCACACGGCGTCGGTCACCATCCCCGCAGTACCAATATCCTTAGGGGTCCGGTTAACGTAGGTCCCTTTGTCTCGTACGAACAGGAATGATTGGGGAGGCAGGCCGTAGTTACCGGGAATGGCCCGGCCACCAATGAAAACGTCCATGTCTCCGTCGAAGTCAATGTCGCAGGGGGCAATAACACTTACTTCTGCTCCCGCGTTAGGCGGTGCAAGCACGTTGTTCAAGATCAACAGCCCGTCGATATTTTCGTAGAATCGAATCATGTAGGCACCGAATCCACGGGCATATTCATTACCGCCGGAGCCGATCATCAGGTCGTCATCACCATCACCATCGGCATCGAAAAAGGCACCAGCTGAGCTTTCGTAGTCGGCCGTTCCGTCAAAGAAATTGTTTGGCTCAAACGCAAAGGTGCCATCAGGTTGTTGCAGGTACAGCTTGTCGGGGAAGCCAAAGGAGCCGAGCAATAAGAAGTCCTCAAGGCCATCTCCATTAGGGTCGCCCTTCACTACCTCAGGCCCGGGATCAGATAGTTTCTTAAGCAGTAATGCTTCGTGATCAAAGTCGTTGAAAAAGGGCTCTTCATGCACCGCCGGAGTGCTGAGGGCTTTTTCAGTTACGTCAGCAAAAATGGCCTTGTCGCTTGCCGGTTTCGTTGGCGGATTTGTCCTTGATTCAGCATGGCGAACCGTGGTGAGTTGATTCGGATCAATCTGTTTCAGGTGTGTCGCCTGACCGTCTGGCCAGGTCACCCGGATGTCCACTTTGCCAGCGTAATCCCCCAGCCCGAAGACTAAGGTCTGACTAACCGTACTCAGGAAGCCGCGGCTCGGATACTGCTCCTGTACTTGCAGGTCATCGCCATAAAGCAGCTGTACCTTGGCCCCGACACCCGCTTGGTTCTTTTCCGGACCTTCTAGTTTTACCGACACGTAATTACGGCCGTTCTCAGCACTGGTATTCTTATAGATGCCGGCAGGTTGATTGACGTTGTTTACGACTAATTCCAGGTCGCCATCACCATCCAGGTCGCCGTAGGCCGATCCGTTGGAGTAGGTCATATTACCCAGTCCTAATTCGTTGGCTTTGTTTTCAAATCGGAGGTCGCCACGGTTTAGGAAGGCGTAGTTGGCCTGCTTGTTATGGGGAAGTTTTTGCACAAAGTCCCGCCAATCGTACCGGCCTTTTTCTTCCACCATTGCTTTTACCTGTGCTTTGTCGGCCAGGAAATCGGTAAAGTCAAGGTCCATGATGTCTCGGTAGATACCGTTGGCTACGAAGATGTCCTTCATGCCGTCGTTGTCCATATCGAATAGCAAGGCTCCCCAACTCCAGTCGGTAGCACTTACGCCGCTAAAGTGAGCGGTTTCGATGAAGTGGCCGTTGCCGTCGTTAACCTGGAGGCAATTCTGCAGGATCTGGTGGTGATAACTGGCTTCGTGCTTGATGGCTTCGGTATTATAACTGTCAAACAAAGTACTGGCTTTCAGTCGTTTGTTGTCCGAAGCAAGCATGTCCGTACTGAAGATTTCCAGATCGCCGTCGTTGTCAAGGTCGGCGACGTCAGAGCCCATGGATGAGATGGAAACGTGGTCAAGGCGCTGGTTCAGGTCTTCTTTAAAGGTGCCGTCTTGCTGATTGATGTAGAGGTAATCCCGTTCCCAGAAATCGTTGCTAATGTAAATATCGGTCCAGCCGTCTCCATTCACGTCTCCTAAACCGGAGCCAAGTCCGAATCCGATCCTGCTGCCATAGATGCCGGCTTGTTCACTCACATCGGTAAACATCTGCTGGCCATTAGAGCCGGCATCATTACGATAGAGTTTGTCGCCGCTGTCTTCATCGCGGATGTTGCGGTTGTCTCCCTTCGGGTCAAACCGATCGGGGTTGAGGTAGGAGTTGTTAAGAAGGTAAAGATCCAGGTCACCATCGTGGTCATAGTCAAACCAGGAGGCCTGCGTCCCGAAGCCTTTATCATCAAGGCCATAGTCAGCGGCCATTTCCTTAAAGGTGGGGTTGCCACTGTCGTCATTACCTTGGTTAATGAACAGTTCATTTGTTCTCTGACTGCCATTGGTGTCGCCGGAGTTGCAAACGTAGATGTCCTGCTTATTGTCACCGTTCACATCAATAATGGTGACGCCAGTGCTCCACATCATTGCACCTGCGGCCGCGCCCTCTGCCTCATGAAATTTCAGGTCGCCGTCGTTGACGTACAGCCGGTTTGGCCCCTGATTGGCAATAAAATAGAGGTCGTCTTGTCCATCCCCGTTCAGGTCCCCGATGGCTACACCTCCGCCGTTGTAAAACAGTCGGTAAGACAGCACATTGAACTCTTCTCCATCTTCTACGGTATTCTGAAAATCAACCCCCGAACTACTTGGTTTGAGTTGCTGAAAAACAGCGTTTGAAGGGGCCGTGTAGCCAACGGAAGAGTCGTTGCAGGAAGTTAGGAAAAACAGAGAAAAACAAAGCGTCAGGGATAATCGAATGGTAAACCGCATGCAGATATTTTGTCTTGCGAAAATACGACATTTGGGGGGCAAAGATTCCATTTTACAAGGTATGTTGTCTGGTCCTGGCAATTTTTAGGGCGCGGGCGCAGGTGCAATGGATTGTTTAAGGGCGGAGTTGAATTTAGCGACGCGCTGAGGGCCAGTCAGCAGGGTGCTTTAGACCATTCGGTCAATTGGTTTTCTCTCCCTGGTTCTCCAGCCAAAGGTATAAGGGGGAAACGCCCTTTTTCCCATAGCCTGAGGCGCCTCCATCGGGGAGATAGTTCGAAAAATTGCCGATCAGCAGGTCCTGATCTCCATCCTGGTCAGTATCGGCTTTCGTCATGCAGATGAAGTGCTGTCCCGAACTCTTCTCGAAACCAAACGGTTGGAATTTTTTCTTACTTTGTTGCTCGAGGTAGACAAAACTATAAATGCTCCGCTTAACGGGCGGAATAAAATAGGCGATGGCCGCGAGGTCGATGTCGCCATCACCGTCAAAATCATCGGCTTCTACGCCATAAGCACCGTCCATAGGATAGAACCAGGCCTCCGAAAATTCGTTACGCCCATTGTTCTCAAATACTCGGATGCCGTGGTAGGGCTTTGGAATTGGTTGGTAATCATAGTTGTCACCATTGGTGTAAATCAGGTCTGAATCACCATCACCATCATAGTCAGCAAGTTCAAGGTCCGAAGACCCATAACTCGGGGGGAAACGCAAAAGATTCTGCCGTTTAGCCCCGTCTTTTGAAGCAAAGAAAACATCAATGCGCTCATCTCCCTGAGCGAAAAGAACGATCAGATCCTCCTTCCCATCGTTGTTTAGGTCTGATGCACGCAAACGAATAGCCCCGGGTGTTTCCGTCAAATTATACGGAGGCCCCTGCGCCGGGTAGGCGCGTAGCCTTCCGGTCATATTCCCGTATTCTGCAACAATTGTCTCTGATTGGCCGTCAAGGTCCAGGTCGATAACAATTACGTCGAGCGGCCGACGAAGGCTATCGCGTAACGTCTGTATGCCAGTAGAGTCGGCGATAGATCGCAACCGACCAAGTGGCAGATCCGAAGGGACTAAACTGCCGATTTCCAGAATACTCTGGAGTTGGTCATTATAAGCGACCGGTGGGCTGATAGTTGGAGCACTTCTCAGGTGCTGATGGTCAAAGGAATAGTGGTGAACTATTCCCTGATTGCCCAGTTGCCCGCCAGCAATTATCTCATTCTTAACGGGGTTGGTGGCGATCAGGGTGGTCAATGGGCGGTTGCTTGCTCCCGCAGGCCCTACAACGGGGTGGACCTTGAACTGGTCCATAGTGAGCAGGGTCGAAGATGGTTCGGCAAGCTCAAGGACGTCCGCTGCACCATCCAAAAAATAGTCTTTTATGGCCGTCCATTCCAGGCTGTCAAGCCTTGGGCTCAGGGGGTAAACCTGGCCGATGTACGCTGCTTCGGCGTCATTCTTCAGGTAACTTTGCCTTGTCTTTCCTTCGTAGATGCCGTAAAATGCACCCATAAGCGGAAGTACTTCAGTTAGCCAGATTTCGCGGGTCAGGTCAGTGGGTGCCGGAACCAAATGGCAGTTACCACAGTATACTCCGGCAAGTCTTTTCCCTTCAGCGTGCGGGTCTGGCTGACACTGACTAAGCGCCAACAATAACGTGAGGATCCCTAAAAATGAAAAGAAGTACTTCATGTGCTTTTTATGAATCGATTACCGTTGTTGCATTATTCCTTTTCCCTGCGGCCCCATGTAATTTCCCCAGGAAATGCCGGCGGCTTTAGGACTGATTTCCCTACGCTCAATGACCAGATTTTTAAAGCTGTAAAAATTCTGCGCGTCACTCATGTAGGCCGTAACAATATCGATGTGTCCGTCGCCATCGAGGTCGTCGAGCAACGGCGTTGATCCTAAATTGGAACCCAGATTGGAAAGAAAGGCTTGCTGGACCGGCCCTCGTCCTCCCGCATAGACGTAAAGTCCGTTGGCATAAAATTCGGTAGGATCTCCCAAAACGTCTTGTGTTGTTCTGGTGTTGATGGCCAGCAGCACATCATCTTTCCCGTCTTTGGTAAAATCTGCAACAAGAGGAGAGGCGTATTGAAAGGTACCCAGGGTGTCTTGAAAAACGACTCGTCCGGATTTGCCGTCAACGAGTACATGAACGGTGTATTCGGTAGTTGGCCAGGCACCCTTGCCAAAACTGGCAAAGAAATCCGGTACCTGATCGTCGCCGGTGAATAGCCCTGGTCCTGGCATGGTGTAGGTGTCAAATTCCCCTCCCGGACTTGCCGTCCAGATGATGGTATTGTCAGCACCGCTAATGGCTACAAGTCTGCCGTCGACCGTGCAAATAACGATGTCCTTAATGTTGTCTTGATCAACATCGGCGAGTACGGGTGGCGCAATGAACCCTTTTTTTTGACCCGATAGTAACGTTAGGGGGCTAATTGATTCGCTTCCCGTGAGCAATTCTGCCAATGGAATCCGGTAGAGATTGCCGCTGATATCTTCTCCGCCTGTTCCGAAGATAACTTCAGGACCTTGTCCAAAATCATAGACGATGGGAGACATATAGGTCTCTTTGCCGTCTGGCATCCGTAC
>JBGCFZ010000314.1:0-20138 GCA_045110355.1 Lewinella sp. | reverse complement strand
CTTGACCGTTATTCCTTGCCTTTTAGCACCGTGACTTCGTTGCTGAAATCCTCATTTAGCTATGGCTAAAATCCGGTTTCAGCGCCTTGCCACGGCACGAAAATCCTGCGGACTAAACGGCCAGATAATTATGAACTCACCCACTAGAAGTGTAAATCACTTGCGCTAAAAGGTAAAGTTTAAAACTACTCACTAGTCAAGGTTCGAGTATTTTGCTAACCCTTTTAACCTTTCTAGGTTTTTTGATTGATACTCCTCAAGTGCTACTGCCTTAACCAACTCTTGCCTGGAAATATGACCATTTAATTGTGCAGCAATCCAGGCACTTTGTTGATGTTCTCTTTTGCTTCCTTCGTCAACATGAGCATTTATGGCCATAATAAATGGCTCAATGCTTTCTATAGGATATTGAAAAATAGCAATGTAAAGTTGATCTAAATCATAAGCAAGCGTACTAGTTTTGAGTAACTTAGAATGGAACTCTTTCAGAAAGGGTAAATAAGACGGGTGAGGAAACCGTGAAATGATGTCCATCGTTTGGCGGTAACGGTATTCCGCATTCATACTAAAGCCTCTACGAAAGAAGTCTATGTCTTCCTCTCGTTGGAAATTAGCCAGGCCTATTTGGGCAGAGATTGAGGTACTATCGTAAGCTATTTGCTTAACGATCTGATAGTGCTCGTCAACTGGGGCAACGGTCTCAAGTGCCATTGTCCAAAGTGCTAAAGATGAATGTTCTGAGAAGAGGATGAGACTGTCGAAAACTATTCTTTCCTGCCCTTTTAGTTGGTAATGCTCCTGCCTAAGACCATTACTGGTTAGTAGGTTGGTAGCTAATACGTTGATCCGGCCTGAACTCATTATACAACCTCTCATGGTTGTTATAGAGCTAGAATCTGTGACGAGTTCTTTGAATGCCAAAAACGTTTCGGGATGATTGGTCTCCACCATACCCTGGAAACCATAAATTCTTACTGCAGCCCGGTCGTCGTTGATCAATTCGAATAACTGGTCGTGGTTGGCAAGTTTTAACACCTGCTCATAACTTTTATAAACATCGGGTTTTGTCCCTATAATTCCTACGGCAGGACCCATAAAGGCGTCTGCTTGTCCGATGTAATCAATGGCATTTTGAAGCTGTGTCTCCTTCGAACAGGAGGTAAATAGCATTATCAGCAAAAGAAGTGGAAGTAGGTGTTTCATGAGGTTGTTTAAGCAATATTGATGCCAGCTTCGAAGACCAATTAAGATCACCTTGCTTTAATCCTCTCCCTGCACCCTGCGTCCGCGCCTCATTAGTCAAGCAGTGTCAAAGCGTCAAGTAGTCAGATAGTCTGCCCATGTCATCTTTTAGGAGCCGAAAATTATCAAACTGTTTGACTCCCTGACTCTCTGACTCCCGACTTATCTTCGCACTCGCTTATGAGTAACCAAAAAGAAGAAATCGCCCGCCGCCGGACTTTCGGCATCGTCGCTCACCCGGATGCCGGTAAGACCACGCTGACCGAAAAGCTGTTGCTTTTCGGCGGTGCCATCCAGGTAGCAGGTGCCGTGAAAAGCAATAAGATCAAGAAAAGTACGACCTCCGATTTTATGGAGATCGAACGCCAACGGGGCATCTCCGTGGCGACCTCGGTAATGGCCTTCGACTATCAGAACAAGAAGATCAACATCCTCGATACGCCCGGCCACAAAGATTTTGCCGAGGATACCTACCGAACCCTGACGGCCGTCGACTCCGTCATCGTGGTCATCGACGTTGCCAAAGGCGTCGAGGAACAAACCGAAAAACTCGTCGAAGTCTGCCGCATGCGCAAGACCCCCGTCATCGTCTTCATCAACAAAATGGACCGGCCGGGTAAAGAAAGTTTTGATCTGCTCGACGAAGTGGAGCAAAAACTCAAATTGCCCTGTACACCGCTAAGCTGGCCCATCGGTATGGGAGATCGCTTCAAGGGCGTCTACAATATCTTCGAACAACGGCTCGTCCTCTTCCGGCCCGACAACAAGCAGGGCCGCCCCGAAGAAACCATCGAATTCGATAACCTGGAAGATCCGGAACTTGATGTATTGGTGGGCGAAGACGCCGCCGAGGAGCTGCGCTCTGAAGTGGAAATGATCAATGAAGTCTACCCGACTTTCGATCGCGAAGAGTACCTGTCGCAAACCACCAGCCCGGTCTTTTTCGGCTCCGCCGTCAATAACTTCGGCGTAAAGGAACTGCTGGATTGCTTCGTGAAGATTGCGCCCGAACCCCGTCCCCGTCCCGCGGAAGAACGTGCCGTTTTGCCCAACGAGGATAAGTTCTCCGGCTTCGTCTTCAAGATCCACGCCAATATGGATCCGCGGCACCGGGACCGGATCGCCTTCCTGCGCATCTGTTCCGGTACCTTCGAACGCAACACCAACTACCTCCACGTACGACAGGGCCGCAAAATGAAATTTGCCAATCCCACCAGCTTCATGGCGGAGCGCAAAGAAGTTATTGACGAAGCCTTCGCCGGTGACGTCGTCGGCCTCTACGATTCCGGGAACTTCAAGATCGGTGATACCCTGACCGAGGGAGAACAATTGCACTTCAAAGGCATCCCGAGCTTTAGCCCCGAGCAGTTCCGGCGGGTCTACAACGGCGACCCGCTGAAATCCAAACAACTCGCCAAAGGCATCGATCAGTTGATGGACGAAGGCGTCGCCCAGCTGTTCACCCGCACGGTTGATAATGCCCAGATCATCGGCTGTGTAGGTGCACTCCAATTCGACGTTATTCAATATCGCCTCGAACACGAGTACGGCGCCACCGTCCAGTACGAACCGATTAACCTGCATAAAGCACTTTGGGTAACCTGCGAAGATGAGGAGGCCCTCAAAGCCTTTCAGGAACGCCGCCGCCAGCACATCGGACATGATAAGGAAGGCCGATTAGTGTACCTCGCCGATAGTGCCTGGACCTTGCAGATGGCTAAGGACAATCATCCGGAAGTGGTATTTCACTCTACTAGTGAGTTGTAGTATTGTGGTCTGTCGGCTTTAGTCTGTGCATCTCCTTACCCACACACGCTGGCTAAGATATACTGCGTTCATTTTAGATGGGCTATGTTGTTGGGTGTGGTCCTTGTGGGATGTGAAAGCGGCAGCTCATTTCGCATGAATTCCTGATTGCAAAACCTCAGGTAGTGTCCAAATGCCTATTGCTGCTTTATCATGTATTTCATACCCAGCCTCTACTGGGATAAAACTTTGCTCACCCGTTAAGAAACCTTCTGTTCTGATCTTTTCGAGAATCAGCTGGAGCAACGCCCATATTTCTAATTCAAACTCTTCAACGGGAGGTGTTTTATACATAAAGTAGCAGTCGGGTTCAGCTAACCAAAAGATCATGATGGCAGTCCCCAAATCACATTTTGAACTTTCAACGATCCATCTTAATATGGTAGGGTCATCATCCCAATTGTGGATGGAAGCCAGGTAATGGAGTTCTTCCGAAGTGAGCTTATCAAAAATAGCTCTGTCAGGCAATTTTTCTCCATCTCTGCTTCTAAATGAGAGTTGGAAAAAGTGGAAGCGAATGGTTGCCTTTCGAATCCATGAGATGGCCATGAGAGAAGTTTGAATACGAAGATAGCGCTTGGTTAGAAATACGGATAACCTCATGGGAAGCCCAGTAATTTTGGTGGACGCGTTCGCGCAGCGAACGCGGGGTGATCTTAGGTTAGCCAGTAGGGGAGTGGCTTGCCCCCGCCCGACTGGTGAGGAGCTAACCGAAAATTTTAGACTTAACAGACAACCAGGGTAAGATTTCATCAACAACCGCAATAAGCTGAAAACCATTCACCATGAAATCGACATATTTCTTCTTATCCCTGCTTTTCCTCACCCTAACCTTCGGCTGCGAAGACGACGACCCGGTGGTCTTCCCACCCGAAGACAACGCCTTTTCAATCGAAGCCGAAAGCTTCGGCACCTTTAATGCCTACCTCATCCTGGACGACGGGCCGCAGTTCTCCGACCAATACGGCTTCGCCTTCCTCGCCGGAGAACTGCGGGAAGACAACGTCAACGGTTCCTCCATGTCAACCGACGGAACCTACGGAAGCATCACTTGGGTAGAAAACAGTTCGGGCACCGTTGCCTCGGAGCAGGCCGTAGCGGTACTGCCCGGGATCCATACCCTTAACGATGAGTCACTGGCCTTTACGGCCGTTGCTAGCTTTACCGATACCTATAATTTCGGGGGTAAAACCTGGGGTGAGCCTGACATCAACGCCGGAGACCTGGTCGAAATCGGCCAAAGCGGAAACGGCACCCTCACCATCAACAGTATCACCATCGATTACGTCCTGCGCACCGGAACGGTGGACCTCCGCTATACTTTTACCGACGGTAACCGCACCGTGAACGGGACTTATACCGGGAGCTTCGGTATCATCAATGAGTTTTAGTGAGTTGCTGAGTTGGCGAGTCACTGAGTTGCTGCCGCTGTTACCACTCATTTCGCTTCGCTCATTCGCCTAAGGTGAGCAAGCGTAGCGCCGCAAACGGTACACGCGGTAGCAAATCAGTGACTCACCAACTCCCTAACTCGCTCCTTAAGCAACCGCGCAGCGGTTGCAAACCCCCGAAATGACCCCATTGAAGTTCTCCGCCCGGTACCCCGCCGGCAGATTAACGGACACCTCATGGCTAAGGCATTCGACCCGGTCACACTGTAGGCAACGGAAGTGGAAGTGGTTATGGGAATGTTTCTCTTCATGGCTGCAATCCTCGCAAAGGGCAAAGTACTGTTTGCCGTCGTCAGCAACAATACGGTGAGTGATGCCATCTTCACAAAAGCGGTTCAGAATACGGTAGATCGTAGCACGGTCAATGGCGCCATCGAGTTTTTCCTCCAGCTTGTCGTGGCTGAGGGCAGTGTTGGCTTGCTCAAGAGCAGAAAGCACAGCGGTTTTCGAGGGGGTATTGCGGCGTTTCATACTTAATGCGATTTTGTCGCGTTAATTATTGCGACTTACTTGCAATAACGCAAAGTTATGCCGTAAGTTTGCTGCTGAAACCAAAACTATTGACCATGACCCGTCATTTTTTCTTTATTCTAGCGATCTGTCCATTATTCTTCGCCACTTCTTGTGATGATGAAGACCCAATACTGTGTGACCCTTGTGAG
This sequence comes from Lewinella sp., assembly GCA_045110355.1. Lineage (GTDB taxonomy): Bacteria > Bacteroidota > Bacteroidia > Chitinophagales > Saprospiraceae > Neolewinella. The sequence continues at coordinate 14,977 of JBGCFZ010000314.1, read as the reverse complement.
GAGGAACTGATTACTCGTGTGACCTGGACGCTAACTCCCTCTGACGCGAACAATGAAGTGGTCTCCTTCTCCTTCGTAGATGCTGATGGCGACGGTGGCAATGCCCCCGTACTTTCCAGCACTGGCACCCTGGTAGCGAATGCCACCTACGATGGTGTAGTCTCATTCGCCAACGAAGATGAGCTTATTGATCCTGAAATCATGGAAGAAGACGAGGACCACCAGGTGTTCTACCTCTCTTCGGCTAACCTGGATATCTCTGTTGCTTACGATGATATGGATAGTGACGGGAACCCACTTGGCCTGCTGACTACAGTAACCACCGGTGCTGCTTCCGTGGGTGATGTACAGATCATCTTACGCCATGAGCCCATGAAGGGAAGTATGTCTACCATTGACAATCCCGCTATTGCCGGAGGCGAAACGGATGTGGAAGTTACGTTTGATGCTACGATCCAATAGTACGGTACCCATAATTGCAAACACATTTTACTTGGGCTGTAAAGCCATAAAAATATAACCCCTTAATCAACAAGGAAACGATATGACTAATAGACTTAATTATTTTCTCCTTGCTTTCGTACTGGTCATCTTTGCGGCTTCCTGTGAAGATGATATGGACCCAATCATCGACGGAGGCGAAGAACTGATTACTTCTGTAACCCTGACGCTAACGCCCAATGGCCCTCAGGAAACAGTAGTACTTGGTTTCAGTGACCCCGATGGAGACGGTGGCAATGCGCCATCATTCAGTACTACGGGAACCATTGTTGCTGACGCCAACTACCAGGGGCAAATCTCTTTTGCAGGTCCTGACGGCTCCATCGATGCCGAAATTCTTGATGAAGGAGCTGAACACCAGGTGTTCTACCAGACTTCGGGCGGTGCTAATATGGACTTCTCTTACGCAACGATCGGGGCTGATGTCAATGGTCTTCCGATTGGCCTTTCCACCATCCTGCAAACTGGTGCGATCAGTAGCGGAGAACTGACGGTCATTTTGCGGCACGAGCCAAACAAACTGGCTGCAGGTATTGCCATTGATAACCCTTCAGTAGCTGGAGGATCAACAGACGTAGAGGTAAATTTTCAGGTGACTATTGAATAGATTTGCAGGAAAGGGGGATGCCTGGTCATCACCCCTTTCCAGCCTTTCTCGTCTGGGCGGGGCCTCAAAAACGCTCTGACTCCTGCTGGCCTTAACTTGCTGCTTGTGCTTGACTTCCGATGCTGTATTAGTGCTTTTTTATCCCTTGTGTTTTTCTTGCCTGCTTTTTTGGTGGGCGCGGACGCGGGTGCAAAGGAGGTTGAAGGAGCAACCGGAGAGAGCAATTGGTTTCTCACAGAGGGCAGCGCAGAGGGAGGCACTGAGGAGGCACAGAGGACCTTTGGTTATAGGAGTAATGACCGACCAATCGCCAATCAAGCATCCTGTTCCCTAACCTTATCCGGTAAACTCCTCTCCGAGCACGACAAAGAACCTCTGGCCTACGCCACCATCTACGGCGAGTCGGCGGAGCGAGGCATCCAGGCAGACAGCGCCGGGAATTTCACTTTTACCGACCTCTGCGCCGGAGAGCAGACCTTCCGCTTCACCCACATCGGTTGCGACGGAGAAACCCGCACCTTGAATCTCCGACGGGACACCCAGATCACCGTTTACCTGCACCACCACGACAATTATACGGAAACAGTGACGGTCTCGGCCAGAGCAAGTGCCGGGTATTCCCGTGAACTCGACGAGCAGTCCGCCGTGCAACTCACCGACGCGCTGGAACGCATCACCGGTGTGTCCAGCTTGCGGAGTGGCACCTCGGCGTCCAAACCGGTCCACGACGGCCTGTTTGGCAACCGCCTCAGTCTGCAGAACAATGGCATCGCCCAAAGCGGACAGCAGTGGGGCAATGATCATGCTCCGGAAATCGACCCCTGGGTTGCGGCCTACGTCCGCGTAGTAGAAGGCGTTGAAGCCCTCAAGTACGCTGGTCCGACGGTGGCCGCCACCGTTCTCATCGAGCCAGCCCCATTAAGGGAGAACGAAGAAGCCGCCGGCAAAGTCGCCTATGGCTTTCAGAGCAATGGCCTGGGGCACACCCTCAATGCCCGCCTGAGCAAGGGCGGTAAAACGGCCTACCGCATCAGCGGAACGGGGAAGTTCTCCGGTGACCAACAGGCACCGGATTATTACCTCCGCAATACTGGCCGCCGGGAAGCCAACGCCGCCCTTCAACTGGCCCGCTTCCACAACGAACGCTGGACGAGCCGCCTGTACTATTCCATCTTCACCGCCGACATCGGCGTGCTGCGGGGTAGCCACATCGGTAACCTCACCGACCTCCAGCTGGCTCTGGAGCGCGAAACCCCCTTCTTTACTGAGGAAGAGTTCACTTACGCCCTCGCCTCGCCCCGCCAGTCGGTCGTACATCATTTGGTAAAGGCGGAAACAGAGTTCCGGCCCAATGATGACCATCGCTTCACTTTTCGCTACGGGGGGCAATTGAACGACCGTAAAGAATTTGACGTACGCCGCGGAGACCGCAGCAACCAGGCGGCACTCAGCCTCCTGCAATGGAGCCACTTGCTGGAAGGTGCCTGGCATCATGAACTTGGCCCCGATCGTCACCTCGACGCCAGCCTCCAGTACGACATCACCTTCAACGATAACCAACCAGGGACGGGAGTACTGCCACTTATTCCGGATTACAACGCCAACCGGCAGTCGGGCTACGTAGCCTACCACCAGGAGGGAGAACGCTTCCAGTTTCATACCGGACTGCGATTTGATCGGCAGTTCTACGAAGCAATCACCATCACCCGAGAGGTGCCCGCACGAATTGAGCGCTTCACGCATGTGTTTTCCACCATCGGCGGTAGTATTGAAGGGCGTTGGACACCCAAACCCGGGTTTAACCTACGTGGCGGATTAACCTTGCGCCAGCGTGCACCTCAAATCAATGAACTCTACAGTAACGGCCTGCACCAGGGAGTGAGTGGAATCGAAGAGGGAGACCGAAACCTTAATCCGGAACAGTCCTTGAAAATTACCGCAGGCCTGCTCTTTAGCCAAAAGAACTTCAGCCTTAATGCCAACTTATTCGTTCAGCCTATTCGGGATTATATTTTCCTTGAGCCCCAACCAGAGTTCCGGCTGACGGTACGTGGTGCCTTTCCCCTGTTCCTTTACCGTGCCGGAGATGCGGTGCTGTACGGAACGAACCTGCAGGCCTTTTGGCAACCCTCGGCAAAGTGGGAAATTGATGGTCGACTGGCACTGGTGCGGGGTCAAAACCTGACGGAAGACCGACCGCTTGTCTTTATGCCTTCGGATAACTTCCGATTGAGCCTGAGTTACCTCCCGGCGGACAACTGGAAACTTTCCACGGAAGCATTATTCGTTGCTCGCCAGCACCGGTTGGAGGCCGATCAGGATTTTCAGCCACCACCTCCTGCTTACGCTTTATTTGACCTGGCACTGAGCCGGGAATGGGTACTGCCTTCCAACAAAATTTTGCACCTGCGCGCCGCCGCCCAAAATTTGCTCAATACCCGCTACCGCGATTACCTCGACCGGCAGCGGTATTTTGCGGATGCCACCGGTCGAAACCTGGAGTTAAGAATAAGTTATGAATGGTAAGCCTGCGAAGGAATACTGAAAATGAATAGTCTGATTGATTAAACTATCCCATGTTGGGGTAGTCATAATTCAAAACTACTGTGCGAAATTTATTTTCTTTTCTCCTTCTGGTCGCCGTAATGATGGCCACAGGTTGTAACAGCTCAAAAGCAACCGCTCAAACCGAAGCACCGCAAGAACGTGCAACCAACCAACAAGGCCCTCGCCAGGGCGGTGCCCGCCAGGGGGGGCAGGACCTGACGGCTATGGTCGAACAGCTCAATCTTACGGATGAGCAAGCGGTTACCTTTAAGGCGATTAAAGAAAAGTATGCCACCCAATTTCGGGAATTACGCCAGTCTGCCGGAGGAGACCGTCAGGCAATGCGGACGAAAATGGAAAGCCTGCGGGCCAACGAGAACAAAGAGGTCGCTGCGGTACTTAATGCTGAACAGCTAAAGGCTTACACCACGCTCTTGGAAGAACAGGCCGCCAACCGCCCTCAGCGGAGAGGAAGAGCCGGAGGAGGTGGCCGTCCCGGTGGCGGAAACAGGTAATCGTTACTACTGGCGATGAAGGCTCAGTAAACACAGCTTTTTGTGTTCTACGTGATTGATTTTTTCAGACACTTAAATCAGCACACGGTATCAAGTCCAGGCCAGCTAAACCCTGAAAACTGAATCCTGAAAACTGAATCCTGAAAACTGAACCCTAATTCCTGAAAACTGATTCCTGAACCCTGAAAACTGAATCCTAAAAACTGAACCCTAAACCCTGAAAACTGATTCCTGATTCCTGAAAACTGAACCCTAATTCCTGAACCCTAATTCCTAAAGCCTCCGACGTCGGCTCCCGCGAATTTCGTTGTACTCCATAACAATGTCAGCAAGGTCTTTGTACCGGTAGCCTTTTTTGCCAATGACGGCGGAGAGTTGGGGGGCAGCGTCAGCAAAGAAGTCTCTCAGCGTACGTTTAAAACCGACGCGAGGTACAGGTAATATCTGCCGTTCGCCGTAGAGAAAATAAAAGGTAGCGGGTTGATCACGGAACAGTCTTAGCATACTGTCATCAACGTATTGATCGGAGCCATCGGGGAGGCGGTAAAGCGAAAGTGCGCGGCCAGAGACCTCCTCGCGAAGAAAGAACCACTGCCCCTGGTGGAATCGGCTGACGAAGCGAAAACTATCACCGTCTTTACTGAAGCCAAAGCCTTTTACCAGCATGGGGTGTATCGAATAAATGTCGCCAAAATCGTTGGTGAAAGTGATCAAACTACCCGTAGGGCTATAGCTCAGCACGTTGAAATAACCCGTAAGTTGGTAGTTGTCCTTAGTGAGGAGAAAACCGCGAAAGGCCTCAGCACTTAAAGACAATGAAAGGCTGAGGAAAAGGAGGAGGGTAAATGTGTGACGCATAACGAGACCTTATTTCAAACGTAAAATACGAAAAATACGAAAGTGGTTTTACAGAAAGGCGACTAATTCGTCGGCTACCGGCCAATTAATGGGTCAAGTGCGCTGCGTAGGTCAATGTAGGTAGGGAAGTTGCGGCGATAAACGAACCGGAGGTCCTTCTTGTAGAGGATCGTGGTGGGTAAGTTCCCGGTCCAGACCCGGTCAATGGTTTTTCCCCAGGCGGGGTCTTCGTCCGTCAGCACAATGGAGGCCAGGCCGGGAGCGGCCTTGGAGAGAAATGCCGGGATTCGTTTAATGGCACCTTCTTCGGTGTCCAGGCTGACCAGGATGACGCGTAATTTTTGATCAGCAGTCTCATTGGCCAGCCGTTGTAAGAAGGGGATTTCTTCACGGCATGGCTTGCACCAGGTGGCCCAGAAATTGACGACGTAGGTGGTGTCGCTTTGCTGGTAAAAGAGGCTTTCGATATCGGCGAAATCATCGTAGACAACGGTTCGTTCGGCGTTCCCCAGTACGGGCAGAGGCGCTGCTTTTTCGGGGGCGGGGCCGCAGGTGCAAAGGGACAGACAAAGAAGCAGTGGAAGGTGACGAAGCATATGGAAAAGGTTCTGGTTGGGTAACGCCCAACGAAAGATATGGCTTAGTGTTTGCTTGTTTTTCTGACGGTCGCATCTGGATGGTTACGGGATTTGTTCGTAAAAGGTAGCATTCAGAGCGTTCGCTTCCCTTGCTTTCTTATCCTTTCCTTGCACCTGCGGCCCCGCCTAATAAGTTCATTGTATTAAGCGGCGGTCCGGTTTGGTCACGTTCACAAAAAAACGAGCAAAGAACAATCGGTCCTCTCCTTCGAGCATAATTTCCCAGTATTGAGGTAGCTCCTTTCTTGAAAGCCTGGTGTATTGCCATTTGACGTGTTCACCTTCCGGAAGGGTGAAGTTAATCCCGAGGTGCTGACTCTGACCGACGATTAAATAACTTTGTCGGAGCTTATTTTTATGCAGGGCGTTGGGCTGTGACATGGTTGGGCAAAGTAAGATTTTCTCCGCAAAGCGAGGGCTTCTTTGCTGTCGGGAACGAAATGCAGTTGGATTAATCCCTTTAGAAATTGGGAAGCTTTTTATGCGCTTATGTAATATGGAAGTAAACCAAAAATGATGAGGTGAGCTAGGAAATAGTTGGCCTCGATGGAAGGAAAGTTAGTTAAAAGAGCCCTTTTCTATACCCGCCAGCGAATTTTCACTAAATTGCAGCCCGGAGGAGTAATCTCTCTCTTTTATTGATCATGTAGTAAAGGTATATGCGGCTATTGACTTACTTCAGCACTTTAGTGTGCCTGTTATTCTGTACTGCCCTCTGTGGGCAGGTCACCTTACGCGGTAGCATCCTGGATGCAGAGACCAGCGAAGGCTTGATTGGAGCAAGTGTACTTGCAAAAGGGACAACTACTGGTACGGTTACTGACATAGACGGTAATTGGGAACTTACGGTGACTGGCTTGCCAACGATCCTGCAGTTCAGTTACCTGGGATATGCTACGACGGAGGTGCAAGTGACTTCTGGGGATCAGGACCTGGCCATCAAACTGGAGGAAGGGGCCGGAACAACCATGGAGGTGGTAGAGATCACCGGTCGCCGAATCTCCGAAAAACAACAACAGGCAGCCCTGACGGTGGAAACCCTCGACGCCATTGCCATTAAAGAAACGCCTGCGGCCAACTTTTACGATGGCCTCGGTAGCCTCAAGGACGTTGACCTGACCGCCGCCAGCCTTGGATTTAAGATCGTTAACACCCGTGGCTTCAACTCTACCAACCCCGTTCGATCCCTTCAGATTATTGATGGAGTAGACAACCAGAGCCCGGGCCTTAACTTCTCCCTGGGTAACTTCCTCGGAGCCTCTGAACTGGACGTGAACCGGGTTAACCTGGTGGTGGGAGCTTCCTCCGCCTTCTATGGCCCGAATGCCTTTAACGGCGTGATTTCGATGGAAACCAAGGACCCTTTTCTGCAAAAAGGACTGTCCGCTCAGATAAAGTATGCTGAACGTAACCTGATTGAAGGTGGTTTCCGCTGGGCAGATGCGCTCAAGAATAAAGATGGTAATGATTGGTTCGCCTATAAGCTCAATGTTTTCGGCTTCCGGGCAGATGACTGGGTAGCGGATAATTTCGAGCAGGTATTCGATACGGATGTTCCGTCTACTAACCCTGGAGGCTATGATGCCATTAACCGCTATGGCGACGAGGCTGCAAGTGCTACAGATTTTGGGTTTCTTCGGACACGGCCAGGCCTTGGCCATATCTTCCGCGGCGGCTACGATGAAATTGACCTGGTGGATTACGACTCCGAGAACCTGAAAGTTGGCGCTGCCTTCCACTTTCGGTTACAACCCGATAAAACCCTGGAGAGCACGGAACTGCTGCTGACCACGAATTACAGCACCGGTACAACGGTGTATCAGGGAGACAATCGCTTTAGCCTAAGGGACATTCAGTTCTTTCAGCATCGTGTAGAACTACGGAAGCGAGATAACTTTTTCCTGCGGGCTTACGTAACCCACGAAGACGCCGGGAACAGCTATGATCCTTACTTCACGGCCATTAAGCTACAGCAAACGGCTAAAAGTGACGGTGCCTGGGCGGCAGATTATTCCGCCTACTGGCAGTCCGTCATTACCCCTCAAATCAGGGGCCTCGAAGGTTGGCCAAGTTGCTTCCCGGTTAACTGTAGCCTGACGGAGCAAGATGCACAGCAACGTGACTTTCTGGCTATCCCCGAAAATGTAGCAATCGTTCAGGGTTTTCATAACGATGCCCGATTAGCGGCTAGCGAAGCACGTGGTATCAATAGTTTTGATGAGTTCGTAGTAGGGACCGATCGCTTTAACCGAGCCTTTGACAGCATAACCTCTACTTTGGCAAGTGAAGGTGGAACTCGGTTTTTTGATCGTTCTGCTTTGTACCACCTCCACGGTGAAAAAAAATTCGCTAACGTTTGGGCCCCCAATCCTGATAGTCGCCTTGAGTTAACCGTTGGTGCTAACGGTCGCCTTTTTACCCCTGATTCTCGGGGTACGCTACTGCTGGATACCATGGGACGAAATATTGATACCTGGGAAGTAGGTGCGTATGGTGGTGGTACGCTCCACATGAATAATAAATACAAAATCAGTGCTAGTTTGCGCGCAGACAAGAACCAGAATTTCAACCTTCTTTTCAGCCCTGCTGCTAGTTTTGTGTATACGCCTAATCCAGGTACTACCGCCCGGATCTCCTTCAGCTCAGCTATCCGGAACCCAACACTGAATGATCAATACCTCTTTTATAATGTAGGCCGAGCCATTTTGCTGGGCAATATTGATGGGGTAACGGGACTTACAACTTTAGAAAGTGTTGAAGACTTTGCTAATACCGGAGACCAGAGTCTGTTAGAGTTTTTTGACGTTGCTCCGATTCAACCAGAGCAGGTTCGTACCCTCGAAGTCGGATACCGCTCTACGTTCTTCGAAAAACTGTACGTCGACGCTACTTACTACTACAGTTTTTACCAAGATTTTATCGGCTTTAACCTGGGGGTAGACCTTGGTTTTGTCAACTCCCAGATTACCAATGCGCAGGCTTACCGCGTTGCTGCCAATGCAACGGATCGGGTAACCACCCAAGGCTTCAGTATTGGGGGTAACTACTACTTTGCCGACTACTTTGCCCTGAATGGCAACTACAGCTGGAACATCCTGAATACCGCGACGGACGACCCGATCATCCCTGCCTTTAATACGCCAGAGCATAAGTACAATGTTGGCGTCAGCGGCCGTGATATTCCATTCGGCCTACTCGGCGATGCCGTGAGTGAAATGGGTTTCAGTATCGCTTACAAATGGGTAGATGGATTCATCTTTGAGGGCTCCCCCCAGTTTACCGGTCTTATTGAAGCCTACGGGTTACTGGACGCACAGGTAAACTTTGAGTTGCCCAACATCAATACTACACTTAAAATCGGCGCATCGAACATTCTCGATAATCAAGTATTCCAAGTATATGGCGGCCCTCAGATCGGCCGCCTTGCTTACATCTCTGCTACCTACAACTGGAAGCGGAAATAATTTAAGAATAGCAAATCGCTCTAAATCAACTATGTGTTATGACTAAAAAACTAACTTCTTTTCTTGTGCTGTCGCTCTGCCTCGTAGGAGCATTGACGGCACAAAACCGTTACATCGACGAAATTTTCACCGACGTTACGGTGGAAAGAGACCTTACCTACTCTACGAATGTTGATCCGTTGGCCATTAGCCAGGGTGCTATGGGGCCTACCCCTCAGCTTATGGACGTTTACCAGCCTGAAGGAGATACCGTAAGCCTTCGCCCGGTGGTCGTTATGTTTCATACCGGTAACTTCTTGCCACAGTATTTCAATGGTGGCCCTTACGGCAGTCGGATCGATTCAGGTCTCGTTGAAATCACCAACCGCTTAGTCAAGCGTGGTTACGTTGGTATCTCTGCTACTTACCGCAAAGGTTGGCAGCCAACCGCTACGGCTGATTCTATCCGTACGGGTAGCCTCCTGCAGGCAGTTTACCGTGCTTCTCAGGATGCGCACGCTATGGCTCGCTTCTTACGTAAGAGTGTAGCTGAAGATAGTAACCCATACGGGATTGATACCAGCCGGATTACTTTCTTCGGTATTGGTTCTGGTGGATACGTCGTACAGGCCCACAACTTTCTTGACCGGACCGAGGAAATTCTGTTGAACCAGAACTTCTATACCCCTTCTGGTATCCCGCTTGTAAATGAAAGCGTTAATTCCAACCCGCAAGGAACCATCCAAACGATGCAGAACGTACCGAACTGGGTAGGCTACAAATCCAATGTTGCTTTCACTTATAATATCGGTGGTGCACTGGGTGACACCCTCTGGATGGATGGTGGTAGTGAAGAGTCGCCAATGGCTTCTGTTCACTCTTTCACGGATGCTTTTGCGCCATTTTACGCTGGTACCGTAATTGTACCAACGATGCCTCCAATGCCAGTAGTAGATGTTCAGGGATCTAACCTGGTGATGCAATTGGCCAACGAAAAAGGGCTTAATGACGTGTTGGCACCTGCTAACGAGTTTATGCTCGACGCAAAGTTTGACCCACTCTCTGGAATTCTGAATCAGTTCACGGCTGGTTTCAAAACGGTTCGGACTGCTTCTCCGGTACCAACGGCTACCTTAGATAGTTTCCAACTTGGACAAGATAACCTGTGGACCATTGTACGTCTTCCTGCTGATCCTACTATGCCTGATCCAGATGCTCCCGATGTAGGCGATCTTGGTCTGACCAGCGGACTCCAGAACTGGTTCAGCGAGCCAATTTTACGAGCTACGATTGATCAGATTAATATTGCCGTCCCAGATGCTATGCTTGATGCTAACGCTATCATTGACGGCGAAGACCAGACGAACCCGAACCGTGCTAACCCCGCAGCCGCTAAGACTTTCATTGATACGGTGATGGCACACTTCATTCCCCGTGCCTACTACGCCCTGGATATTGAAGGCTTGGTCTCTTCCACCAACGACCTGCTCACCAACCAGCAAATCGGCCTCGAAGTATTCCCTAACCCTGCCAACGAAGGCTTTACCGTCCGCACCGCGGAAGGCCACGCCATTCGCTCGCTTCGCGTTATGGACATGAACGGCCGCATCGTGAAAAGTGTAACCAACATCGACGCAACGACTCGCTTCGTAACTCGTGGTAACCTGCCACGTGGTGCTTACCTCCTCCAAATTCAACTGGATGAAGGGACTACTGCTCGGAAGTTGATTCTTGAATAGAATTTTCTGACGAAAAGGATTCGTCCTTTGTAATACTCAACGCCCCCACTTGCTGCTTGCAGGTGGGGGCGTTGTTTTTATGTAACAACTGTAATGCCTAGACCTAGTGGATGAATTCAAGCCAAATTGTCACATAACTCGATTCTGGTTGGGGTAATGGCCTTACCTGCGTTAAAAACGCAGGCCTGTACTACAAGCTCTAACGAGCTGAACGTATGCTCACTAACGCTTGTGGCGGCTACCGCCTTTTGCGGCAATTGGCCTTGGGTACGTATAGCTTTCCGGCAGCCAGCATGTTTCCTTATCCCCCTCCTTGCACCTGCGGCCGCGCCCACATTAGTTTGATGGTTCAATAGTCGGAAATTCATAGTAGCATCCGCAGCCCTGTAAACTATCGACCATGAACTAAAAAACTATCCCACGAACGAAGTGAGCATACCCCTACGGTAGCACTTCGAACTACCGTCTATTGACTACTTGCTACCTAAAGTTTAACCCGAAATCGTAACCCCCGTAAGCCATTCACCGACTGCAGCGGATCCAACACCAGGTCTTCAATTTCTCCTTCGATGTACCCTGCTTGGTGCAGGTAGTCCAGGTAATCAACGTATTCCTCTTTATCCCGGTCGTGGAGATAAACGATACTGATCATATTGGCCAGTGTGAGCCGTTCTCCTCCCTGGTTAATCGTTGCTTTGTCGATGCGTTTCTTCAAGATTTCGTAGCGGACGTTGTAATCCCCATCCACATCAAAACGCTTTTCGTCCATCCGGAACTTAATGTCCAACGGATTGGTATAAGCAAAGATCAGCTGAGCGGTGCGCAGTGGCATCGGTAGGTTTTCACTGATCTGGTGGACGAGCCTGGTCGCCTCGCACATGTCGATCAACTGAGATAACCGAAGGTTGCGCAGGTGCACTTCACTGAATTGCTTGTTTTTTAGCAGGCTCTGCCCGGCATAGATTTCGTATTCTACCCCGTCGGTTTTGTACTTCTCAAAGTAGTGGGGCAGGGTTTCCTGAGCGGCTTGATCCCGACCAGTAAAGAAGTCACTCAGCGTCCGGTTTAGGGTCTGCACGCTTTCCTCATAATCGTGCCGGACCCGGTAGAAGAGGCCAAGGTCAGTGTCCAGATCGGAAAAATAATTGTCCGACATATCCGCTAACTCAGGGTGTTGCCCACTCAGTTCTTCAATCAACGGCGTCAATTGGCGATGGATGAATTCGGAAAACGCGATCTCGTGACTATTGTCGAAATCTTCCACGGAGGTTTGTAGCTGGTTGTCGATCCGCATGATCACCTGCTGGATGAGGGGGAAATCGACTAGTTCCATTGCCTTGACCAAAAGGAAGCGCCCGGCCCGCATATTATCTACGAGGTCCTGGAAGATGGCAGCATTGCGTAATCGGCTACTGCCAACAATGTCGGCCTGGCCATATAAAGGGTAAACTTCCTTAAAGCCGATAACTTCGGGGGTGTCCGCTTCACCGGTGTCCTGTCGTTCAAGAATGTTGAAGGCTGCTTCGGTGAACCGCCACTCAACACTGGAATGCAGACTGGTGTACTGCTCCCGCATGATGGCTTCGATACGGTTGTCGATGTATTCTCTGCTACGTTCAACGGCTGTACGGAACAAACCCCGGATTTCCCGAAATTTGATCTCCATAAATGCATTGATACCATAGACGTGCGGTGAACCCAGCTCGACCATACCGATAACGTTGCGTTGCTGATCCAGCAAGGGGGCCACCAAAATACTTTTGATGCCGCGTTTCAGGAGGAGTTCTTCCAGCCTGGTCGTTTTTCTAAGCGCCGTTAGGTCATTGATCAGGACAGCTTCGCGGGAACGGAAGGCCTGGTCGTAAACACTGCCGCGGAAGGCTTCGTCGGTGACTTTATGGATCTCTTCGCAAAGGAAGTTGAAACGAATGCGGTATTCGTGGTCGACGGTGCGGTTAGACGGGTAGTCTATCGCCGTTAACCCCAGTTGGAGATCGCTGTTCTTGAAATGAACCCGGGTAAGGTTGGCCAGTTCCCGGACCCGCTCAATGTCAAGAACTGCATCCCTGCTGATGAGGCGATGCTTGAGTCGGCTAAGGGCCTCCTCTTCCGTAACTTCCGTTAGCATCGACAAATGGATGCCGTGGAAGGTGAATTTCTTAGCCGGAAGGGTTTCGAGCCACAGTTCTGTATTGGTAATGTTATTGAGCAGGTGCTGAATCTTCTTTCGGCTCAACTTGGGCGTTTCGCCAGCAACTTCCACCTTGATGTACCGTTCCTCATTCGTTGGCTTATAGAATCGATCCAGGTTGGTTACGGGGTCTTTTACCGTCAGCATGGCCGTCGGAGATACATTAATTTCTACCCCGTATACCCGTTCCAGAATGAAACAACCAACCATTACGAGGTGGCGGGCACGGACCTCTTCGAAGGCAGAACCAAAAGAATAGCAGGCATCCTGCATTGCCATGAGTTGTTGCATGGCGTCGCTAACGTAAATCGGGCTAAATTCAAAGGGCTTGCTGAATTTGAACATCTCTGTTTCCCGGTCCGCAGGTGGAATAAGGAACAACATCAGGAGGTCGAGTAATTCCTTATGCTCTATCAATATTTCGGGGTCGGTAATTGGTAAGCGTAATTCGGGCTTGTCCTCAACGCGCTGCATCACTTCTTTGGCCAGAAAGCGCAGGCCATAATCCTTCGCCTCCACGAATTGCTCGACCTTGTCAAGCAGTGGCCCCAGGCAGAGTTGTACGCCGTAGGGAATGGCAAATGGATTGCCGGTACCGTCGCTGGTATGCCCGTCGGGAAAAACGATCGGTGTATCTGCCACCGAGCCTTCTTGACCAAGGGTGATTTCGAGTTCCATACGAAAGAAACGTTCTAGTGGGGAAATAGATTGATGTACGGGCTTCGCCCTTTTTATAGATTGATAGATTTATAGGCGGGCTTCGCCCTTTGTAGATTGATAGCGCTACTGCAAAAGAAAGCTCGCTTCGCTCGTTAATCTGAAACTGAAGCCCCAGTTATACACGAATGAAGTGAGCAGCCCCCTGCGGTAGCGCTATAAATCTATCATTCTATAAATCTATAAATCTAGAAAAGGCGCTTCGCGCCTTATGCATGCAGCGTCTCCTGCCGAGCAGCCAGTACCGATTGTTCCTCTTCCCGTTCAGGGTCGGGGACACAACAATCGACCGGGCAAACAGCAGCGCACTGCGGTTCTTCGTGGAAGCCTACGCACTCGGTGCATTTGTCGGGCACGATGTAGTAAAACTCATCGCTGACGGGGGCTTGTTCGGCTTGTGCCTCAATGACATCGCCGGTCTCGATTTTATATGGTTCGCTGATGGTGGTGCCTTCGCCCATTTTCCACTCTACGCCGCCTTCATAGATGGCGGTGTTGGGGCATTCTGGTTCGCAGGCTCCGCAGTTGATACAGTCGTCGGTGATAAAAATGGCCATGTGAGAAGTCTATTGGTCTTTTGGTCTGTTGGCGGTAAATCTCCAGGACCAGAATTTTCGGGGGATACAATGAGCAACAAGCTCGCTAACAACAACAATATTAACACCTAAGGTAGTTGACCTCAAGTAGGACAAAATTACGGAAGGTTGGCTAAACTGTGGCATTTGTCGGGGCTAAAAGATTTTTCGGGCGCGGTCGCAGGATGCAAAGAAGGTTTAAAAAGCATGGGAAGGCAGCTGGTGGACGGAGCTTAGACTGTAGGTTTTTTGGGCCGAAGAGTTTTAGGGATGGGTTCCAGCTTAGTAAAGTAATTTTCAAGATCTTCCTTGGGGACACCGTATCCTCTTAAGACTTTCAGGTAGCGTTTGGCCTCTATGGCCGCGTAAATACCGCTGCCTAAACCGGCAATAATGATGATTTTAAAGATGATGCCCCTGGCCAGAGATTCAGGTGCGCCCACCGCACTCAGAAATATGAATAGTAGATAAATGCCAAGGGATACACTCATGGCTACCAGCGGGTTCCGGTTAAAGAAAAGAGCGGAACTAATGTATACGACAAACAGAACAAGCCCTTCGACCAGTATATCTGTTAGTGAAGCATCGTAAGGGTTGAAAAAGCTTCCCGCCAGAATACCTACTACCGACAGACCTGCCATTACCC
>JBGCFZ010000313.1:0-3817 GCA_045110355.1 Lewinella sp. | reverse complement strand
GGCCGCTCCTACAGCATCCTCCATTCCATCGACGCCGATGCCTATTTGGACAAGGACGTTGATGATCGGCAGATTAACGACTCCTTCAATTTCGATCTTATCCGTAAGGACCTGTATGAGGTCGACCTTTTTACCGCCCCCGAATTAGCTCGGCTGACCGAGTTGCAGGCTACTTACCGGCGGAACATTGAAGGCCTGGACCCAACGCTCTACACGAAAGAGATTGAACGGCTGGCCATCGACCTGAGTTGGAAGTCGTCGCAGATCGAGGGGAACACTTATACGTTGCTGGAAACCGAGCGATTGCTCAAGGAGAAGAAGACTGCTTCGGGCAAAACCAAAGATGAGGCGGTGATGCTGCTGAACCATAAGGAGGCGATCGATTTTATTCTTGGGGACCCAACTTATATGGATCATCTCACCGTGCGGAAGATTGAGGATTTGCACAGCATCCTGATTAAAGAACTAGGCATCAACCGCAACCTCAGGAACCGTCGTGTGGGTATTACCGGGACGAACTACCGCCCCCTGGACAATGAATTCCAGATAAAGGAGGCCTTTTGGGATATGTGTGCATTGATTAACATTAAGCAAAACGTATTTGAAAAGGCCTTGATCGCTCTGGTGCTGATCTCCTATATCCAGGGTTTTATGGACGGGAATAAGCGTACGGCGCGGATCGTGAGTAATGCTATTTTGATTGCCAATAATTGCTGCCCGATATCCTTCCGGACGGTGGATGCTATTGATTACAAAAAGGCAATGCTGGTCTTTTACGAGAAGAATAATATTACTGCGTTTAAACGCATATTTATTGAGCAGTTTGAGTTTGCGGTTAATACGTACTTTTAGGCTAAGGATTATTCATAATGAACGAAACCCAAACCCGCCACGACCTCATCGACCCCGCCCTAAAAGCAGCTGGTTGGAACGTGGTGGAGGGGAGTCGTATCCTGACCGAACGGCCCATCACCCAGGGGCGGATACTGGGCGGAGGGAAACGGACCCAACCACTGAAGGCGGATTATGTACTGACGTACCGCAACGTGAAAATGGCGGTCATTGAGGCCAAGGCGGATAAATATTATTACACGGAGGGCTTGCCGCAGGCAAAAGACTATGCTGAGCGGCTCGATGTGCGCTTTACCTACGCGACCAATGGCAAACGCATCTATGGCGTGGACATGGAAACGGGGGAGGAGGGAGACGTGGATCGCTACCCCACGCCGGACGAACTTTGGGAAATGACCTTCCCCTCGCCGGTGCAGGCCTTCGCCAAAGACATTGACGCGTGGCGGGAGCGTTTTCGTGCCATCCCCTTTGAAGACCGGGGCGGCACTTGGCAACCGCGCTACTATCAGGATGTGGCTATTTGCCGGACGCTCGACGCCATTGCGGCGAAGAAAGATCGGCTCTTACTCACGCTGGCTACGGGAACGGGCAAGACGGCCGTTGCCTTCCAGATTGCCTGGGCGCTGTTTCAGGCCAAGTGGAATTTGCAGCGCGATGGCCAACGGCGGCCGCGTATTCTCTTCCTGGCCGACCGCAATATCCTGGCCGATCAGGCCTTTAACGCTTTTGGCGCTTTTGATGATGATGCCTTAGTGCGCATTACCCCGGCCGACATCCGCAAGAAGGGTAAAGTGCCGACGAATGGCGCGGTGTTCTTCACCATCTTCCAGAGCTTCATGGCAGGTTCGGGCGCGGACGCAGGTGCAGAAGAAGAGGATGAGGAGCAAGGCCAGACCAACTCTGCGCCTTACGCTTCCCCTGCACCTGCGACCCCGCCCCAATTGTCCGGAATGCTGGCCAATGACCCACCGCCAGCCATGAAGGCTTACCGCCGGGAAGACCAGGGCTACTTTGGCGACTATCCGCCCGATTTCTTCGACTTCATCATCATCGACGAATGCCACCGTGGTGGTGCCAATGACGAAAGTAGCTGGCGAACCATCATGGACTACTTCGAGCCCTCGGTCCAGCTTGGCCTCACGGCTACCCCCAAACGCGACGTGAACGGCGATACCTATGCTTACTTTGGCGAACCACTCTATACCTATTCCCTTGCTTCAGGTGTAGACGATGGTTTTCTGACGCCTTTCCGCCTGGCTCGTGTGAAAAGCACGCTGGATGACTACCAGTACAGCCCCGACGACATCATCGTCAGCGGGCAGATCGACGAAAACCGCCGCTACGAGGAGAAAGACTTTAACCGGGAGATCAACATCCCCGCCCGCGAAAAATTCCGGGTGGACAAGTTCATGGGCATGATCGACCAAAGCCAAAAAAGCCTGGTCTTTTGCCGCATTCAGGACCACGCCGCCCAGGTCCGCGACTACATCAACCAAGTGGCCGACAGCAACAACCCTTTCTACTGTCAGCGGGTAACTGCCGATGACGGTGGGCGGGGTGAGAAAGCGTTGCGTAATTTCCAGAACGACGAAAAGACCATCCCCACCATCCTGACCACCAGTCGCAAACTGAGTACCGGCGTGGATGCTCCCGAAGTGCGCAACATCATTCTGATGCGGCCGGTGACCAATATGATCGAATTCAAGCAGATCGTCGGTCGTGGCACCCGCCTTTTTGACGGTAAGGATTACTTCACGATCTATGACTTCGTCGGTGCCTACGAACACTTTAACGACCCCGAGTGGGACGGTACACCCGAAGAGCCGCCCCCACCGCGTGGCCCCTACGAAACCGGCGGCGATACCGGTGAAGACCACCCGGAGCCGGATCCGGAAACTTGTGATCTTTGCGGTTACGATCCTTGCCAGTGTGGCGAAGCTCCCGATCGGATGATTGAGATTCGCCTTTCAGATGGCCGCGCGCGGCGCATTGACTCCATGGTGGAAACGAGTTTTTATAGTCCCGGTGGCCAGATCATTAGTGCCCGGGAATTCTTGGAACAGCTCTACGGCGAGCTTCCAGAGATCTTCAAAAGTGAAGCTGATCTTCGACGCGTCTGGGCCCAGCCCGCTACACGCCGTGAACTGCTCAACGAATTGCAGGATCGGGGCTACGCAGAAGAGCAATTACGTAACTTGCGTAAACTTGTGGGCGGTGATAATACCGATCTATTTGACGTACTGGCGCACGTTGCCTTTACCAAAGAGATGGTCCCTCGTCAGGACCGTGCCAGTCGTGCGCTGGAACGCATGGGAGCTTATAATCCTAAACGGCAAGAATTTTTACGTTTTGTCCTCGACCAGTATGTTAAAGGCGGGGTGAAAGAATTGGACGATTCACGCTTACGGCCTTTATTGGAGTTACGCTACCAGGCCCTGGCGAATGCCAAACGAGAATTGGGAAGTACGGCGGATATCCGGGAAGCATTTATTGGACTTCAGGGCGATCTTTACATCGATTAATGAAAAAAACGGATGATACTGTAAGGATTAACCCAAACCTGCATCTAACCCCACGATGCAACCAACCATCGAGTACATAGTAGAGAACTTTCAGACGGGCCTGCAACGGCTCTGCCTGGGGTATGTGTATGATCCGGAGGAGGCAAAGGACCTGGTAAATGAATTCTTGGCAGCGGAGGATACGTTGGACTTGGTGTAAATGATTTACCCGAAATTTATCTAATTCTATTCGGTAAATAACTACTTGTTTTATCCCTGCAACTCCCGCTCGAACTTTCTCGTTACCTTTAAGCATTGAATCTTAACTGACCATGATCAAGTCCATCACGCTTAAAAATTGGAAGAGCTTCGGGGAGGCTACGCTGTACGTGGACCCGCTGACGGTGCTGATCGGTACTAATGCTAGTGGTAAGAGTAATTTTTTGGATGCTTTGGTGTTTTTG
>JBGCFZ010000312.1:0-5893 GCA_045110355.1 Lewinella sp. | reverse complement strand
GGCTCTGGTCGTTTTTGTTTTCACCCAAAAGCAAGTAGACCTTACCCTCAGCATGGGTAAAGAAGGCCTGGCCATTGGCCAATCAGAAGGTCGTCATTCTGCAGCTGGGGGCAAAGGGCTGGCAGCAAACGGTACGAATACAGCCGGTATCTCTCCGCTATCTGTAGGTAATATTGAAGCCGAACCTGCTACAGCCAACACCGTTGCCTGGGACGTAAACGCACTCGACGTGGCCACCGTCCGCGCCTACGTTAACCGATTCGAACGCGTAGCCAGGGGAGAAGAAGTGAAGTTCAACGTTCCTGCTCCGGCCAATATGGCCCTGGCTATTCTGTACAGCAAAGCGGGGCAGGCTACCGCCGCTAAGCGAGACAATAATCACTTCGGCACCTTTACTGCCAACGGGTACTACGAAAATGCCTGGATGAACTGGCGTGCGCACTCCGAACGCCTCAACCAACGGTATCCTGAGTTGGCTGACAATTCGGTCAACTACCAGCAATGGGTCGCCGCCCTGGCTAAAACCAACTATTCCTCTGACCGTAAGCTGGCCGATAAGATCATGGATATTGTGGAACGGTTTAACCTGGACCGGTTGTAAGAGATAAAAGGGGGAAAGGAAAAAGGGAGGAAGAGAAAAGGACTGATCTGTTCCTTTAATCCCTTCTCCCCTTACTCCTTTTCTTTCTCTAAGTGGTTTTCAGGCTGTTTCCTTTCCAGGGAATAGCCTTTTTTCATTTAGCCACCTGAGTTGTCATCCTATTTTCTTGTATACTTTTTCCAGGCTGAGTTCACCAATTTTAAGCGCACCGCTCTTTTCCAGCGTCTCCAGGGACTTTTCCAACAAAACCGCTCTTTCAGCGGGTTTCATCTCCATAGTCTTAATGGTTTTAACCGCATCACTTGGTTTCCCCACAGTTAGTTGCATGATTGCAAGCAACATTCTATGCTGGTCGTTTTCCCAATATCGCAGTGCTGAAGCTGCTGCGTACAATGCTTTATCCTTTTCACCTAATTGCAGATGACTAGCAGCAAGATTACAGGACCACCATGCATAGAGCTTTCTATTTGCCTCATCCTCATATTCTGAATCGGAGGTATAGAACGGACTTTTTATTGCCAAAACTGCATCCATGGCCGTATGTGAAAAGCCTTCGTAGGCCCTCCTCATTTGCTGGTAACTTTCCGACGATTCTAACTCTTCCTTTAATATAAGACGGTCCAGAAATTCAGTCTCAACGTAGGCGGCCTGCTCCAGGAAAACCGGGGTATGACTTAGCAAAACTTTCTTAGTAGTCTTAACATCAGCTTTAAATGCTGTAGTTTCATCGTTTTGCGCCAACTTACCCATCAAGCTCTCAGCACTTTGCAGGTGCCGGTAACTTTCGATGAAGTCACGGCACTTTTTCTTTATTTTGAAGACTTCAAAATGGGCCTTTCCCGCCTGCAGAATGTGTTTCATGTAAATACCCTGCCAATACCCCGGCTCGGTTTGATACAACAAAGAAATCTGTAATAGACTTTTTTTGTAGTGGACGGCAGCTTCCTCAAACTCCTCTGTACGGAAGTAACCATCCGCCAGATTCATAATGGCGTTGAAGGAATTATCGTCGTACATGCTCTTTCCATTGGGCGTAAGGCGTGCACTAAAAAAGTCATGTGCTTGCTGGTAATTCTTTCGGGCGGCGGCTTCGTTTTTCAGGTATTCGTAGCATTTGCCCCGGTTATTATACAGCTTGCCGAGAAAGTCAAACTTATTCATGCCCGCAGAATCTACAGCAAGTATCTGCTGAAAATCATCTTCCGCCTCATTGTAAGTCGTAATGGCTTCCTCATAAGCTTTTGCCTTCAGTCGATGGTTAGCTTTATTATATTTTGTAGTAGCAATTCTGGAGAGTAGTGCCAGGCCTGGATGCTTTTGGTATAAACTATCCACTCTCCTTAATGCCCTATCAACGTGCAGGCTAGCGTCCTCATGTTTACCTCTGGCGGTTTGAATGCTTGCGATCATCAGTAAAACATCAAGGTAGAGCGTTTGATAACCGCTATTGTCCATTAGTTTTTGCTCATATTCATCCAGCGTATTCAGCGCTAGCATCTCAACCAAGTAAGCATCTTCAGTATTCCGAATGCCCCAAAATATCTTCCCTTGAACATGCATCGCACTAATGAACCCAACAATACTTTCAGGATGTTCCTTGGTTAAATCCTTGTATATATTCCTACTTTTTTTAGCCAGATTCAAGGCTTGCCGTTGTTTACCAGGAAATAAATTGTATAGTTCCGCACTTTCCAACCATACAGCGGCGGAGAATTTCTTTTTCTCTACCATTGAACGATTACTCAGTTGTACCAGGCTGTCACAAGTTTTCATTTTAGCTATAGCTGATAGTCTTTCACCGGTTCCCCGATATAAGTAGGTATAACCTATTTCCAGAAAAATCCGCTCACTAGTGGTATTGACTACGGCACGTCCCTGTTCAAGTGCTCCTTTCAATTTATTCATTTCGTCCGTAGACAAATAATAGTTTGCTAACGCCTCGAAGGAAGCATAAGTAGGGTAAATTCGACTTGCTGCCAAGAAATTCTCTTCCGCTTTAGTGAATTCAAAATTAACTGAATGTAATCTTGCTTTGATCCTCCGGTTACGTGCGTTTTTTTCATCTGCTGCTTCCAGAACTTCATCAGATAGCAAGCTCAGGCAACCGCTTACGTCGCCCGCCTTGAAGAGCGCCTCTAATCGTTGATAGATCGCATTTTCCTGCTTCAAGTCAAGAGCTTTAAATTCTTCCGTTAGCAAAAAAGCCTCTCGGATAGCCGCCTGCTTTTCTTTGTACATCCCGGCCAGTTCTCTTTCGTGGCTCAATAAGTCCAACTGGGCAGCATCCAACAGTTGATCTAACGAATCTACTTTCACCTGATAGGCTTCCTCAATGCTTTTACGAACCTCTTCGGCAATAGATGCCGGCTGTACGCTGACATCATCCCCCCGTATAACGACGTTGTCCGAACCAATAATCGACAAATGGTCTACTTCGTCGGGACTCAGGTAAACGTAGTCTTGCCCAGCACACGTGGTTGCCATTAAGCAGACAATAAAACAATACAGTAAGGTATACTTCATCACGTAAGGTTTGAGTTTACTAAAACTACACTCAATGAACTGAACTACTTCTAATCAATGCCACCTGATACCCCTAAATCATTGCTGCTTATTCGTTTTCCAGTACTTCCTGATCAGCTTTTGAGCTTTCTTTGCTGCGGCAGGGTCAGTCAACCTTAACCTCTCTAAGTATAATAATTTTAATTGGTAGGCTTCCGTGGAAAATGGCAATTCATAATTACTGACTTCCTCTTTTTTCATAATCTGGTCAAAGCGAACCAAGTCGTTATCAAATAAGTACTGTTCTGCTTTTTGCCTTGTGGTAAGTACGGGAAGATTTAATATGGAACGCGCTTCTGCTATCTCCGTAGATATATTCAGACGGTACTGCTCGTGTATCAATAAAACCTTCTCCGCCACGCGGTGTGCTTGGCCTACCTCCTCTTCACAAAGAAACGCATTAGCCAACCACAAGTATCCCTGGCTTCGCTCTCCCGGACTGCCAGCCAATCCAATCGCTTGTTTTAATTGTACAATCCCACAACCTAAAGCTTTTGTTTCCGTTAGCTGACGGCCATACGCAGCTATACTTCCATAGCAAGGGTAACGGTCACTGGCGGTTTTCAAAGTTTTTGTACTCCCTTCTATATCTCCAGTACGCTTCAACGCCATTGCTTTGAGTACGTACTTCTTCGCCTGATTTAACTCGATCTTTGCCAGCGCGTCGTCAGACATCACCTCCAGCGCTTCCACCAACTGCCCATTCCCATAAAAGTAGTAGGCCAGCTGGTAGAGATAGGAGGTTGTTTTCAGGTCAATCGAAGTAAACTCCCGGGCCAGTTCCATTGCCTGATATTCTGCAACATTAAGCTCAACCTCTAGTCTGGACAAGGAATCCTGCACCATTTGATCTGATAGCTCCAATAAATCACGCCGAGCCAATAAACTGTCTACTTTTTCTTCGTAACGATTTTTAATTTGCTGCACCACCTTAGGCGCCAGGGTTTCAGGCTCTCCAAAAACAATGTTCCTGGCGATAACGACGGTCATAAAATCTCCCGTGATTTCATAGTTTTTACCGCATACATTAATAATCGGAGAAGTATCACCTTGTGCAAATAACCCCGAGGTTAACAACAACAGGATCACTACCATTAGCTGTCTCAGCACAATCACTCTTTGTCTTCGTTAATAATTACCTTACCACCCCGGGCGTCAATCGCCTTATTGTTGTCTCCATTAAACTCGACTTTCATGCCGTCTCCCGGTTCTTCTTTCTTTTCGCAGTCTTGGATACAGTTCCCCGCCTTGTCAATGAAGAAATAGGCACCTGCTGTTTTTACGCGAGCCTGGCCTTCGTTAAAATCAGCAGCTTCAATGTATTGGAGCGGAACCTGTAGGGCACCTGCGTCATCAACGTATCCCCACGCTTGGTTAAATACTGCTGCACGACCTTCCTGGAATTCCCGAACGATCTCATAGTCCGCTCGCCAACCATCACCTGAAGTACCAGAAAAGAGGCCCAAAGCATAAGCCCCAGCCCCAATAAGAAACAAAAGTATTACCCCACCCCCAACGTAAAGAAATGACTTATTTTTCCCACCTAAAGGAACGCCCCCCTGATCATATTCTTCCAATAAAGAAAGTAAAGCCAGTACGATTTTACTTCGCTCACGACTAGCTTCTTCTCCACTAACAATGTTCATTGTCTCCCGTTCCTTGATCCGACTAAGGCGATTGGCCAGAGCCGAGACCTTTAACCATCCACCTTTACGATCTACTGCCCCCTTGAATTGCTCAATAGCTCCATCCAGATCATTGGATTCGATACGTTGACGTATTTGTTCACTTACTCTTGCGTCCATTATTGTGATATAACCCGCAGGTCTTCCAGCCTAAGGTTCGAAAGACTCAATTAATGGCCCTAAGATAAAACAACGAGACCAACCTTAAAACGATCCGGTTGGATCACTCGTCCTGCAAAAACTCCATGGCCTTTTCTACCATCCCTTTACAGCCACCAAAAAAAGGCATTCGTTGGTGAATATCGGTTGGTTTGATGTCCATAATCCGCTGGTAGCCATCGGTGGCGCTGCCACCGGCCTGCTCCAGCAGGAAGGCAAACGGATTACATTCGTAGAGCAGCCGTAGTTTGCCTTCAGGCTTACCGGTGCTTGGTGGGTAGAAATAAATGCCGCCCAAGAGCATCGTCCGCCAAACATCGGCGACCATACTGCCAACGTACCGACTGGTATACGGCCGGTCATCCTGTTCCGCCTGGCAATACTTGATGTAGTTTTTCACCCCTTTGGGGAAATGAACGTAGCCGCCTTCGTTTACACTGTAAATGGTTCCCGCTTCTGGTAACATGATGTTTGGGTGAGAAAGGTAGTAAGTCCCGATGGCCGGGTTCAGGGTAAAACCGTTCACTCCGTTTCCGGTCGTGTAAACCATCATTGTGGAGGTACCATAAGCGATGAAGCCCGCAGCAACCTGAAGGTTACCTGGTTGTAGAAAATCTTCAACAGTTACGGGCGTCCCAATGGGAGAGGTGCGCCGGTAGATACCGAAGATGGTACCAACGGTGATGTTCACGTCAATATTCGAACTCCCGTCCAGCGGATCCATGACGACCACGTACTTATTACGGTTACGATTGTCCGCCCCAGAAATGGAAATCATCTCGTCATTTTCCTCCGAAACGATTCCACAAACTATGTCGCGGTTCGTTAGCGTATTGATGAACGCTTCGTTGGCGAAAACATCCAATTTCTTTTGTTCCTCGCCCTG
>JBGCFZ010000311.1:0-4940 GCA_045110355.1 Lewinella sp. | reverse complement strand
ATCAACCTCGCCGAGGTGACGATGAAGTACGAAGGATATATTGAACGGGAAAGAGCTGCGGTAGAAAAAACCAGCCGACTGGAAGGCATCAAGCTACACGCTGATTTTGATTACAACCAGCTTACCAGCCTGAGCATGGAGGCCCGACAGAAACTCAGCGAGCTGCAGCCGAGGACTATTGGGCAGGCTAGTCGAATTTCTGGTGTTTCGCCTGCGGACGTTTCAGTATTGCTGGTGCATTTGGGGAGGTAGATTGGTTACCCTGCCTTTAGGCTGGCTTGGAGACCGTTTAAAATTTTCCAATAATTGGCAATGTCTCCCATCTAACATTTATTTTCTTCTCTCTTTTTTCATCCAAGTAGGCGACAACCCCAATTGGCCAAAAGCCAAGGGTATAACAATAGTCTGTGAAACTATACTTCCGGATTGTCCTTTCACTGGGAGTGAAGATTAACGTTGTGTTATCTTCTGTCGGCGTCCATTGCAAGGGCCTTTTCTCAATGGTACAAATGTAAATATCTGAGTCCCGAACTCGCCCTACTGCGGAAAGGTGCTCGTTTGCACTAAAATCGACCTCATACAGGGTTTTGTTTTCTTTAATTTCAATAATTCTTAAGGTGCCACCTCCTTCTTGTTCTCTAGTGAAGCTAAACCCTGAAGAGCATATCATAAGACTTGCATCTTTAGAAATCTCACATTGAACATTTCCCCAATCCTGACCATTGACTACACCAATTAAATTGCCCGAAGAATCATAAATTAGGCTGGTGCTGGAGACGGCTAAAATCTCTTCGCCTTCGCCGAACCCAAGAACAGTATAATTTAGATGGACCGTACATTCATTGTTTAGCTGTACGCTTGCCATGCTGTTAATTGCTGAGATGTCGATATTCGGCTCTTGGTAAGGAAACACATTGTAAAGAACGCTTCTCTTGATGCTGTCTGAGTAGGTAGACAGGTCGTAGATAGACATATTGTAAGCATCGCCCTTTTCTGCGAACGGTATTGATAGCTCGTTGTATGGATTGTTTGAATGTAAATTAACGGTTACAGATTCCCCGGTCTCTTGTTGAAACCGGATGGACGTTTGCTGAAAATTATTATCACTGTCAATAGAAACCAAGGGGCAGTCATAAACCTGACCAAAGCTGATATTCGGCAAGGAAATCAATAGTAGTACCCACGAAAAATTAATATTGAGTAGCATATGGTAAGGTTTCCGATAGGTATAAGCCCCTGAAAAACTACCCTAACCGCTGCACCACATCCTTCATCAAGCCCCTAAGCTTAGGCTCCACTGCTTGGACGGTAGCGATCACGTCGTCCACCGTAGTCGGTTGAATTTCGGCGATGGGGTAGCACTTATTGGAAACGACAGAGATAACAAAAACGGGCAGGCCCGCGTGGCGTGCCACTAGGACTTCGGGTACGGTAGACATGCCGATGCAGTCGGCACCGATGACGTTAGCCATTCGGTATTCTGCTGGTGTTTCGAGGTTGGGGCCGGGAAGGGCTAGGTAAACACCTTCGTGGGCCGTGATGCCGTGGTCGGCGGCTTGTTCGATGGCCCAGGCGTTGAGTTTACTGTCGTAGGCGTTTAACATGTCTGGGAAACGGGGGCCGAGGCGGGGGTCATTTGCGCCGCGCAGCGGATTGTCGGGCTGCATGTTGATGTGATCGCGGATGAAGATGAGATCTCCGGTGTTGATGTCGGCATTGACCGAACCACTGGCATTTGAAATGATCAGATGTTCGATGCCAAGTGCAGCGAGTACGCGCACAGGGAAGGTGAGTTCCTGCATCGAGTAGCCCTCGTAAAAGTGCAGCCGGCCAGCCATCGCAACAATGGGAACGCCGTGTAGGGTTCCGAGAATGAGCTTGCCTCGGTGAGAGTCAACGGTGGCGGCACAGAAATAGGGGAGGAGACCGTAGACAAATTCACGTTCTACCACAATGTCTTCGGCCATTGAACTCAGGCCCGTACCAAGGATTATACCGAGTTTAGGCTGGGTCTTTGCACGTTGACGGATAAAGGCAACGGTTTCCTGAATTTGATCGTAAAGCATATTAGTAGGTAGTAAGTAGTGGGTAATAAGTAGTCGGAGCGCTAGTGCAGTGTAAACTAAGTTTTATGGTATTTCTCCGTACGGGTGGGGCTTGCCTCCACCCGTATCGGCTGCCCCATAAAACGCTCCTTTTCGTTCGCTGAGCGAACGAAAAAAACGATTCTTCCATACGCAGAGGGCCGGGGCAAGCCCGGCCCCTGCATGCAAAAATTTAGTTTACACTGTACTAGCCCTAAAACCGCCCCACATAAGTCTCCGGCCGGATCAACTTCAACTCCGCCTTGATGGCATCACTGACCTTAAGTCCGTCGATAAATTCATGGAGGATCTCCTCGTTGAAATGCGTTCGTCCGCGGGTAAGTTCCTTCAGCGCTTCGTAGGGTTTGGGGTAGCCTTCCCGGCGAAGAACATTCTGAATGGCCTCAGCGCAGACGATCCAGTTGGCTTCCAGGTCAGCAGCAAGTTTCTCCTGGTTCAGGAGGAGCTTGCTGAAGCCTTTGTCAATGGCTTTGACGGCCAACAGGATGTGGGCCATCGGCAGACCGACGTTGCGCAGCACGGTGCTGTCGGTCAGATCCCGCTGCAAGCGGCTAATGGGGAGCTTGTCGGCCAGGTGCGTGAACAACGCGCGGGCGATGCCAAGGTTACCCTCCGCATTTTCAAAATCGATGGGATTGACTTTGTGGGGCATGGCCGAACTGCCGATCTCTCCTGCGATGGTCTTCTGCCGGAAGTACTCCATAGAAATGTACTGCCAAATGTCTCGACACATATCGATGAGAATGGTGCTGATGCGGTTGAGGGCGTGGAAGATGGCACCGAGGTTGTCGTAGTGTTCTATCTGAGTGGTCGGATAAGACCGTTTGAGGCCAAGGTTTTGGCTGACGAACTCGTCGGCAAAAGCATGCCAGTCGTAACTGGGGAAGGTGACGTAGTGGGCGTTCATATTACCGGTGGCGCCGCCGAATTTGGCGGGGATCGGCACTTCCTGCAACTGGCGGAGCTGCTCGCGCAGCCGGTGTGTCCATACGCTGAATTCTTTGCCCAACAGGGTAGGGGAAGCAGGTTGGCCATGAGTCTTGGCCAACATGGGGACCTCCGCCCATTCCATGGCGTGGCGATCCACCAGGCTGACGAGGTCTTCCAGTGCGGGACAGATCACCTCGTCCAACGCATCTTTGATGGTAAGCGGGATGGCCGTATTGTTGATGTCCTGGCTGGTCAGCCCGAAGTGGACAAATTCGAGGACGTCTTCCATCCCGGCTTCGGTCATGCGGGCCTTTACGAAATATTCTACGGCCTTGACGTCGTGGTTGGTGGTGCGTTCCGTGGTTTTGATTTCCTCGGCGTCTGCATCCGAAAAATTGTGGACCATTTTGTTGAGGTCATCCATCTGAGCACTGGAAAAATGTTGCAATTGGGGCAACCCTAGTTGATGCAATGCCTGGAGGTACCGTACCTCGACAAGCACGCGGTAACGGATCAGGGCGAACTCACTGAAATACTCCTGAAGTTCCTTGGTTTTGGCGGCGTAGCGGCCGTCGATGGGGCCAATGGCTCGGAGTGCTGACATGTTGGTAGATTGAAAAATGAAAGAAGACCTGCAGCAAAGATGACTTAACCGCTGGGTCGGTTGAGGTATTGGACCGCAAAAGTAAGAAGCGGGAAACTTATAGTTAGCGATTAGGGGGGCGGGAGCAGGGCAATCGCAAGGTCACCGGGTGCTCAAAGAACTTCAGGGATTCCGCCTTCGGCTCCATGCCTGAAGCCGCTTTGAGACCCTAAAACATACGTGTAGGTGCTCAAAGCGGCCATTTCCGGAGCGGAGCGTAGGATAAATGGTTCTTTGAGCGGCCGATCCTAGGGGCGGGTGTGCGTAACGAATTGCCCGAATTAAAAACTTTCCTGTACGGATGCCTGCGGGATGCTTGTACGTATAGCATTACAGATTGTCAGGCGCGGCCGCAGGTGCAAAGAGGCGGATTGAAGAAGCAATCAATGGAGCAACAGATCGTTCTGAGTTTCCAAACCCTGCTCTACCTACCCCTCTTTGCACCGGCGGCCGCGCCTAAAAAGTGCTTGAAGCTGTTTCGCAATTACTCCTATCACAATTTTTCGCATATTCACCTTACTAAAAGCCAAATCCATGCGTACCACCTTGTTTGTCCTTTCCTTTCTCCTTTTTTCCCTTACCACTTTATCTGCTCAGGACCTCCAGTTGTTCGAGTCTTTCACCAATCACGCCGTGCTGCAACGCAACGTTGACCATCCGGTCTGGGGCTGGGCGAAGCCCGGTCGGACGGTCAAAGTACTGTTCGGTGAGCAAAAGCTATCGGTCAAAGCGGACAAGCAAGGCCGCTGGCGAGTGTCGCTGCCACCCACTGGCGCAGGCGGCCCGCACCGGCTTTCGGTTTTGTCTGGCAGGGAATCTATTTTGTTGACCGACATTTATTTCGGAGACGTTTATTTGCTCTCCGGGCAGTCCAATATGGAATGGCAATTACGGCAATCAGATGCCGACGGCAGCCGCGCCCGGGCCATTGCCGACCCGATGATTCGGGAACTAAAGGTGAAAAAAACCTACGACAGTAAGCCGAGGCAGCACCTTGATGTTGACGAAAATTACAGCGAAAATTGGATCGTCGGTAGTGCGGATGATATCGGTAAATTCAGCGGCGTAGGCAGCTACTTTGCCCACTACCTGCGTGAAGATGTAGACGTCCCCATTGGCCTGCTGCACTCCAGCTGGGGCGGTAGCCGGATTGAACCCTGGATGAGTCCCGAAGCACTCGGGATGGATGCTACGATGGCCATGGCCAAAAACAAGGAGATGATGCAAGAGGCAGGCATGCCGGCCCGTAAGCGTTTTGCGGT
>JBGCFZ010000310.1:0-9429 GCA_045110355.1 Lewinella sp. | reverse complement strand
CCGGTTAAGGCCGGTAAAAACAACACGGCCGTCATGCGCTTGCCGTACCGCTCCTCCAGTGGGTCAAGCATGGTACGGTAGCGCCTGCGGCGCATCGTCCGGGCAAAAAACAAGCCCCCAATGACCAATGATAGGGCATAGCCCCAGGGAGCTTGTACCCACACCAGACCCTGCGTGGCGGTGTATTCAGCGGTACCGTTGATGAAACCTCCACCAACCCAGGTAGCACTCATGGTGAAGATGGCAATCCATACCGGTAGGTTACGACCAGCCAGCATCAGCCCATCAGCGTCGTTCTCCTCCGCCTTCTTTTTGTCCGCAGCTTTAGCACCTACGTAGTATACCACCGCATAGAAGGCCGACATGCTGGCGAAGGCTGGCCAATTGACGTTTTCGCCGGTTAGCCAGAGGTAGCCGGCGGCGGCGGTTAGTAGGGCCAGGAGGAGGAGAAGTGGCTTCATGGGTAAGTAGTCAGAGAGTCAGGGAGTCAGGGGGGCGTAAAGATGATATTTTTTATTAAGGTTTGGCAACTGGACTATTTAAGGTGTGCATAACAAATTGAACAAATGAAGGTGCAAGTCAGCTATTTCAAACGGCGATAGCCGTCACGAGCGCTAGCGAGCATTGTCGCAGCTCGTTAGAGCTTTGTAGCATAGGCCTGCGTTTTAACGCAGGTAAGGCTCGTGCCTCTTTTTAGCTGGCTCGTGCAATTTGTTATGCACACCTATCTAAGCGTGTGTGTATCAGATTGGAGATTCGACCCTAAATTATCATTGCTTACCTTCCCAACCGTCAGAGACAAACCGACTCTCTGACTGATTGACTCTTTGACTGATTGACTCTCTGACTAATTGACTCCCTGACTATGATGCGTAGCATTGCCGCCTGGTCCGTCCACCTATTCACCGCCTCCGGTCTCCTCGTCGGGTTCATGGGCCTGCTGGCCGCCATCGACGGCGATTATCGGATGGCCATGTGCTGGATGCTGACCACCTTAGTCATCGACGGGGTTGACGGCACTTTTGCCCGGATGGCAAAGGTGAAAGAGGTGCTTCCCCACGTAGATGGCAAGACGATCGACTACGTCATCGACTTTTTTACCTACGCTATTCTACCGGCTTACCTCTTCTTTGTGGCGGTTGATATGCCCGAATGGGCCAGGTATGCAGGTGCCTTTGCGATGCTGCTTTCTGCAGCGATTTATTATGGTTTAGAGGGCATGGTGAGCGAAGATGGAAAGCATTTTATCGGCTTTCCTGTACTCTGGAACATGGTGGTCTATGTCTTCATTTTTGTGGCGCCGTCCATGTCTTGGCCAATCACTCTGGCTCTGGTGGGCGCCTTGAGCATCCTGCATTTTGTACCCATTATGGTACCATATCCCAGCCGTGGTGGACGCTGGTGGGCGGCTACCTTGGTGGCGGTGGTCGTGTTCATTGCCACTGCGGTAGCCAACGTTTGGTATTTTCCCGAGGTGACCGCCTGGGGGTACTGGGGCGCCATTGCCAGTATCGCCTACCTGATGTTGGTTACGGTGCTCGATACTTTTTCGGCGCGGCCGCAGGTGCAAGGGAAGGGGTAATGGAGCAGCACCTGCGGCCCCGCCCGCCCAAAACAAAAAGGAGGCCGCCCGAAAGCGACCTCCTAACAGAGTTGATGAAAATAATGGCAGTCTCAAATTGCTTTTACCGTCTCACGAAGCGACGACTCCAGGCCTGGCCTTCCGTACTTGTGCCCCGTAGGACATAAACACCAGAGGGAAGATCACTAACCCTGATTCGGAAGACCTGTTGCTCACTAGGAGCGACGTTGTCCCAACTGTAGGTCTTGGTCATCCTGCCCCGGAAATCGTAGAGGCTCATATTCACTTCACTACCCTGGGTAGTACCGCCGGGTAAGAGCACCTGAATCACCTCATCCGCAGGATTGGGGAACAGCGCTATATGGAAGGACTCCATGGTGATGTTTTGATCCTCTGCATCGATGCTGGGTAACCCGGTGCCGATATTGTACGTAATGAAGGAGTTTCGTGTTATACAAACTTTGCCTTCTTCATCAATTCGGAAAACGCGCATCCAAACCTGGTAACGACCCGGAGCAGGGAAGGTGTAGGCTTGTACTATATCGTCACCGACCACTTGCCACGGCCTGCTCGGAGTAAGGAGGCGGACAAGCCAAACGATGGAGTCACATCCGGTAAAGTCAGCTCTTGGGTCAAACTGGTAGGCAAGCGGATCAATGCTTGGCAGCGGAATGGTGTCGAAGCCCATGTTTACGTCAGCGATGAATTCGTCTTCGTTTTCACACGAACACTCCTCAATTTTACAGTCGGGCAGCTCAATACAAGCCTCGAACTGGCAACAATTAAGGTGATGATCATCGGAGCCGGTCTCATGCAGGGTTACCGTAAACGATACCTTGTCTCCCGGTCCGGCGGGCGAACCAATGAAGATGGTAATATTTTGAGAATCTCCAGTATTCAAAGGAGTGCCGAATACGATGGTCGTATTGTAGGCGTCCAGCCCCTGGAAGTCGTCGAAGTCGATATAGGCTTCAGACATCTGGAACGGTGAAGTATTGGTAATGGTACCTGTCCAGACGTAAACATCACCCTCACAGAAAACTTCCAGTTCATCCAGGTAACCACAAGGTGGATCACACTTCACCTGGATGGTGTCCCGACAAACCACTCCGCCTTCACTCAGCCATTTGACCTCAATTTCGTTGATGAAGTTCTCACTTCCTTCCAGGCAAATTGTGGGTAAGGCAAAGACGCCACTTGGTAGGTCCGTTCCGTCTACAGTAACGATAGAGGCCGTTTGTCCACCAGGGCCAATCGTACCTACCAACTGATCGCCGATAGAAGAATACGTGACCAGGGTTCCGCTACCATTCAGCAGACAAAGGTCAACACCGTCGAAAGAGAAAGGGGCGGGGGCGTTGTTGAATAGGAAGATATCGTAGCAGCAATCGTCTCCTTGGGGCCGTACTCCCTGCACGCCCACATTGTCACAAGGGTCGCAGTCAGGAATAATCAACTCACTGTACGAGAACACCGGATCGGAACAGCACAAAGCGCTTGGGTCCGTCGCTGGATTGGTGGAGTGGCCAACGATCGTGTAAGCAAAAACCTCACCCGGGGTGAGTGCCGGTAAAGAAGTCGAAATCGTACGGCAATCACCTGGTGCCAGGGCAGGGATCAAATCAAAGCCGGGAGGTAGTCCAGCCGCAATTGCTTCCGGAGAGCCAGGGATTATTTGAACGTGACCGACGGAGAAGTCTGCGTCAGATGGATTACAGACGGTAATGTCGAAGATGAGCGTTCCGTCGTCTGCACAGTACAAAGAATCAGTACTTATGTATACACAGTCCGGCTCAATGTCACATTCGGTGTAAAGGGTATCGCTACAAATAACTTGCTGGTTGGCACCATAGTAATCTATAATGATCTGTTGCGGAGAGGTCGTCGCGTCAACGGGGCAGAATGTCACCGCGGGCGTAGTGGTCATACTGGAAGGAACCGGCGTGGTTGCTCCCATGTCTATCGCCAGTTGGAAGGAGTTTGTGAAATCATTTTCCGCATGTCCGAAGATCGGATTTTCACTTCCAGGAACCAGGGGAAGGTCGGCATCCGGACTGCTGACCTGAATATAATAGACATTATCAGGCAGGCCATCGTAGTAAAGCTCGTAGCAGCAATCACCAATGCTGTTATCATCGTCGGACGGACGTAGGCGGGTGGTAATGTCGTCACAGTCCCCCTTTGGCGGATCATCACAGTCGATGACTTCCAGGTACAGACTGTCCGAAATACTGGTACAGCCCGTGACGTTATCGATCACCGTTACACTATAGGAAGCTGATTCATCAACGATCAGGAAGTCTCCGGTGCCGACCAACATCCCGTTCTCGAACCAGGCGTAGCTGTAATCACCCAATGGCGCATAGAGAGTATCCGGCGCACAGGTTTCGTAGCATCCGGTCGGTACGATACAGATGTCCGGCAACGGATGAATGGTTACCTGGTCGGTACCCACACAGCCCGTGCGCACGTCCGTTGCCACCACGGTATATGTGCCGGCAGCGTAAGTGAAAATACTGAGACCTTCTTCGCCGGTGTTCCAAGTATAGGTCACGTCTGCCTGCGGGTTGACGACCTCAATGAGGCTGCCGTCGCCTTCACAAGGGCCACCTGCGGTAATCTGGGCATCGGGTATGGGGCTTGCTGCCTGCTCAACGGTGATGACCACTTCGGAGGTACATCCGTAAGCATCGTTAGTTACCTTAAGCAGAATCTCCTGGAAGGTATTACCAAAGGAGAAAGGCACAGTATACATCATTCCCGTCGTGGTTACACCAGTCGTTTGGTTCTCCCATGAGAAGGAGTGACCACCGCCCGCCAGGGCGGTCAGTTTGGTCGAACCATTATCGCAAATGAATGGATTACCAATCCAGGACGCGTCGGGCAGCGGAATGAGTTGAACTTCTACCGGTGCGATGACTTGCGAACAGCCATCAGCGTTAGTGATCGTAACGTCATAGGTGCCGGCAGTGGATACAACTATAGATGAGGTGGTCTCATTTGTTGACCATTCGTAAGTCAGGCCAGGAATATTGTCCACCGATAGTGTGGTCGATTCTCCGTCACAGATGATAAATCCGGGAGAAGCCTCAATGGTGTCGAGGAGTGGGGTAGCGAAGACGTCAATGGTCTTAGTTATGGTGTCCATACAACCGGCACGGTTCGTTGTAATCAGCGTAACGTCGAAACTTCCGGATCCTCCGGATGGCAGGAAGGTATGCTGCGGGCCGTTCCCGTTAAAGCTGGCACCATCGTCAAAGTCCCACTCCCACTCGATCACGTTGGTACCCGTACCGGTAAAGGTAGCGGGTTGGCCGTAGCAAACGGGGTTCGGGGAAACCGTGAAATCGGAATCCGGCAGGTCGGTTACTTCTACGGTCATGGTGGCGGTGGATACACAGTCGCCATCCGTAATGGTCAACGTTACGGTATAGGTTCCGTTATTGCCATATTCGTGAACTGGGTTAACGTCGGAACTTGGCAGGCTACCGTCTCCGAAATCCCAGGTGTAGGTGATGGTCGGTGCCGGAGTGGGCAGGTCGAATTCACTCTCGTCGGTGAAGGTGACAACACCACACTCCTCGCTTTTATCGAAGTCAGCAAAAAGTGGGTTGCAGACCCGCTCGGTCAGCGTTTCCCCACACCGGATGGAGTCTACCTTAGTTATTTCATCTACCTCCATCAGGCCGGTGAAGGGGTTGATGGTAAAGGTGGTATCGTATTCGAATGCCCAAACGTCGATGGTGTGGTTGATGAAGTAACAACCTACGCCCGGTAAACGGATGGTCATGGAGTCCCGGCCATCCGTACCGCCGACGGAAATGATTTGTGCCCCGAGAAAGTTCCAGTTGAACCCGTGCCCGACAACGCTGTCCTGGCTAAAGGTGGCTACCAGATCAACGAGGTCACAATTTGGCGACTGCCGGGTGGCATCGAAGGTGTGGATTTGAGAAATCGGATCCGATACGTAGGGCGTATCACAGCAAACAATTTGCCGGATAAAGAGCGGGTCCGAGTCTTCCGTACAACCCGTTATCGGGTCTTCTACCCGGGCGAAATAGGTGAAGGTGCCGGGTGTGGTGGTCCACACGTGGGTAAAGGTCGTATTGCCAATGCTTGCCGGCCCCTGGCTATCGCCTCCGCAGAACCACTCGATGGTATTGCCGGGGGCGGTGGTGGCTTCCAGAATGGGGTTGTTGGGGTAGGGGGAACTGTTGACACAAATCTGGCGGACGCTATCGGTCGTGATGGTGATGTCAGGCCCGGGAACGTCTTCCACCCGGATCCGGGCTACGCCCGGACAACCGTTGACGTCGACAGTATTGACCACGTAGCTTCCTTCTTCGAAGATGGTGATCTTGCCTGCATTTGGTCCCCACACTGCACCTGCGTTCCCGCCCAAATCCCAATCGATGGTCGTGAACTGTGTACTGTCAATGAACAACATGGCACTTCCTCCCGGACACAAGTCACCCATCTGGGTAATAACGGGTTCAATCGGAGCATTGAGCTCAAGTTCCAGGGTGTCAAAAATGGTGTTGCCACATAAGGAAATATCGACCCGTACAAAAACGGTTCCAGGGTCATCGTTCCACTGTACGGTGGCAATGGTTTCGTCGGCTCCGGCAATTACACTACCCGCAGTTTCGGGAAGGATGGACCAGGCGTAGGTCGCGTTCGGGTGCTGTGCCGGTCCGAAGGTGTAGTCGGCCAGGCTATTCGTACAAGCCGGTGGGCCGGTAATCACCAGCGGGTTCTCAAACACAATCTCTTCTGCATTCAGTGAGATCGTCTGAGAAATACAGCCAGGTGCCTGGCTGTCCTGACCAAACACACTCACCGTAGCGGCAGCATCGGTAAATACGATGGTAGCGGTAGGACCTCCTTGCCCGAGCGTAACGGAGCCATCTCCTGCGGATACCGCCCAGGTGTATGTGTAACCAGGGGTCGGACTCAGAATGGAGTAAATCACGGGTTCGCCCTGGCAGTAATCGAGGGGGCCAACAATGACCGGATCTACGGCATCTTTTACCACCACAGTAATGCTCTTTACGGCAATGCAATAATCACCAGGGTTGACGACCTCGGCAACAATGGTATAAACGCCGGGGCCGGGGAGGTCGGGCCAGTTGACGTTATAATTGGACTGGCTTGCTGCATCGAAGGCAGGAAACCCGACGATGGACCAGTCGTAAGTCGTTGCTCCGATGTCGCTAAACGCGTTAAAGAAGGTGTTGTCGTCTACGCAGACCGGGTTCGGTGTGGCGGAGATCGTGAAATTCCCAAGGACGGTAACCTCCAAAGTGGCGGTTCCATAACAATCGTCGCCGTCGTGGCCGGGCAGCCCCGCCAGGAAGGCACTGCCGTAGGTGACATCAATTGTGTAGGTGCCGGGTGTGGTGGGCCAGGTGATGCTGGTGCCGTGGCCAGTATTAGGGCCATTGAACGACCCGCCGTCGGGCAGCGTCCAGCTGTATTCGGTGGTTAGCCACTTGGGCAATTCGTAGTTGGCCGTTTCTCCGCCACAAACTTCGGTGGGGCCACTGATGACACCCGTGGTGGAGATGATCGGCACTACGGCTACCGAAGGGACGGGGCAATAGGTAGAATCACAGTCGTTGACGCTGAGTTCGAGCGTTCCGGAAGGGCCGCTGCCCCAAATAACCATGATGGTGTCCTGGGTCGGGTCGGAAGTGATGGTGCCATTGGCGCTGATTTCCCAGAGGACATCAATACATCCAGTGGCATCCGTCCAGTATTTGCTGGTGTCGCCTTCACACAAGGTTGAAATCCAGAAGATGCCGGGACCGGGGTCCGGGTCAATAACAATGTCATAGCTGACGGAGTCGACGCAACAACAAGCTTGGGTGCCGTCGGGGTTAAGGCCGCCGTTGGAGGTGGCCACCATCGTTACGGTGTAAGTGCCAGGGGTGTCATAGGTGTTCGAAACGGTCGTCATGGCCGGAGTGTGTGCTGTGTTGCCGTCGCCGAAATCCCAGTCGTAAGAAGCAGCTGCTCCCGTAGACGTATTGGTGAAGTAAACGGCCTGGTCAAGACAGGCAACGCTGGAAGCTGAAAAGTCCGCAATGGGCGCTTCGGTCAGGGTCACGCAGTAGCTGCGGGTGCTGAGCAAGGTGCCGTTGGCATCAAATACTTCCACCGAGAGGCTGGCTGGCCCAAGGGAGCCCCAGCTAACCTGAATCTGGCCGGGCAGCCCGGGCAGCTCATCAACCGTGCCATTGGTGGCCTGCCATACGTAGGTAAGGGCCATGTTTTCACTGAACAGGTAGGTGGCCGTGCTGTTTTCACAGGCGCTGATGCAGGGAACGTCCTGCGGTTCATCGGGGTTCTGGGTGGGGTCGGGCTGAGGAATCTCATCCAGGTCTACTAAGCCACAATCTGGCTTCGGACATTTGATGGTCAAATCAACATCTTGTTTGAAGGTTTCACTTGATCCGTCAGAGCGAAAGATGGTGATAAAGGCAATCAGGCGGCCCTGAAAGCCGCAGCACATCTCCACTGAAGCGTCTGCGGGAATGGTCAGTAACCCCCGGGGGTCTAGTCGAACACATTCCGAGCCTTGCTCTATTTGAACAATGTATTCGCCACCGGCGGGAAAATCGTCGGTAACGATGTTGAAGCCGGGTCCGCCCGCCGTAAGGCAGATGGAATCAAGTGGTAAGGTTTCTTGTGCCTGGAGAGAGAGCAGGCTGATAAAAAATAATAGTGTAGTGAGCGTGTAACGGTACATATGCTGCATAATCGGGATGATTTAGCGGTGAAAGTCTACTGGAAGATCGTTTATAAAGTGGAATCTTACCCTAAGCAAAGACTTTTTTTCTTGTTTAGACTTATTTATTGGTGGAGAATGCGGAAAATCAGGCGCGGACGCAGGTGCCAGAGTAAGGGTAGAAGGAGCAAGGGAAGAAAGGCAGACTACCTTTCCTATCTTTCCTTCGTACCTTCGCGCCGCCCAACCAACCAAGATCAAATGGACATCAAGAATAATATCCTCGAAACCATCGGTAATACACCGATGGTGGAGCTGCATAAAGTCGTTAAAGGCCTCCCTTGCCGGGTGTTGATGAAGGTGGAAACCTTCAACCCTGGCCACTCCATTAAGGACCGGATGGGCCTAAAGATGGTAGAAGACGCCGAGGCTGATGGCCGCCTCAAGCCAGGGGGGACCATCATTGAGTGTACCAGTGGAAATACGGGCATGGGCCTGGCGTTGGCCGGTTGCGTAAAGGGCTACCGTTGCATCTTTACGACCTCCGATAAGCAGAGTAAGGAGAAATTTGACATCCTCCGTGCCATGGGGGCCGAAGTCATCGTTTGCCCCACCAACGTAACGCCCGAAGACCCCCGTAGCTACTACTCTGTGGCCGAGCGACTCAGCAAGGAAATTCCCAATAGCTTCTGGTTCAATCAGTACGACAACCTCAGCAACCGTAAGGCCCACTACGAGAGCACCGGTCCGGAAATCTGGAAACAAACAGATGGCCAGCTTACCCACATGATCGTTGGTGTCGGCACCGGCGGAACCATCTCCGGTACGGGCAAATACCTCAAGGAGCAGAACCCCAACGTTAAGATATGGGGCGTAGATACCTACGGCTCCGTCTTCAAGAAATACCATGAAACGGGAGAATTCGACGAAAAAGAGATTTATCCTTACATCACCGAAGGTATTGGTGAAGACATCCTGCCAAAGAACGTCGATTTTGGCGTCATCGATC
Organism: Lewinella sp.; assembly: GCA_045110355.1. Taxonomy (GTDB): domain Bacteria; phylum Bacteroidota; class Bacteroidia; order Chitinophagales; family Saprospiraceae; genus Neolewinella. Next base: position 108 of record JBGCFZ010000310.1, on the reverse strand, counting down.
ACTTTGAGAAGGTGACGGATAAGGACGGCGCCGTGATGGCGCGCCGCCTGGCGCGCGAGGAAGGCCTCCTCCTCGGTTACTCCGCCGGCTCCGCCGTCGCCGGCCTCC
>JBGCFZ010000309.1:0-4531 GCA_045110355.1 Lewinella sp. | reverse complement strand
CCCATCTGCGTTCATCAGTGTAATCCGTTCTAAGCTGCGATTCGAACTACTGACCTACCGTAATCTCCATCCCCCATAAGCAAATGATGATGGTGGTTGGTGAAGTTGGTGTTTACACACTTATGACGTAGCTGGACGTTTGCTAGGGGACAAGAAGGGTGATTTCTTGCTTTTATCCACATCTTGCACCTGCGTCCCCGCCCAAATCAAGCTGATATCCCTGGCTTTTTCATAAATTGAACCATGCATCCACTCTACCGCCTCCTCCCCCTACTACTATCCTGCACCCTACTAACCTGTACCACCCCCGAAGCCCCCGAAGCAGCGGAGGCCAAAGCTATAACCGCAAAAGGCCAAGATAATCCCAAGTACTCCCTAGGCCAATGGTCCTTCAACCGAGAACATTTCGCCGGAAAAATGACCACCCTCGATTTCATCGAGGCAGCCGATGAACTGGGCTTCGACGGCGTCGACTACGTCAGCCAATTCTTTCAGGACAAGGTGGAAGACACTGCCTTCCTGGACAGCCTGAAGGCGGCCTCCGCTGCCGTCGGCATTGAAAATGTAATGATCCTCGTCGACCGGGCCGGGAACCTTGGGGCCTCCGACCCCGAGGCGCGAAAAGCCTCCGTAGCGGAGCACCTGAAATGGGTGAAGGCCGCCAAACGCATCGGCTGCCCAACCATCCGGGTAAACGCCCATGGCGACGGCACGCCGGAAGAGATCAAAGCCGCCTGTGTGGCATCCATCGGCGAACTGGCCAGAGAGGCACAAAAGGATAACATCCAGATCATCATCGAGAACCACGGCGGGATTTCTAACAATGGGGCGTGGCTGGCGGATTTGCTGGAACAATTGCGTCCCTACAACGTCGGCGGTCTGGCCGACTTCGACAACTGGTGCGTCGCCCGCGAAAACGGCCAAATATGGGGCGCGCCCTGCACCGAACGCTACGACCGCTACCAGGGCTTCCTGGAACTGATGCCTTACGCCCAGGGCATGAGTGCGAAGGCCTTCAACTTCGATGCGGAGGGCAATGAACCCGATATGGACTTCGGGATATTCTTCGACATCCTCCACGCCACGGACTATAATGGCTGGATAGGCATCGAGTACGAAGGCGACAACCTGCCGTCTCCTGAGGGCATCCGCAAAACGATGGCCCTGGCAAAAAAGAGCTGGGTTCGTCAGCCGGTAATTAATGCTGCGGCAAGGGCGCGGCTGGACAGCACCCTGGAGGCCTTCGCTGCCCCCGGTGGCGTAGCCGGCATCTCCGCCCTGGTCTACGAAAAAGGCGAAGAGGTGTACTTCAATGCCGAAGGCTTTGCCAACGTCGAAGGGCAAATCCCGATGGACCGTAACACCATTGTCCAGATCTATTCGATGACCAAGCCACTGACCGGAACTGCGTTGATGCAGTTGTACGAAAAAGGGTTGTTCAAACTGGACGATCCCGTGGCCAATTACATCCCGGAGTTGGCCGGCGTGCGTGTTTTTGCGGGCGCGGACGCAGGTGCAAAGAACGGGATAAAGACCGTTGCTCCTCGCCGACCGATGACCATACGTGACCTCACCCGCCACACCGCCGGCTTCTACAACGGCGGCGACACCCCCGCGCTAAAACCGCTGCATCAGGCCGCTGGTATCAGAGGATCAAACCATACCCTGACGGAACTGGCGGATAAGTTGGCGTCCGTCCCCTTACTCTTCCACCCAGGCGAGCAATGGGAGTACGGCCCCTCGGTAGACATGCAGGCCCTGTTGGTGGAACGCATCTCCGAGCAGCCCTTCGACGAGTACCTGAGGGAAAACGTACTCGACCCACTGGGCATGACCGAAACCCGCTACTTAGTCCCTGAAGGTGATCGGGCGCGGATGTCATCCACCTATAACCGAGCTGACGACGGAACACTGACCCAATCGCCCGACGCAGAAGCCCATGCCTTCAACATCAACGAACAGGTCTTAACTCCCGGCGGCTGGGGCCTCACGTCCACCCTCGATGATTATATGACTTTCGCCCGGATGCTGGTCAATGGCGGTACGTTGGATGGTGCGACAATCCTGCAACCGGAAACCATCCGACTGATGGCCACCAATCACCTGTCGGATTCGGTGACCGAACGCCTCTGGTTGCCCGGTAAAGGACAGGTAGGTTTTGGTATCGACTTTGCCGTACGGATGCGCCCACCGGCTACGCCGGAGGAAAATACCGGCAGGGTAGGAGAGTTCTTCTGGGACGGAGCCGCCAGCACTCTCTTCTGGGTAGACCCGGCCAACGAGCTGACGGCGGTGCTGTTCGTTCAGCTTTTTCCTTACGATCAGATTGGGCTGCATAAGGGATTCCGGGAGGCGGTTTACGGGCCCTGGCGTGCTACTACTCATGAATAAGGACGTACGCTCGCTATACTAAAAAACTGGCCATTACCGGCAAAACCGTTTGCCTTCTGCCGAAGGCCTGAGTATTACGCGAGTACCGGCTCCTTCTCCTATCTAATGAATAGCCGGCAGGCAAGGTCTACTTCAGGTCAATGGCTAGTTGAACCCGATAGCGCTCAGCGTCTTCTTTTACGGTAAGATCGTACTTGCCCGGATAGCTGAGCTCGAGGCGTCGGCGGACGTTGGCCAAACCAATGCCGGAGGCTTCACGTACCGTCTTCTCCGTTTGTCCGATAATGCTGTTGGCTACAGCATAGTGCATGCTGCCGGATTCAACTTTCAAGCTAACGGTTATCCAGGAGCCTCCACGAGTGTTCCCGATGCCGTGCTTGAAGGCGTTTTCCAGGAAAGTAATCAGGATGAGTGGGGTAATCCTAACACCGGTAATCTCTCCGTGCACCTCGAAGGTAATCGGGATCTCCTCGTTGAGCCTTAACTTCTCCAGATCCAGGTAGTTCTCTATGTATTCCACCTCCCTGCTAAGGGGTACCTTCTCCTCATTACTCTCATGAATCATGTAGCGCATCATGCCGCTAAGCTTGGCGACTACCTCGGGGGTTTGCTCCGACTGATTAACCGCCAAGTAATAAAGATTATTCAGCGTGTTGAAGAGGAAGTGAGGATTCACCTGCGCCTTCAGAAACCGTAGCTCCGACGTTAGTTGACGGTTCTCCAGTTCCCTACTGCGCGCCTCCAACTCGAAATAATCTTCCACGAATTTCAGCAGACCTACAAAGGCTGCAATGAAGAAGGCAGACATGAACACATTCAGGCCGAACCGCAGGGAGTACATCCATTCATCCTCATGGGTAAATCCATCGAGCATATATTGTTTACCCAGTAGCATGAGGAAAGACAAGCTCAGGAATACGGGGACGTAGGTCAGTAAGTACCGTCCGATGTGCTTCCCGCTTAGTAGCCGGGGCAGGAAATAAAAATAATTGATGTAGCTGATGATCAACAGCGAAACGATGTGAAACAGGAAGTCGGGAAATATCTGGCTCCAGTCTGGCTCACCACGTCTGCCATAGCTGATGTTGTAAAAGAAATAAGAAGCGTACATCGCCCAAAAGGCAATGTGTAAGAGTGGTTTCTTATTACGTTGGAAAAAGTTGGACATTGATTGGAGCTTCCGCCGGCAGCGAATTGATGTAAGCGACCACAGGTCATCTTGTTATACCAATGAGATAGTAGAGATGTTGCCAAATAGTGAGCACTTTCTACCATTCCCTCATTCTCCTCTACGATCCGGCATTTTGATGCGTCAGGTGAAAAAAATGGACCTGTCGATACTTATTCCCCTACGGTCGAACGTGCTCATAGTGTGTGGGAAACCGCCCGAAATTTGTGTCATCATACAAACATCACCACTAACGTTTCGAACTTTAATAATAATGAAAAACATATTTCTTCTCTGCTTCTTTACCTTGGTTTGCACCTGCGTCAGCGCCCAAAATATTAAAGGCCAACTGACGGATGGTACAAACCAGGAGCCGATGAGTTTTGCCAATGTCAGCGTATATGATGCTAACGATAAATTGGTCAAAGGCACCAGCAGTGATATCGACGGGCGTTATGAGATCATGGACCTGCCGGCTGGTACGTTCCGTCTGGAAGCAAGCTTCCTGGGATATGCCACTCAATCTCAAACGGTTACCCTAACCGCCGATAAGACGACCATTGAACTCCCCGCCATTGTCCTTCGTGAAGGAGGGAATAACCTTGACGAGGTCATCGTAACCGCCGAACGCGCCGTTATGGAGCTCGGCCTGGACCGTAAGGTTTTCAACGTTGAAAAATCCATCGCCGCCGCTGGCGGCAACGCCGAAGACCTGCTCCGCGAAATTCCCAGCATCACCGTCGATCTGGAGGGCAATGTTTCCCTGCGTGGCTCGGAGGGCGTTCGTTTCCTCATCAACGGAAAGCCAAGCGCGATCACTCAGCAAGCGGGATTCCTTCAGACCCTGACGGCCTCTAACATCGAGCGGGTCGAGGTACTTACCAATCCCGGGGCACAATTTGATCCGGAAGGCACGGCCGGCCTCGTTAATATCGTGCTGAAACGGAAAACGGAAGATGGATTCAATGCTAC
>JBGCFZ010000308.1:0-35931 GCA_045110355.1 Lewinella sp. | reverse complement strand
CCCCAACGTGAGCGCAGCGCCCCCCCAACGTGAGCGCAGCGAACCCCCCAACGGACGAAGTCCCCACAGCGCTCACCCCCCAACGGACGAAGTCCCCACAACGCTCACCCCCCAACGGACAAAGGCCTTCCAACGCAAAGCCCCTCCTAAACCTTGCCCCTACCTACGGGTTTACCAAGTCCAACCAACTCCAAGTACCATCAACGCGCAAGCCTTACTTTCCGAATCGCTGGAACTGCCCGTACAACGGAAAACCATGGATGAAGCTACTTTTCTGCGTCATTTAGCGGATGCCGTAGATTACTGGATGCAGCACCGGATGGAACAGTTGATGAGCCTGTGCTACACCCTGGACGTTTCGGAATCGGCCGTAGCCGAGGCCTTTCATCCGGCTGCGCCGGAGCCTGCCAACCTTGGCCTGGCCCGTTTGTTGTACGCCCGGCAGGTGCAACGGTTGGAAACCAAACGAACTTACAAAACGCCCCCCCTCGACGATGAGAATGCCTGGTAGAAAATTCTGGATCCCCCTCCTCCTCCTCGCTGCCTACTTTGGCGGCCGTGCCTGGTATTTCTCCCCTAACGTCAGCAGCGACGAATTGGCCCAAGACTTTACGGCCGTTCGTGCCGACGGCACCTCATTCTCCCTCAGCGACCTTCAGGGAGGATACGTCCTGCTCGATTTCTGGGGTAGTTGGTGTGGACCTTGCCGGCGGGAAAGCCCGGCCCTGGCTCAGCTTAATACGGTAACTAAAGACAAATTAACCATCGTGAGTATTGCCATTGAACGCGACAGCAGTGCCTGGCAACGGGCCATGACCAGAGACGCAAAAACCTGGCCCTACCAGGTCATGGATTACACCAATAGCTTTAAATTTCTGGGTGGTAACGTCGCCGGTATTTATGGGGTCAATCAGGTACCGACGAATTTCCTCATTGATCCTCAGGGGAAAGTGATAGAGGTTAACGCGCGACTGGATGAAATCCCTCAAATGATCGAATATGCGCGATACCATTGACCTCACTTACGAATACGCCGAGTCGATCTCGGGCCCGATCCCCGACTACCTTTTAGAAGTGGAACGGCAGACCTTCCTAAAAACCATGGCCCCTCAAATGTTGAGCGGCAGGTTGCAGGGAAGGCTGTTAGCGATGTTGAGCCAACTACGCCAGCCAACGACCATATTAGAGTTCGGCACCTTCACCGGCTATTCCGCACTTTGCCTGGCCGAAGGGCTCGCGCCCGGGGGAATCCTGCACACCATTGAAGGCAACAAGGAAGTTGCCTTCCTGGCCCGCCAGAACTTTGCGGCGTCGCCTTATGAGGAGCAAATTCAGTTGCACATTGGCCAGGCGGCCGACCTCTTCCCTACCCTCCCCGGTCCCTTTGACCTCATTTTCCTTGATGGCGACAAGCGGAGCTATCCAGATTATTACCCCGAGTTGATTAGCCGGCTGAGTCCCGGAGGGCTATTGCTGGCGGACAATATACTTTGGGACGGAAAAGTCAGCGCCTCCGGACAACTGGGTGCAGATGCCCAGGCATTACGTGCCTACAACAAGTTGCTGGCAAATGATGCCCGTATGGAGGTGGTCGTCCTGCCCCTAAGGGACGGGCTGAGTGTTGGGCGGAAACTTTAGTGCATGGTAAAGGTGTTTCTTTGGGCGGCGGCGCGCGGGTGCAAAGGGAAGGTGTAAAAAGCAAGATCTGGCCACTCCCCCTTTGCTATTCCGCAGGATGGTAACCCCGCACCTGCGGCCCCGCCCTGACCTGAAAAAAATCCGGAGTTCACCCTAAATTTAACGCATTGAATGAATATCCTGGTTCCCTATCACTGTACTATGAAATAACTTGACCTGAAAACCACCTGTGCTAAAACCCTACCCTTGCTCACCTTTGCCCTGAGATAATACCCCCCCTACCTCAACCCCGTCGAACTGTTTGGCCTCACCGGCACCCCTGACCTCTCCCTTGCGGCACTGCGCAAGGCGAAAAAGAGATTCCTGACGGAAATGGAAGTTGACTGGAAAGAAGATTTCGACTACCACGGCCGGTTGTTCACGCGCAATGACCTTGATCGGGTACTTGAAGAAGTAACGGATGAAGACATGCTCAAGGCCTACGTTGCTGCCGCCAATATCCCCGGGCTATCGACCTTCCTGGCGTCCGGCCAGACAACCTATTCACTCGACGCGAAGCGGCTGGCCACTCCACGGCTGAAGCCACTATGAAAGCCTATTTTGCCCCCGCCTTTAACCAGGCCTATGGCAGGGCGGTTGCCGCTGGAAAACGCCTGGACATCATAAGGATGAATAAGTGGACCGTCGGACTGACCGGTATTCGCGAGGCGGAACTCTACGAAGATGCCTACCGGTTGCTGGACGGTCGTATAGACAAGGTCAACAATGTGCTAAGCGCCTACCTCCGCAATGCCGCCAGTCCGGAAGCCCAAAGCAAGGCGACCAAGGCGGCAGGCCTCGCTGCCGGTTTCGAGCAGGTAAGTCTTTTGCAGGAGCCCATTGCCGCCAGCCTGGCCTTCGCTAATCAGACGGGGGCCAACGTTCTGACTGACGGGAGGCAGACATCATCAATGCCCGCATTACCGGAAAAATGGAAGGATTGACCCGTGAAATGAATGAGTTGTATGCACAAGAGTTTTACACTTCTCCGACGAAGCTGAAAAACTTCTTCAATCAGTTGCTGATGATCCGGGGAATGTATACAGACAACCGGCTGGCTGAGACCTTCATTATGGCAGGTCAGACGGCCATCGCCCAGGAAAACTGGCCGGGATTGGTAAATGTTATTCAACAACTTCATGGACTAATCCCCCCCCATATGATCAACAATTCCGGTAGCGGTGAGGGCGACGGACGGGGGATAGACTTGGGGAAAATTGGATTTCAACTCTTTCTTAGATGGGGCAAAGTCCTCACCACTACCAAATACAATTCTGTATAATTATATATGGAAAAAAATTAGGTGTTCTCACCAGAATTATCGTCTTTTGTCGTAACATTTTTATAGAGGCGCATAAACAACACATGAACACAGAATTATTCCTTTAGGCCATCACGCTTTGTGGTGGTCTTCTTTTTTGAACAAACTATTGGTTTTGAGACAATTTGAAGCCCTCTCCAAGATCAAAATCCAAATAGAAAAGCGCCGACAGCCTATGGGCAACCGACGCTTCTCCAAAATTCATCTGTGATTATGTTCAGGCTGGCACCGCCGAGGTTTCTTCCTTAGGCAATCCCTGCACCCCATTTACGGTAGTGTACTTGAAGCTTAGCTTCTTGTCTGGATAAATGTAACTGAAGGCCGATTGCACCGCAATGGTACCCTCGTGAAAACCGCAAAGGATCAACTTCAACTTGCCCTGGTAGGTATTAATGTCGCCGATGGCATAAATGCCCTCCACACCGGTGCTGTAATCAGTGGTATCGACAACGATGGCGTTCTTGTCAATCTGAAGCCCCCAGTCCGCAATAGGGCCAAGCTTAGGAGCCAGACCGAACAGGGGGATAAATTCATCAACTGGCACCAATTCTTCGTCTCCAGATTTGTGTTTTACGGTAATGCCATCTACGTGATCATCGCCTGAAATACCAACAGCCTGCGCGTTTGTAATAAGGTTGATTTTACCGGCGGCGGCAAGGTCCATGACCTTCTCTACACTGTCAAGAGCACCCCGGAAAGAATCCCTGCGGTGTACCAAGGTTACTTCGCTGGCGACATCAGCGAGGAAGATCGTCCAGTCCAGTGCGGAGTCTCCGCCACCGGCCAGGAGTACACGCTTATCACGATAAACTTCGGGGTCGCGGATAACGTAGGCGACGCCCTTATCTTCAAAACCAGCAATGCCCGGGATAGGTGGTTTACGTGGTTCAAAACATCCTAGTCCCCCGGCGATCATAATAACGGGAGCCTGGTGAACGGTCCCCTTCGAGGTGGTGATCTGATACATTTTCTCCCCTACTTTTTCGATCCGCTCAGCACGTTCGCCCAGGGTGAAGCCGGGGTTAAAAGGTTTGATCTGCTCCATCAGGTTATCGACCAGCTCTCCGGCCAGTACGGTTGGGTAACCGGGGATATCATAGATTGGCTTTTTAGGATATATCTCCGTCAGCTGCCCGCCTGGTTGCCCCAGGCTATCAATCAGGTGGCAACGAAGTTTTAATAATCCCGCTTCAAAGACGGTAAATAGGCCGACTGGGCCGGCGCCGATTATCAGAATATCTGTTTGGATCACGGTAGTATTAATTTTGGTTGTTGGAGTTATAACGTTTTTGAATCTTTTGAGTTTCGAGACAGATAGTAGTGGGTAGTTAGTAGTGGGTAGTGCTACACAACTACCACCCACTACCTACCTATTACCCACTATACATGCAATCCACACTCATCCTTATCCTTGCCTGCCCACCGACCGGCCCTGCCCTGCCCCGGGCGGGTACAATGATGACAGCCGATGGAGCCGTAGCCTTTGGCTTCGAGCGGATGGCGGGGTAATTTATCTTTTTCGAGGTGGAATAAGAACTCCCCTTCGGTGATATCGATCAGCGGATGAAAATGAATAAGGCCATCCACCTCCTCGAAAATCCGCATAGCAGCACGGTTCATCGTTTGGTAGCTGTGCACACCCGACATCCAGACGGTGTGTTGTTCCTTGACCGCCTTCAGCGGCATAACCTTATTATAGTGACAACACCTGCTGGGCTGCGACTCCCACATTTCAGTATCGACGGTTTGCTGGTGCCGTTCTTTTTCGGGGTGAATTTCCACCACTTCCAGACCAGTGATCTCAGAAAGGGTGTCTTTATAAGCCAGCGTTTCGGGAAAGTGATAACCGGTATTCAGCATGTGCACTTTTTGCCGGGCGTTGCCCCGGCTTACCAGGGTCAGCATAACGACTGACTTGGTGCCAAAGCTGCTGGTAAAAAGTACTTCCTCTACGGGGAAATATTCGTACAACCGGCTGATTCGCTCCTGAAAGCCGAGAACTTCAAATTCTGCGTTTAAGGCTTCAATGTCTGCTTTTAAGATGGTATTGCTCATGTTTAGTTTCTTTGGTGGTCGTCATTTTTTGGCGCGAACGCAGGTGCAAGGAAGGTTGCTTGGCAAGGGCACTCCAGTGCCCGTCATTTCATTTTTCGGGCACTGGAGTGCCCTTGCCCGCTGCTTCCATCAGGCATTCGCCTTCGGGGCATCGACAACCAGCCTGTGTCTCCTGCGTCGAAGAGAGTAAACTGTTCGTCACCGCATTCAGTTGACGAACTTTTGCCTGAAAATCACCCGTTAACCGATCCCTGAACAGTTTCAGGTTGTCGAGCAGGTTGGTGGTTTCAAAATCCGGCAACTCCGCTTCCAGAAACTGCCGGAAGCGTTTGGCAAACGTTGGGCTCTGCCCGTTGGTGCTTATCGCGATCTTCAACGGGCCACGGGTGACGATGCTGCCCAGGTAGAAGTCGCATAACGATGGCGTATCGGCGATGTTGGCCAATCTCCGGGCGGCCTTAGCGGCCGTCCATACTGCATGATTGATGTCTTTGAAATTGGTGGCAGCAACCACTAAATCGGCGATTTCGACGTCGGACTCCTGAAACTTGCGTTTGTACCAAACGACGGTTCCTCCGGCAGGTGTTTGCCACTCTCCGGCCGCTGCTTCGCCGGCGAAGCGTGCCGCCGTGAGCTGTTCGCCACCAAAGCCTGCTTCGTCCACCCTACCTGACACCTGCGTCCGCGCCTGCTGATCGTACTTATCCAACAATGCTTTCAACTCCTCCCCCATCCAAGGCGCCACAATCACCACTCGGGTGTTCGGGCTGGATTTGAGGATGAAACTGAGCTTCTCCTCCCCCACCTCGCCAGCACCCACCACCAGTAATTGGAGGCGATCAAGGCGGAAGAAGGCAGGGTATAATTGGTTAGTCATAGAATATGCAATTCTTGATATTTGATTGAGCTACCGCACAGGAGTGCTCACTTCGTTCGTGAGGGCTGCCAGTGCACCCTTTCGAAAATTAGGATGCTGAGATACCGTCTTACCTAAAACGATGATGCCCGGTCCTTTATCACGTTCGGCAGCTACCCGCTCTGCAATATCATTGACCGTGCCCAGCCAGCACCGCTCATCCGGCCGGCTCCCGTTCTGGATCACCATAGCGGGCAATGTGCCTTTTCCTTCTGCGTCCCAGAGGGCGCAGATTTGATCCAGTCGGCCAAGCCCCATCAGAATGATGACGGTAGCGTCCGTACGCGGGGCCAAAAGTAAGTCTTTACTCAAACCTCCGCTGCGGGTATGAGCCGTCAGCACCCAAAAACTGTCGGCATAGCCCCTGCTGGTTGGGGCCACCCCCTGTAATTCCGGTAAGCTGATACAGCTGCTGATGCCCGGTACTACGGTTGTCGGCACCCCTTGCTTACGGGCGTAAGCGATCTCTTCCTGCCCACGGCCGAAGACAAACGGATCACCGCCCTTCAGCCGTACGGCATGGCCATACTCATAGGCCGAAGCGACCAGTAGTTCGTTGATCTGCTCCTGCTTTTTGTAGTGACAGCCCGCTCGTTTACCTACGAAGATGCGCTGGCAGTGGGCGGGGGTTTCGTCGAGCAGTTCGTCGGAGCTGAGGGCGTCGTACAGGACGACGTCTGCAGATTGCAGTGCCTTGAGGCCTTTGCGGGTAATGAGGTCCGGATCTCCGGGACCTGCGCCTACCAGGGTGATGTGAGGAGTCATATGTTCGGGGGCTTATAGCCCGGGTTATGCTGGCCTGGGGCCGGCGGTTTGGAGGCCCCCGGATTGCGCGGATGGCTACGCCATCTCGCTTCATCCGGGGTTAAAACGATTTGATCCCTCCGGGATCTGGAGGGAAGCGCCATCTCGCTTCATCCGGGGATCTGTGGCTAGGCTTTATAGTATTCCCCCACGACCACTTTGTCCAGCTGAGCTTCGCGCGTTTTGATCGCCTTAGAAACGAAGGCTTGTGCATCGGCGAGGTAGGCCCGGACGAAGTCCGGGGTAGGCTCATTTTTCTTGATTCGTAAGACGAAGTCCGGAAAAGGCATCGCTTCGCTGAACCGGTCGCCAAACTGCTCGGTGAAATCCTTGAGGATACCGATGTGGGTATTACACTTTACGTCTTCAGCCAGTAGTAGGGCCTTGGCGGCAGTGATCATGGCGGAGTAGGCATGGTAACCGGCATCTCCCCAGGCTTCGCCCTTCACGGACTGGCTGGCTGCGATAACTTTATTGGAAGCATCGTTGAGAATAGCACCGATGACGTCGAGGCTGACTCCGGCACACTCACCGACACCAATTTCCTGGCGGTAGTCTTCGTCCTGTCCCCAATCGTAGAATTCTTCCGCTGTGATGGTCTTGCTGTCACCCAACGGCTTGAGTACACCGTAGAAGTAGCGCTTTCCCTGTCGGACGACGTAGTCGTTGTAATACTCCCCGTCGTTGGCGTTCTCTTTGTAGTCATTGAAGAGGTCCCGGATTACCTGCGGGATGCGGCGAGTAGGCACTTTGATGACCTTTTCCGCAACGAAGCCACGGCCATCAGGAGCAATACCGCCACCAACAACCACCTGCATGGCCGGCGCAATCTTCTGACCAACGCGGATGCTGCTGCCGTGGAAACCGATGTTGGCCGCCATGTGCTGGCCACAGCCGTTCATGCAACCGGATATTTTAATCCGGATATCATCTTCGGTGACCATTTCAGGAAATTCGTCACGTACCAGGTCCTCCAGCACTTTGGCCAGGCCGGTAGAGTTGGTAACCCCAAGGGCACAGGTATCGGTGCCGGGGCAGGCGGTGATGTCGGCCGTAGTATCGTAGCCCGGTAAACCGAGGTTGAGGGCGTAAAGGCCATTGAATAAGTGCGGCAGGGCAGAGGGGGGAACATACCGTAACACCATACCCTGCTGAACACTCAGACGTATATCGTCGCTAGCGAACTCCTTGATGAGTCCGGCCAGGAGGCGGGCTTGTTCTGCTTCCAGGTTACCAAGCGGGATGCGGATGGCTACGGCACGATAGCCGCCCTGGCGCTGCTCCAGGACGTTGGTCCGAAGCCACTCCTCGTATAATTTTTCGTGCAGCGGTTCGGCTGGCTCGAAGTTGTCGCCGGGGACTTGCCCCAGCGAAGGCACCAGGCTTTCATCGATGGTATAGGTCTTATTAACCACGGCGGGCATCTCCTCTTCAACCAGTTCCAGGAAACGCTCCAGGCCAACGTCTTTGAGGAGGTACTTCATGCGTGCTTTCATCCGCTTTTCCCGTTCGCCGTAGCGATCGAAGACCCGGATGGCCGCTTCCATGAAAGGAATGATACGGTCTGCTTCGAGAAATTCGAAGGCCGTAGGTGCAATCATGGATACCGCGCCCAACCCGCCACCAACAACGACTTTGAACCCCTTCACACCATTTTGGATGCGGGGAATAAAGCCAAAGTCGTGGAAATAGGTAAAGGCGGAATCTTTCTCGGAGGAGGAAAAAGCGGGTTTTATTTTACGGCCCATCTCCTGGCAGATGGGGTTGCGCAGGAAATAGTCGAAAGAGGCATACACGTAGGGGCTTACGTCAAACGGCTCATCGGGATCGACGCCGGCCAGGGGGCTTGCGGTGAGGTTACGGACGGTATTGCCACAGGCCTCGCGGGCAGTCATACCTGCTTCACTGAGTTCTTTCCAGATGGCGGGGCTGTCGTTGAGCTTTACGTAATGGAGCTGAACGTTCTGCCGGGTGGTGATGTGCAGCCGGCCGTTGGTATATTTCTCCGAAATATCTGCCAGCGCAATCAGTTGATCGGGCGTAATGTGGCCAAACGGAATCTTGGTCCGAAACATATGCACACCAACCTGTCGCTGTCCATACACACCCCGTGTCAGGCGATAGTGCTTAAAGCGATCCTCATCTTCCTGCCCTCGCTGATACGCATAAATGCGGTTAGTGAGTTCTTGAATATCCGCCCGGTCGGGCGCGTTGAGGTGGTCGAGATCAATATTTTCGCTGGTAATCATATCCAAAACTACCCGCCACCAATGACTTAGTTTGGATTAAACCATGAACAAAACAACATATGAACGGATTACGGAAGGATACAAGAATCTCATTTACATACAGTTAAACATAACCATAAAACAGATTAATAAAACACTTAACATATTTTTAATTTGATAAATTGAATTTTGGGCGAGGTCGCAGGTGCAAGGAAGGGTATAAAAGCAAGGGCGAGGGGTTGTGCCCCGAGAAAAAAGCGCAGCTTTTTAAAAAATGGTTGCCGACTGGCCTATTATTCTTTCTCGCGGCACAGCCCCATTGCTCATTTACCTTTCCCCGCACCTGCGACCCCGCCCAATACTGGACAACAAAATTTCGTTATTCACCCAACCATCTCTCTATTCTTTGCCTCTCTAGTGCATACCCTCACACGTGATGATTAAGATTTTAAAACCTACCACGACTAAGGCATCGCCACCGACAAGCCCCGCCCGCATGACCGAACAGGAACTAGTGGCGGCCTGCCGGCGGCAGGATCGCCGTGCCCAAAAAGAACTTTACGACCGCTACAGTCGCGCCATGTATACAGCTTGCTATCGTATTTGTGCTGATTTTGACCTGGCCAATGATGCCCTTCAGGAAGGCTTCCTCAAGGTCTTCCAGAAGCTGGATACCTACCGGGGAGAAAGCACCGTCGGTGCCTGGATGAAGGTGGTGATTGTACGGACTGCACTGAATAAGCTACGGCGGCACAAAGTGACGCAGGAACTGCCGTTGAACTACGCCGACGAAGAAATCAACTGGGACACCACAAGCCTGGATACTGAATACCTGGAAAAAGCCATCAATCAGTTGCCCGACGGCTATCGGGCAGTATTCGTCCTCATCGAAGTGGAAGGTTACAAACATCAGGAAGTGGCCGACATGTTAAACATTACCGTAGGCACCAGTAAAAGCCAGTTGTTCTACGCCAAAAAGAAACTGCGCGAATATTTGCGGCACTACGTTTAGTACTTTGGTCTATTGGCGCTGTTGGTCTATTGGGCCGTTAGTACCCACCGACCAATAGACTAACAGACCAATAGGCCAATACTATCAATAGACTAACAGGAATGAAGGAAAAAAACCACGATAAACTCCGGGACGCCCTGAATCGACTCCCCCAACACGATGCCCCTGGCTCCGCCTGGGATGCCATCAATGATGGTCTTTCCCCTACCCTGGCAGACCAGTTGCCATCCTACCAGCCCGCTGCTGGTGTATGGAACGCCATTAGCCGGGAGATGGAGCAAACTGAAGTTGCTGCGTTACAGCAAGCTGGCGCGAAACAGCGCAGTCTGCCCTGGCGAAAGTTTGCTGGTATTGCAGCAGCCATTGCCCTGTTACTAACGGCTGGTATTGGGTGGAACAGCATGGACCATCCCACTAAAGTAACCGTTGCCTACCACCAGGAGGTGGCTCCTGCTATGACGATTCCTGACTGGGATGCCCACGAAGCAAGCTTCACCAATGCGCTGGCTATAATCGAAGAACGGAACGAACCGAAACTCAATGCCCTTGGCCAGGAACTCATCGAACTCAACGAGGCCAAAGAAGATATCCAGGCAGTGCTCGTTGCTTACGGAGATGATGCCTCCGTCATCCGTCAGCTGGCGGAGATTGAACGAGACCGGTCGGATATTTACCGACAGATCATTGAATTGTAGCCTTCCCTTCCGGCCTGAAGGCCGGGCAACCAACCATGTACATGCGATTCCTCCCTTTCCTCCTTTTTATTTTCTCACCCATCCTCGAAGCGCAAACGTCAAACGCCCTCCGCGAGGTCGTCACCAAAACAATCGAGGATACTTATTCTTACCGACCTGGCAGTGAGCTCGCGGTGGAAGGAGAGAAGGCCGAAATTTTTGTAGAAACCTGGGACAAGCAGAAGATACAGGTAAAAGTGGTGATGACCGCCCGCCACCCCAAGTTGGAGCAAGCAGAAACCGATCTGCAAAACCTCGACTACATTGCCGAAGTGGCCGGACAAAAAATATTTCTGAAAAATAAGCTGAAGGATAAATCTCTTCGTTCGCGGAGTGAGCTTACGGTGCACTACTACATCACCCTACCCGAAGAATGCCCCGTCTACCTGAAGAGCCACTTTGGCGGTGCCACCATCTCGAACCTCCGCAATCAGCTAAGGATCAACGGAGAATTCTCCGCCATTAACATTGACAACGTCCATGGTATTCTGGATATCCGGAGTCGCTTTGGCGACATCACCGGTGAACGCATCGATGGCAACGTAGTGATCAATTCCCGCAGGTCAGACATTAACCTCTATGACATCGGCGGCACCTTCAACATCACCGCTCAGTATGGCGAGCTTAAGCTTAGCCCCAACCTGAGCATGCGGGACTTACAGATCAATGCGGACAAAAGTGACGTGTACATCTACCAGCCCAGTGGCGGTGAGGGCCTTGCTTATGACCTGTCTTTAAACAACGGTGAAGTAAAAATCCCCGACGGCCGCCGCGTGATCGAACTGGAACGGACGACGGAAGTCCGCCGCTTCGCCATCCGGCCGAGTAAGGAGCGGATAGGAACCATAACCGCCAGTGTTGCCTTTGGCGATCTTTACTTGGCTAAGCAGACGAAAGAATTGAAGTCGGGGGTTACCAGGTTTTAGTAAGTCTGGGTAACGGTTAGTAGTTATTTGTGCTGTGTCTGCACAGAAGGATATAAAAGGTCAGCATACCCTAAAGACAAGGAACTTCGGAGTACTAAACTTCACCTACCAGTAAATCTAGGGGAGGGTGTTCCGCCCCGTATTTACTACGATTCCGGAGGAATCAGGGCCGCGCAAATAGGTATAATTGTAGAGGCAAGGCATGCCTTGCCTCTACAATTATTATCACATTCAACCGTGATTCCTGCGGAATCACTAGTGCTCCGTCAAGCCGATCTTGTCATATTAACTGCGGCGTCTTTTACCCGCTGGCTGCGTTGCTTGAATCCTCATTTAGCTACGGCTAAACTCCGGTTCAAGCGCCTTGCCCGCAGGCAAAATTCACCAGCAGTTAATACGACAGAATCGACCTGACAAAGCACTAGTCGATTTTTAAGTCAATCCGCCGGGTTACTATCCTTCCTTTATCTGTGGTACCACTAATGTCCAACCATTTAAGTCCGCCGATGTCCTGGGTGCGTAGGCTTATCGATCTGGGTTCATTGGGTAGGGTGACGCGCTTAATGGCACCTTCCTCGCTTGGTACTTCGTATTCATTTGGGCCAGGATAGGCAAGGCTGGTTTGCTTCAGGACCCGCTCGTCGGAACTTTTAAAGGTGAACAACAGATGCCCGTTGGGCAACTCCTCAGAATACGTGGTTGGGTAATCGGTTCTCAGCCGCCCTTCACCCCGGATTATCCTGAAAACGTGAAGGCTGTCTGACGGGGGGCGGATTTCCAAGATGACCGTCACTATCGTTCCTTGAGGCGCCTCCGTAATCGTAGGTGGGGTGGGGGAGACTGGCCGTATACAAGCGGCAAGGGAAAGGGTGAGCAATAATAGGAAGAAGAAACGCATAATTAATTTTCATTTGAATAGCACACTTATGGGCCATAATATTGCCTTGTCACTATGTTTCATCTGCAATGCTAGAACTCCACCCTTTTCTTCCTGCTGATTGGGTATACCCTGCCAGCTGGGTCGCTAATCAGGACGAACTAACACAGTTCGCAGGTACCGAGTTCCAATACCCCCTCGATGCAAAGCAGATGGCCGATTTCCTGGAATGGCCCAGCCACGAGGTATTCAAGGCAGTTTGGGAAGGCCAGGTCGTTGGCATGGCCGAAATCATCTACGTTGGTTCGGAGGCCGCCCGTATCGGCCGGGTCATCATCGGAGAGGATTCCTTACGAGGCAAGGGACTCGGAGAGCAACTGATGACCAACCTGGTGACGTACATCCGATCGCACTTACAGCGACCTACCGTTCGACTGTACGTTTTTCGTTGGAACAAAGGGGCCGTTCGTTGCTACGAAAAGGCAGGCTTTGTCTTTACCGGCCGGAACAGCATTGAGGTGAAACAAGGGGAGAAGGAATGGCTTGCCCTGGAGATGGAATGGGTCGGGAGTTTGTAGCCCTCACCGAAGGCCAACCCTAGTCCCGGTAATCCAACGGCGGTTTCCGGTCCCCCAGTAGTGCTTCGTACTTGAAATCTGCACCCCGCCGCTGGTCCAACTCTGCTTTTGCTTTAAGGAGTAATTCGGGGTTTTGGAACAACTCAATGCCCGTCAGTGTCATCGTTTTTGTGGCCACCATCATTCCCTTGGTGCCGATGCTGGTACCGCCAGCCGCCACGGCTTGCCAGGAATGAGGGGAAGTTCCCGGCACCCAGGTGGCGGTGCGCAGGGCGGTCGTTGGCACGGCCCAGCTTACGTCGCCCACGTCTGTCGAGGCGCTGTAAGGCTTTTCCGGTGCTTCGAATGGCTTGACTTTTTGGGCTGCTGAGAGGTCCGTTTGCTTCGCTTCGGGTAGAGTAGCGGAGAGCTTACGGGCAAAGGCTTCCTCTTCTGGGGTATACGTTACCCCGCCTACGGCCTGTAGGTGTTTATGGACGACCCGGGTCAGTGTTTCGTTGGGCAGCAGGTTGAATGAGCCGTGGATGACTTCGAAATCCATGGTGGTACCTGTGCCAAGGGCCGCTCCTTCAGCAGCCTTCACGACCCGGTTGAAAATGTTTTTTACTTCCTGCATCTCCGGATGACGGACGTAGTAGAACACCTCCGCAAATGCCGGAACCACGTTCGGTGCTTCTCCGCCGCTGGTGATGACGTGGTGGATTCGGGTCGTCTCCGGGACGTGCTCCCGCATCATGTTGACCATGTGGTTCATGGCCTCGACGCCGTCGAGGGCGGAGCGGCCGAACTGCGGCGCAGCCGCAGCATGAGAGGCCACGCCGTAGAAACGAAATTTGGCCGATTTATTAGAAAGGGTGGAGCTGGCGTCAGCGCCGTTCTTATCCGAAGGATGCCAGTTGAGGACAGCGTCGACGTCGTCAAACAGTCCGGCCCTGACCATGTACACTTTGCCCGCACCGCCTTCTTCAGCCGGTGTGCCAAAGAGACGGATGGTGCCGGAGCCGCCATTGGAGACCAACCAGTCCTTCAGGGCAATGGCCGAAGCCGTGGAGGCCGTACCAAAAAGATGATGGCCACAGGCATGGCCCGCCTGGCTGCCCTCTCGGGCTTGTTGCTCCGGAACGGCGGCCTGGGAGACGCCCGGCAGGGCGTCGTATTCCGCCAATAGACCAATTACTGGCTTCCCGCTGCCATAGCTGGCAACGAAGGCGGTGGGTATATCCGCTACACCTGCCTCGATGGTGAATCCTGCTTGCTTCAGCTCTTGCTGCAATAAGACCGATGACTTTTCTTCCTTATAACCTAATTCTGCCAGCTCCCAGATTTGATGGGCAAGGTCGCCGTAGTGGTCGGTTTGGGCATCGAGTTGCTTCAGGATATTGGCCGATTTGTCGGCCTGAGCAAATGAAGAAAAGACGGAAAGTAGTAAAGGAAGTAAAAGGAGGTATCTCATTGATTGTAGGTATGTTCTTGGGGTGTAAGTTAAGGATAGAAAGTTGTCATGCAGCTGTTCGAAGTCACCTCCAGGTACGCGTGATCACGTCGGCCTCCTATCGCGTAACGTTGCAGTGCCGGAGACATATGCTACCGCTCGGGCGCGGTACGCCCTCTGACCAAGAGCAAAATCGTAATAATTATCATAGCTTGCAACCTGCAACCCGCAACCTGCAACTTGAAACCTGCAACCTGATATGCCCGATCATAATCCCATACGCCCCGGCGAAGAACTGGATTGGCCCCGCCTGGAAACCTACCTACGCAAAGCATTGCCGGAGTTGGAGGGGGACATGACCGTTTCCCAGTTTCACGGTGGTCACGCCAACCTGACCTACTTGATCACTTTTGGAGAACAGGAATTGGTGCTGCGCCGTCCGCCTTTCGGAAAGATTGCGCCGGGCGCTCATGATATGCGCCGGGAATATAGGGTGCTGCACGGCCTTTCAACATTCTTTGCACCTGCGCCCGCGCCCTATTTGCTTTGTACGGATGACGCCGTTGTTGGAAGTGACTTTATCGTTATGCAGCGGCGGGAAGGCATCGTGATTCGTAATAAAATGCCTACTTGTTTTGCGGGAATACCCGACGCCGCCAACCGACTTTCGGCTGCCTTAATGAAAGTCTGTGCTGATCTGCATCTCGTCGATGTAAACGCCGCAGGCCTCCAGGAGCTCGGTAAGCCGGCTGGCTTCGCTGAGCGACAATTACGTGGTTGGACGAAGCGCTGGGGACTGGCCAAGCTGGAAGATAATCCGGATATGGACGCCCTGATGGAGGCATTGAATGTAGACATCCCCACTCCCCAACGCGTGAGTATTGTACACGGCGACCTCAAGTTTGACAACTGCCAGTTTCAGCCCGATGATCCGGATCAGGTAACTTCGGTCTTCGACTGGGATATGGCAACGCTCGGTGATCCGTTGTTTGATTTGGCAGGATTGCTGAGCTACTGGCCGGAAAAGAATCCGGCAGACATCCCTTTCCCATTATTGATTGGAGACTGGCCAGACAAAGCCTGGCTTAAAGAACAATACGCCACATATTCCGGTCTTGATTTGAGCCGAATGGGATGGTATGAGGCTTTCGCTTGCTACAAATCTGCCGTCATCGTTCAACAGCTTTACGCCCGCTACGTCGCTGGCGCTACCAAAGACCAGCGAATGGCGAAATTCGGCGAAGTCGCCAAAGCATTTGCCCGCTTGGGCCGCAAAAAACTCCGCTAAATATGGATTTCAAATACAACGATAAAACCAAGGACCTGCTGGCCCGCCTTACTGCCTTCATGGAGGAGCACATCCATCCCATCGAAGACCACCATCGAATTTGGACCCACGCCAATCTTTGGCAGGTATATCCCGGGATGGCGGACCTGAAAGCTAAGGCAAAAGCTGCCGGCCTCTGGAACCTCTTTTTACCGGAGGACTACGGAGACTTTAGCCCAGGGCTTACCAATCTTGAATACGCACCACTGGCCGAACGCATGGGCCGGGTGCTGTGGGCCAGTGAAGTGTTCAACTGCAACGCACCGGACACCGGCAATATGGAGGTGTTGGCAAAGTATGGCACCCCTCAGCAGCAGCAAAAATGGTTGTTGCCCTTACTGGACGGACAAATCCGCTCCGCCTTTTTGATGACGGAACCAGAGGTGGCCAGCTCCGATGCCACTAATATTGAAACCAGCATTGTACGGGATGGCGATGAGTACGTCGTTAACGGCCGTAAATGGTGGAGTACCGGGGCCATGAATCCTGCGTGCAAAGTCTACGTCGTGATGGGTAAAACCGACCCCTCGGCTGACCGCCACCAACAACAAAGCATGATCCTTGTTCCGGCAGATGCACCCGGCGTGGAGATCGTTCGCCCGTTGGATGCTTTCCATACGCTGGACAGTCCTTTCGGGCACGCTGAGATACAGTTGACGAACGTGCGTGTACCGATGGACAACCTCCTGTTGGGGGAGGGCAGAGGGTTCGAGATCGCCCAGGGCCGCCTCGGTCCCGGCCGAATCCATCACTGTATGCGGCTGATCGGTGCGGCGCAGCGCAGCCTGGAGCTGATGTGTGAGCGGGTGAAAAACCGGACGGCTTTTGGTCGGCCATTAAGCAAATTTTCCAGTATTCGCCAAGACATCGCGCGCTCCGCCTGTGAGATCGAACAAGCACGGCTGCTTACCCTTTCTGCCGCCGACCGTATTGACCAGGACGGCATCAAGCACGCCAAACAGTTGGTGGCCATGATCAAGATTGTAGCGCCGACGATGGCAGCTACGGTCGTTGACCGGGCCATCCAGGCGCATGGTGGTATGGGGGTGTCTACGGCCGATACGCCACTGGCGGATTTCTGGATTTACGCACGCACCGTTCGGTTGGCGGATGGGCCGGATGAGGTGCACATGTTTCAGTTGGGGAGGTTGGTGATGGGGTAGGCGACTCCATCTTTTTAAAAAGTTGGACTTGCACTTTTTTGGTGTCAAAATGTGCCAAAAACAACTTTTTAAAAAGTTGGACCTGCATCAATTAGGTGACAAAACCCCCATCCCCGACACTACTATCCACCCATAAGTAAAGCATTTCTTTAGCCATGTCAACGTCCGGTCTAAAAATTCCTCTCCATTTTCAAATTCTGATCGGCATTATAGTTGGGGCAGGTTTGGGCCTGGCGGCCAGCACCTTCGCCGGTGGCCCCGAATTGATCGCCAACTGGGTGAAGCCCGTAGGTGAGATATTCATCCGCCTGCTGAAGCTGATCGCTGTGCCGCTCATCTTCGTGTCGCTGACCAAAGGGATCAGTGATTTGAAGGACCTGTCGACCTTGTCTCGTATGGGCGTCCGAACCATTACCTGGTACATGGTTACAACGGTTTTTGCGGTGCTGCTAGGGTTGATGTTGGTTAATTTTTTCACGCCGGGAGCTTTCGTTTCGGCGGAAACTATTGCGGGCCTGCAGGCCAATATGCCCGCCGGAATTGAGGGTAAAGTCGCAGTGGGTACGAGTAACGCCGCTGGTGGCCCGCTTGATTTCTTCGTAAGGATGGTCCCGCAAAATCTGTTTGCCGCACTAAGTGAGAATGGTAGCCTCTTGCAGGTAATCTTCTTTACCATCTTCTTCAGTATTTGCCTGTTGTTGGTCCCCGCCGCACAGCAGGAACCGATTAAAAAGCTCATTGATGCACTGAACGCCGTGTTGCTTAAAATGGTAGACGTTATCATCCTCATCTCGCCCTACGCAGTAGTAGCTCTGATGGCGGCCCTCTTCGCGGAGACCTCGGATGCGGGAATCATTAAGGCCTTGATCAGCTATGCCCTGGTCCTGTTGCTGGGTATGGCAATAATGCTAACGATCTATCCCTTATTGGTACGTTCCTTAGCAGGTATGCCAATAATGACTTTTGTCCGGGGAATCCTGCCCGCGCAGTTGGTGGCCCTGTCTACCAGCTCTAGCATGGCGACATTGCCGGTGACGATGGATTGTTTGGAAGAGAACCTGGACGTCGAAAACGAGGTGGTCAGCTTCGTATGCCCGGTGGGGGCTACCATCAACATGGACGCTACCAGCCTTATGCAGGCCATTGCTACGGTCTTTGTTTGTCAGGTGTTGGACCATGATTTGGCCTGGAGTGATCAGCTCATTATTGTACTAACGGCCACGTTGGCCAGTATTGGAGCAGCAGGTGCGCCCAGTGCGGGTATTGTTATGTTAGTCATCGTGCTGGAATCCGTCGGCTTCCCGTCAGAGAACCTGCCGTTGGCCCTGGCGATGATTTTGGCAGTCGACCGGCCGTTGGACATGTGCCGGACGGTGGTCAATATTTCCGGAGACAGTTGTGTCGCGGTGCTGGTGGGAGCATCGTTGAAAAAGCCTGTCTACTAGAGCTTTGTCGACCACTAAATTACATAAGCGTAATTTCATTGACGATGGAAGCCCCAATAGCAATGACGAGTCCTAATAGAAAAATCAGCGTGGAGAACCAGACGATGCGTGATTTAATGGCAATGACACGACCAAGAAAGTAAAGATCCTGAATCATCTCTTCGTAGATCGTCTCACCACTCTTAGTGATCCGATTGAATTCTGCCTGAAATTCCTCCAAACTCCCTTGGGCGAAATTTCCGGCATAAAGACTTCCTTTGTAACTGCTGTTTTGGAAGCGCTTTTCGAAGTACCTGTGCGGCAACATACTGATGACGGAAATTACCATAGACACCAGACAGAAATTTAGCAAAACCCTTGCAGTTATTTGAATGACCTCCTGCTTACTCTCGGGGGCTACGTAGAGTGCACCGAGCAGTAAGGAAATGATGATGGAGTTAATGGTGAGGATGATGCTGGCCTTATTGTCAATCATCTTCAACAGATTGTAATGATTTCGCGAAAGCGTCCGGAAAAGCGTCTGCACGCCACGTGGGTCATAGCCCTTGGCCTTTTCACGTTCTTTGTCGAAACCTGGCGGAAGAACTTCTTCAACCTTCTTCTTTTTCTTCTTCTTTTTTTTGGGGGCCTCCGAAGCAGGCTGTTCTTCTGAAAACATAATTATACTTTAGCTCTGTCTCGTAAGGTACATTGACTTTCGGACTATGCCGTTGTAGATTGGGGCTGTTGTAGGGCGCGGTCGCAGGTGCAGGGGAGGTTGGAAGAGCAAACTTCCCTGCCCGCCAGCCCAATATTGCCCTTGGTCCTTACCTTGTACCTGCGGTAGCGCGATAAATCTACTAATCTACCAGATGATTGATCTACTAAGGTGAGCAAGCGCAGCGTCGCAACGGTACCTGCGGTAGCCCCTTCTCCCATTCGCCCCTTCTCCCATTTACCCCTTAACCAATGTCCGCCCCCAACCCCGTCACCAAGTTTCCCCTGGCCAACTACGACCGCCTCTGCTTTCTGAAAAACGTCATCACTAACCCGAATATCGAGGTGGGAGATTACACGTATTACGATGATTTCGAAACAATAGAGAACTTCGAAAAAAATGTGAAGTATCACTTCGACTTTGTGGGAGACAAACTGATTATTGGAAAATTCTGCATGATTGCCTCCGACGTCAAGTTCATCATGAATGGAGCCAACCATTTGACGGACGCCTTCACCACCTATCCTTTTGCCATTTTTGGCGAGGACTGGGCCGGAGCCATGGAAGGAAGGGCCTATCCACGCAAGGGCAACCTCATCATTGGTAACGAC
Source organism: Lewinella sp. (assembly GCA_045110355.1). Taxonomy (GTDB): domain Bacteria; phylum Bacteroidota; class Bacteroidia; order Chitinophagales; family Saprospiraceae; genus Neolewinella. The sequence goes on along the minus strand of JBGCFZ010000308.1, from coordinate 16,128 downwards.
GTATGGATCGGCTATAATGCTACCATCATGGCGGGTGTTACCATCGGCGATGGAGCCATCATTGCCACAAATGCTACGGTGGTCAGGGATGTCCCACCTTACACCATTGTTGGTGGAAATCCTGCCAGGGAGATTAAAAAACGCTTCCCTGACGATACGATTGAAAAATTGTTGGCCCTGAAGTGGTGGGATCAGGATATTGAGTGGATTACAGCAAATGTACTGGCCCTAACTGGGAAGAACTTTGAGGACCTGAAGTAGCTTTTCGAAGGGGTGAATTACGCCTGAAACGAATACTGGATTTCATGCCGAAGTGGGGCGCATGATTAAAAAGCAGAATTGATTATTTTGCATAATCAATCGAAAAATTCACTAAAACCGGTTTTCATTTGGCATATTGTCGCCTAGTATCTATTTTGTCTGGTAATTAGCGCGTGATGAATTGTTTTTCTTTGAAGTAAAGACGATGATAATGAGCTGCTTATCTACTGCCTACATTAAGACCGGGATATTATAACCGGCCCCATTTGCATATACACGTACTGAAACTTACCCTGCTGCTTCCGATTCTTTCGGAGCGGCTGCCAATATTCTAAACTTAGTCAACATTCACGATCATGAAGCAAAATTTTCATCTATTACGCATCGCAATGGCGGCATTTTTGCTGCTGATGTTATGCGCTACGGCTGCGGCCCAACAAACCATATCCGGCACCCTCACGGATGAACAATCGGGGGACCCACTAATTGGGGCAAGTGTCCTGATCAAAGGCACTACTTCTGGCACGGTGACCGACTTTGACGGGGCTTATTCTCTGCAAGCTACCGATGGGGACATCCTGGTTATTTCTTACACCGGATACTCAACACAGGAAGTTGTTGTTGGCCCGGGAGCGAACTACAGCCTTGGCTTATCCAGCGGTGAATTACTGGATGAGGTGGTAGTTGTTGCTTATGGTAAGCAAAAGAAAGCGACCGTAACTGGCGCCGTAGTTGGTGTTCAGGGTGGTGCCCTGCAACAATCTCCCTCGGTCAACCTGGGAGCCTCGCTTGCGGGACGACTACCCGGAGTGGTCGTCATCCAACCCAGCGGCGAACCTGGCAATGATAACGCAGTTATCAATATTCGTGGTACGAATACGCTGGGCAACAGTAGCCCACTGGTTGTCATTGATGGAGTACCGGATCGAGCAGGTGGCCTGGCCCGCCTTAGCCCTCAGGACATCGAATCCATCTCCGTACTTAAGGACGCCTCTGCCGCCATCTACGGTGCACGTGCCGCCAACGGTGCCATCCTGGTAACCACCAAGCGCGGTACCTCCGGTAAACCGACCATCAGCTATGACTTCAATCAGGGTTTTTCTCAGCCAACGGTGCTACCTGAAATGTCCAGCGCTGTCGAGTACGCCAACATCATGAATGAGCTACCGATTTACCAAACGGTACCGGTAAACGAGTGGTCAGCAGCTTCGCAGGCCATTCGTACATCAGGTACTTATGATTCGCCTACTGCAGGAGTTGGTACGGTAAACGCCAACTTCAGCCCAGATGCCGTTCGGCAACACGGGGAGGGCAACGACCCCTGGGGCTTCCCGGATACTGATTGGTTCGGCGATGCTTTCCGTACTTGGGCACCACAAAGCCAGCACAATCTTTCTATTCGTGGCGGAACCAAGGCAGTTCGCTACTTCTCTTCCGTTGGTTATACCAATCAGGAGGCTTTTTATAAGAATACGGCCACGAAATACAAGCAGTATAACTTCCGGATTAACCTGGATGCCGACATCAGTCAGTACATCAAGACCCAGGTTGGATTTACCGCCCGCCGGGAAGCACGTCGGTACCCGACTCAAAACGCCAATGCGATCTTCCGGATGCTGATGCGGGGCCGGCCAACGGAACCGGCAGTATGGCCCAACGGTTTGCCGGGGCCTGATATCGAGAACGGTCAGAACCCAATTGTAATTACGACAAATGCCACCGGCTACGAAGACAGCCCAACGGATTACCTGCAGGCTAACGGCTCGGTAACCATCACCAACCCCTGGATTGAGGGATTGGGCATCACCTTCTCCGGTGCCGCTGACAACAGCAACACCCGGACTAAGCGTTGGGAAACCCCCTGGCAACTCTACTTCTGGGATCGGGTAAGCTTTGAAGCAGATGGCGTAACGCCTTTGCTGGAAGGCTCTGTTCGTTCGACTTTTACGGACCCACGCCTGACGCAGGGCAATGCCTCTACACTGAATACGAACCTCTCCACCCGGATCAACTACGATACCAAAATTGGGGATCATACCATCGGGTTGATGGCCGGTGTAACCCGGGAGACCTTCTCCGGAGAGAACTTCTTCGCCTTCCGCCGTAACTACATCTCGGCGGCGGTAGATCAGTTGTTCGCCGGTGGTTCCCTTGACCAAAACACGGGCGGTTCTGGCTACAACCGGGCTCGTCTTGGCTACTATGGTCGTGCGCAGTATGACTATAAAGAGAAGTACCTCATTGAGTTTATTTTCCGTAACGATGGTTCTTACATCTTCCCGGAACAAGACCGTTTCGGTTTCTTCCCCGGCGTCCTCGCTGGCTGGAATGTTACCAACGAAGACTTCTTCAACGTGCCCGGGGTCGACTTCCTGAAACTCCGCGCCAGCTACGGACAGATGGGTAATGACCAGGTGTTTTTCAATGGTCAATTGCAAGAGTTCGCCTACCTGTCGACTTATGGATTCGGCGAGTATCCCATCAATAGTATTGTGGAAACTACCCTCCGTGAGGAGTTACTAGCCAACCCAAGTTTTACCTGGGAACGGGCGAATAACCTGAATTTTGGTATCGACGCCATCTTGTTCAACAACCGTATTGACGTTAACCTGGAATACTTCATCAATAAGCGGGACCAGATCCTGATCCAGAAGACAGGTTCCACGCCCGCATCTTCGGGTATCAACAGCCTCCTGCCTCCAGTCAACGCTGGTGAAGTAGAGAACAAAGGATTTGAATTCAACATTGGCTATAACGGAAAAGCAAGTAATGCCTTCCAGTGGCGCTTCGGAATCAATGGTGGGTATGCCAAGAATAAGGTGATCTTCATGGACGAAATTCCTGGGGCACCAGACTACCAGCTGATGGAAGGAAAGCCAATTGGTGCTTACCTCGTCTACCAGTCTGATGGGGTATTCCTTGACCAAGCAGAAATTGATGCGGAGAACCTGGATTACAGTGCCGTAACGGCTAATCTGCTGCCTGGTGACATGAAGTTTGAGGATGTGAACGGTGACGGTCGTATTGATGGTGATGACCGGGTACGGATTGACGATAACGGCATCCCTACCTTCAATTTTGGCGCCAACTTTACGGCGAGTTACAAAGGCTTTGATCTCACGGCCTTAATTCAGGGGGCTACGGGGTCTTCCCTCCGTGTACAAACGGAATCAGGTGATATCGGTAACTTCCTCAAGTGGAGCCACGATAACCGCTGGAGCATCGACAATCCAAGTTCTGAGCACCCACGGCTGGCTAGTCGTGGAGATACTTATTACACAGGAGGTAGCTTTGGCCAGAACACCTACAACCTCTTTAGTAAGGATTACGTCCGCCTGAAGAACTTGGAAATTGGCTACACACTACCAAGCGCACTCACCGATCGGATCTCGATCGGTAGCCTCCGTGCTTACGTCAACGGTCTCAATTTGATTACGATTGACAGCCTTGACTTCTTCGACCCGGAGTCTACCGCTGGAAGTGGCGTTTACTACCCACAGACCCGTATCATAAATATGGGCATAAATCTCACATTCTAAACTAATTAGGCGATTGTCCGTTACAATAAACAGGCAGGTTTTCATACCTTTACTGGTGTAGCGGACAACCGCTGAATTATAAACTATCATTACACACGATTATGCAAGTACTAAAAAATTCCATCTGGAAGGTTATGGGGGCAACGGGAGTTTTCCTCCTGTTGTTAACCTCCTGTAACGACGACTTCCTTAACACGGAACCGCTTGATAGTATTTCAAGTGAAGCAACCTGGGCTGACGGACCACTGTCTCAAGCCTTTATCTACAATGTGTACTCCTTCCTGGGGTACGGTGGTTTCGAAGAACAGGGGCTTTCATCCCTGACCGACGAAGCCATGTTCACGCACGCTGGCCGAAACATCCGCCCCTTCAACGAGGGTACGGAGGATCCGACTAATACGGCCTGGATGAGTTCTACTTACGAGTGGGGGCAGATGTACCTCGCAATTCGTCAGACCAACGTTGCCATCAATCGCTTACCTACGGCCACGTTCCCTGACACCGATCTGCGGGACCGCCTGCTGGGTGAAGCACACTTCCTACGTGCCTACTACTATCAACAGCTGGCGCGCTTCTACGGCGGTGTCCCATTGATTGACCGTCCCTACGGCCTCGATGAGGACTACTCAGTAGCTCGTAATACCTGGGCTGAAACGGTAGCTTTTATTGTTGCTGACCTGGACATGGCTGCGACTTTGCTTGACGGTAAACCGGAAACGCCCGGTCGTGCCACCAAGCTCGCTGCACAAGCCCTCAAGTCACGGGTTCTTTTGTATGATGCTTCTGACCTGCACCAATCGGACCTGGCCTCTGGCATTTTCTCCGGATTCTCTAATGCTGAACTGGTCGCTTCCGGCGGAGATCGCACGGCTAAATGGCGCGCTGCCCGCGATGCTGCAAAAGTGGTGGTTGATGAAGGTGTCGGTTATAAGTATGGCCTTGGTGCTCCGGTAGGACCTGATGAGGGAAAGGAAAACTTTATCGCCATCTCCATGGGCGGCGGAAGTGCCGTAGCTGACGCTTCGGCTGCCGCGGAACTGATCTTCCAGCGTACAGCTACGCCCCTATATACTGTGGAAGATAACTGGCCACTGGGTGGCCTTAACCACGGCATCAATAATGGCCCGAACGGCTACAACAACTGGGCGGGTAATACGCCGATCCAGCAAATGGTAGACGATTACGAGATGATGGACGGTTCCAGCTTCGACTGGGATAACCCTGATCATGCTTCTGAGCCCTACGTAGACCGTGATCCTCGTTTCTACGCTTCCGTAATGTATGACGGTGCCGGCTGGAAACCACGGCCTTCTGCTGCAGCAGGATTAGATCCCATGGACCAGATCCAGACCGGTTTCTACGATGATGGAAACGGCGGTACCGTAAACGGTGTCGACACCCGTTCTTCCTCCATCGAAAACTGGAATGGTACACGCACGGCTTACTACCACCGTAAGTTCATTGATCCGAACCCTGCTTTGCCAGACAATCAGTCTAGCGCCCAGGTTATCCCCTGGCCGTTCATCCGTTACACGGAGGCGGTACTGAATTTCGTTGAAGCCAGCATCGAGCTGGGCGAAGAGGACGCTGCCCGCCAGTGGTTGAATCAGATTCGTTTCCGCGCCGGTATGCCCGCCATCACTGATACAGGTGATGCTCTTAGAGAGCGTTACCGCAACGAACGCCGGGTAGAACTGGCTTACGAAGAGCATCGCTACCACGATGCTCGTCGTTGGTTGATCGCTCCGGAAGCCCTGGGGCGGATTATTCAGACGATGGACATCCGTGCCACCCTGCGGCCAGGCCAGACACCACACGTGCCTTACCGTTATGATCCCGCAGTTTACGAGTACACCTACACCGTAGTCGAAAACACGGAGAACGAGACACGTACCTGGAACGATAAGATGTACTACCGTCCCATCACGCGTGATGAGATTAACCGGAACAGTCTGTTGGTGCAGAACCCACTGTACTAGACGAGGCCTTGCGCCGGCATGAGTTGCAGGGTGCAGGTTTTGACACTAAAAGCCCGCTTACTTCTTATTGGAGTAAGCGGGTTTTCTTATTTTACCGACGCCGCTAATTTTAACGGTACCTATCTATCGACATGCCAGTAATTATCCGAAGTTTTATTCTATTTCTTGGCCTGCTTTGCCTGCTCCAATGTTCCGACACTGCACCTGCGGCCGCGCCCGAAAATGCGGACGAAACCCTGTTTACTTTACTGCCTGCCACGGCAACGGGCATCAATTTTGAGAACCGGCTCACGGAAGGACCAAATACGAATATTTTGGTCTATGAGTACTTTTATAATGGAGGAGGCGTCGCTGCCGGTGATTTGAATGGGGATGGTAAAACAGACCTTTACTTCACGGCGAATATGGCCGGAAACAAGCTGTATCTCAACAACGGAGCACTGGAATTTAGTGATGCCACGGCGGCCAGTAATGCTGGTGGCCGGCCGGGCCCATGGAAAACGGGCGTGACGATGGCAGACGTTAATGCCGACGGTAAACTAGACCTTTACCTATGTTATTCCGGCGCACTGCCGGCGCAAAAGCGGGCCAATCAATTACTGATCAATCAGGGTAATGATGCTGATGGGGTCCCTCAGTTCATAGACGAAGCACCCGCTTACGGACTAGCCAGTACTGCCTTTAGCAACCAAATGTACTTCTTTGACTACGACCAGGATGGAGACCTGGACGGGCTGTTGCTGAACCACAATCCGAAATCCCTGCCGGTACTAAATGTCGCCAAAACGAAAGAGATGTTGCAACAAGCTGACCCACAACGCGGGCTGACGCTGTACAGAAATGAGGGAGGGAAATTTAAGGATGTGACGACAGCAGCTGGCATCAGCGGATCGGCACTAAGCTACGGCCTGGGATTGGCCATTTCCGATCTGGATGGGGACGGTGACCCGGATTTTTACGTCTCCAATGATTACGAAGTACCCGATTACCTGTACTACAATAATGGCGACGGGACCTTTACTGACAGGCTCGGGGAGCAGATGGGACACACAAGCCATTTTTCGATGGGCAGCGACGTTGGAGACATCAATAATGATGGCCATCCTGATGTTTTTACCCTTGATATGCTGCCGGCCGACAACCGCCGACAGAAGCTGCTGATGCCCGACGACAATCGCTCAAAATTAGACCTGAATCTGGAGAGTGGATTTCACCATCAGACGATGCGTAATATGTTGCAGCTGAACCAAGGCAACGGCTCCTTTGCGGAGATCGGCCGCTTGGCTGGCGTGGCAATGACGGACTGGAGCTGGTCAGCTTTGCTCGCCGATTTTGATAACGATGGCTGGCAAGACCTGCACGTGACCAACGGTTATTTGAAGGACTATACCAACATGGACTTTATCAGTTTTATGGAGGACTATGTAGCAAAAAAAGGCCGGTTACAACGGGCTGATTTGCGTGGGATATTGGAAGAAATGCCCGCTTCTGATGTTAGTAACTACGCTTTTGCCAACCGCTGGAATAATACATTTGCAGACCGAACGAAAGCCTGGGGTTTGCAACGTCCCTCGAACAGTAACGGAGCGGTGTATGCCGATTTGGATGACGACGGAGACCTGGACCTGGTGGTGAATAATGTAGATCAACAAGTCTTTGTGTACCGAAATAATAACGAGGATCAGCACTATTTATCCGTCGCACTCGAAGGCAGTGGTAATAATACGGCTGGCATTGGAGCAAAAGTGGCGATAACGGCAGGAGGGGAGACACAAACCCGGGAAATGTATCCTAACCGTGGATATCTCTCCAGCGTGGACCCCGTGCTGCATTTCGGTTTGGGGGCGCGGACGCAGGTGCAAAGGGTGGTGGTAACCTGGCCTGATGGCGCAGTGCAGACCCTGGAAAACCTGGAGGGAGACCAACGCCTGGCTCTTCGCTGGGCCGAAGCAAGCAAAGGAGCAAAGGATAAAGGAATGAAAGAGCGCGCGGCTTTTGTGGAGGTCACTTCGCCGTTGTCTTATATTGATCAACTTTCTGGAAAACGGGACTTTGATGCGGAGCCTTTGTTGTTACGAGAATATTCCCACCCCGGACCAGCCTTTGAAACACGATCGGCTGCAGCTGCTAGTTCAGGGCAACCGGATATTGGCGAAGGTTCTCCCTACGCAGTAGCGTCCATCGGGGGTAACGATGACGCCTTTTTTATGGGTAATTCTTATCTCTCCGGCCGTTATCCATTGGTAGATAAGGTGAGACTATCGGTAATAAATTTCGCTAAAGTTGACTTACCGTTTTCAAGCCTTCCCTCCTCCCTCCAAGAGGTAGGAAAAGTCAACGATGCTGTATGGGCAGACTTGAATGGAAATGGTCTCAAAGAGTTGATCGTCGCCGGAGAATGGACGCCGGTATTGATTTATTCTCTTGACGGTACTGTACTTACTGACGTTACTAAAGAGTATTTCTCCTCTTCCCACCACGGCTGGTGGACCGCCCTCCACGTCTCCGACCTGAACGGAGACGGCCAACCCGACATCGTAGCTGGCAACCAGGGCCTGAACAACCTCTTCTCCGCCAGTAAGGATCGCCCCGTCGAACTCCACGCTGCGGACCTAGACGACAACGGCAGCATTGATCCCATTCTGAGTTACTACGCCGCCGACGGTAAGCGCTACCCCGATGCCACCAAGGACGAACTCCTTCGGCAGCTAGCCGGATTGAAACGCCGTTACGTCTCTTACGCCAGCTACGCCGATCAGACCTTGGATGAGGTATTCCCCGAATGGCCCGAAGAAACCATCCACCTAACTGCCGATCGGCTGGAAACCACCCTCTACCTCAGCCAGCCCAACGGGAACTATGCAGTGGCTCCTTTGCCACTGCAGGCACAGTACGCACCAGTACATACCATCACTGAGCTGGACTACAATAATGATGGAAATGCGGACCTCCTCCTTTGTGGAAACGACAGTATGGAAAAGCAGCGCTGGGGTAAATCGGATGCCAATTCGGGGATACTGCTGCGCGGAGATGGACAGGGAGATTTCTCCTATGTACCTCAGACCGAATCTGGCTTTGATCTTCGGGGAGATGTGCGGAACGTAGTACAGGTAGAAGACCTACTGCTATTTGGTATACGAGGTAGCAAGGTTGTCGCTTATCAACCACAACGGACAAATCTAAAATGAGTAATAATTTGATGCAAACAGCTATTGAATTGCAGGCAAGCGTTTCATTTTTTCGCGCGGAGCAGCGGAGTAGAGGAGCAGCGCGGAGACATTTCTTCAAAGCCTCCGCGCTACTCCGCTGCTCCGCTGCTCCGCGCGAGGATTTTCGCAATCTGAGGTTAAACCAAAGATCAAAGAGCATCCGTAAAGGCAAGATCACACTTAGCCTAAACATATTGCTGTTGGTGATCAGCCTTACTGGCTGTGGCCCTAATACCACTTATTCCGATGCGGAAATCGCAACTGCCTGGGCTGACATGACCCTAAAACTCACCAAAGAGACACCTGGGAACAGCCCAACCTACGCTTCCCGCTGCCTGGGTTACATTGGGTTAACGATGTACGAGTCGGTTGCTCCGGCCTATCCGGAAAAGCGAAGTCTGGCCGGTCAGCTCAGCAGTTTGGATCGGCTCCCGGAACCCGAGGAAGGGAAGGAATACGACTACTCATTGGCAATGAATACCGGGCAGGCCGAAATCCTACGGAAACTGTATAACCACACCTCTGACGCCAATAAGGCGACGGTTGATTCCCTGGAAGCGGCGTTCGAAGGCTATTTGCGGAAGAGTATCGCTGACGACGTGGCCAACCGGTCGGTTTCCTTCGGTAAACGGATGGCAAGGGCCATTTTCGAATGGTCCAAAAGTGACGGTGGTCATCGTGCTTACCTGCGCAATTTCGAAAAAGGCATCGTCCATCCTGACGTGCCGGGCAGCTGGAAGCCGCCCCTGTTTGCCCAGTCTTTCAGCCATCACCCCTTGCATCCGTTCTGGGGACAGAATCGACCATTTTTGCCCGCTAACTACCGAATGGAGGCACCGGCGTTTATCTCCTACGATTCCATGCCAGGGTCGCCATACTTCGAGCAGTTCAAGAAAGTGTATGAGGCCGATCTAGCGCTGACGCAGGAGCAAAAAGAGATTGCTCTTTGGTGGGGGGATGACCCGGACGAGACCTTCACGCCGCCGGGCCACTCTTACTACATCGCCACCCAGGTATTAACGGCAAGGGACGCTGACCTGATCACCCGGGCAGAGACCTACGCCCGGGTGGGCATTGCCGTGGCGGATGCCTTTATCAACTGTTGGAAATGGAAGTACCAGTTCTTCAGCGAACGGCCCAATACTTTCATCCCGGCCGTCATCGATGAAGAATGGGAATCTTTTTGGCCAGACCCGCCGTTCCCGGCCTTCCCCTCCGGGCACGCCATACAGGCGGCTGCCGCCGCCACGGTACTAGAAGGTCTCCACGGCCCCGACTTTGTCTTCACCGACCGCAGCCACCTCGGCCGTCCCTACGACGAAGAACGCGAAACTGGTTGGGTGGAGCGCCCCTTTACCAAATTCTGGGACGTGGCGATCGAAACCGCTGACTCTCGGTTTTATGGGGGAATTCATACGCCGCAGGATAATGACCGGGGGCTGGAGAAGGGTAGGGAAGTTGGGGGGAATGTTAATTTGTTGCGGTGGGATCGGTAGGAGGGGAATTAGATCAATCAAATCAGAATTTCTACTTTAGAGTGGTAGCGGTCTAGGGGAGGCGTACACCACGAGCTTTGAATTGCATAGTGAGGTCTGGCATCTTACTCAAAGTTTGAGAAGTAATTTTTGCAGCGTTTAAATCTATATTCTTCATCTCGTTCTCAGCGTCTACTTTTATCAGTGCGGGCAAGGCTTCCACACCATGTCCTCTGGTAACAGAAAGATAAGCTTCTCCACTTTTAGGATGCACGGCTAAATCATTGATTTGAACATTGTGAGGAGCTGTGCCTAAAAGAGCAGCTACTTGTGCATCTACATTATATACATTGATTTCAAACTTTTCCATTTTTCGACTTTCTGTACTTAAGTCAATGGCATGTATGGCTCCTAAAAGGTTATCTCCTGCGAACAATACACCTTCATTGTTGAATTCTAACACTCCAATAGCTTTTATGGATTGTTGTGCATTAGCTGATGCAATGGTAAAACTTACTATTAGCGTAAGCATGAATATTTTTAATTCTTTCATTTTAATAATTTTATAGTAGAAAATAATTTGATTAGATGTTTCAATCTAAATTTTGAAGAAAAGTTGCTGGCGCGTTTAAACCATGGAATAGGCCAAAATGCTATGAAACCGTAACTGCTTTATTCTCCTTTTTTGCAATTCGATAAACAGTAATAAATGCCCAAATCTCAAGAGCAACGATTACGGCATGCATCCCAATGTCGACCGCTACAGGTCCAGCATTGACATACGGAAATAACGGGTCAATAAAGGATTCTTGACCTTCACGAAAAATACTCATCAACAATACAATAAGATATTGATTAGCATTTTGAGAGACCAGTACAAAAATGGATATTGCTATCATGGCCACCAATCTACCTGCTGTTGTATAGATGATATTTAGATTTGGTATGCCTTCAGTTGTTATTCCTGCATCAATTAGTGATTGATGATCGAAATAGAACCAGTAAACTTGCATAGCCATAATCAAGACTAATAGTATAAGCAATATGTTAATCCAAAGTGGTATTTGTGAATTTTTGAACATAAGTGAATTAGTTTTAATTTCAATATTAAATGTTACGCAAAGTAACCGTTATATGTAACCTAACGTAGCCATTATTGAAAATTCAATAAAAAACTGGTTGCCAATTGGTAACAATCGATTAACATCAAATTTCAAAATTGATGCAAAGATGTTACCAAAAGTTACTAATAAGTGGTATTTTTGGTCACTATTCATTCGATTCATTGATAAAAAATAGTTTCTTATTACTACTAAATGTGAAACAATATGAAAATCAGGGATATCAATAAATGCCCACTAACCGCAGCCCTACGCCAAGTAGGTGGAAAGTGGAAACCAATCATTATTTTTAGTTTACGGAAATCATCGAAACGGTTTGGGCAACTTGATTATTCAATTCCACAAGTTTCTAGGAAAGTTTTAGCTTCTCACTTAGCGGAAATGGTAGAAGATAATCTGGTGACAAGACATTCCTACGCAGAAAGCCCTCCAAGGGTAGAATACCAACTAACTGACAAAGCAAGGGAACTTGTACCGATTTTTGAATCTATGGCAAAGTGGGGAGCTTTCTTGATCGAAGCTGATGAAGTAATTTCGTAAAAAAACAGATTAAGCGTACTATGTGTCACTACTCGTAAACTGTTTTTCACTTCTTCCTAAATACACTTCTTTTAAGCAAGTAAACTTAAAAACCCTTTTCCATCATCCACTATCAGTGTGGTGTATTTATCTTGCCTTTGTAAAATATGATCGGCGTAGGGTTTGGTGGATCTAAAGTTCATGTTATCTGCATAAATCAATGTGCCCGATTTAAAATTGGGTTCTAATTGTTTCAACAAAGGCAGATACAAATCCTTCCAACCATCCAGAAAAAGAAAATCAATTTTTTTATCGTAATTTTTTAATGAAGATATTGCATCGCCAACTCTAATTTCTATTAATTCAGAAACGCCTGCTTTTTCAAAATTTATTGCCGCAGTGTTTGCTTTGCTTTCAATAAGTTCTGTGGTTATGACCTTACCGCCTGTTACACGCGCAGCCTCAGCGAAATAAATCGTAGAAATACCAAACGAAGTTCCAAATTCTACGATGTGTCTACAGTTTTTCTCAATAATAAGATTGTACAATTTTTCGCCTTGTTCTTTCGAAATAGCTAAGTATGCATTTCTTAAGTCAGAAGGTTGCGGAGATGTAAAAACAGACTTTACAATACCTCTTGTCATTCTTGAAAAATCCTTTTGAGCGTCTTGATGCAATACTTCTAAATGTGCTTTTGCTTGTTTGTTCATTTGTAAATATATTTTAGTAATTAGTCTGGGTCTCCATTAAGCAATCTTTTCCTTAATTCTGGAAAACTTTAAAAAACTACTGTCCGTAAAATAGCTTTGACAACGGTCAGTATGTGATATTTTCAATAAATCATAATGGATACGGAAATATTGATTTCCGTATCCATTAATTCTGATTTTGCTAATTAATAGTTTCAATTTTCACCTTGAACGGCGCTTCTAAATCATTAAGACCGAACAAACTTCCAAACTGAGACTCACAAACGAAAATGTATTTCGTACCGTCGTTTTCCAAATACCAAACACCAGAAGGGTCGTCAAATCCACTTGATACCATACTCACTGATGCAGTTGTAGTATTAGAAAATTCTAATTTATAAACTGCCCCAGCATTGGCTGGATTGAAAGCATCATTAACCGTATAGTAAAGTGCATTTTCACTGCTTACAAACACGCTACCATCTGTCTCCGAGGTAGCTTCATCTGAACCCGAAACATTCACTTCTTGTATTGTTCCTGCTTGTCCGTTGCTAATTGGAATATACCAAAACTTAGAGTCAACACTTGCATACAAACCGCCTGTTCCATCATACGTTGTTGCTAAAAAACCCGCGGTAAGCTGGGGAGATGTAAACCAGTTATCAGTTACCGTACTTGTTGCAGGATCAACCTCGATAATTTTCGGCTGAAACACATCAGTTACATAGTATTTACCATCTACTATCGAGACTGTATGAGCAGAGGTGCCGTCCGGCAAGTCCCATTCATTACTTTTGTTTCCTGTAGAAAGGTCATATTCCACCAATCTACTAGGACCAGGAGGAATTCCAGTGAAGTCTACATTGTTAAGTAAACTTACCAAAACATTACCGTCGCTCTCCATTCCCCAAGCTTGTGTGTAGCCAGATACTGCAGGAGCAAACGTCTGCGCGGTCGGGTTTTCCTGAGTTAAATCGAAAGATACAATCTCTCCATTTCGAGCACCACTAACATAAACCACATTGTCTACAATTTTAACATCCTCCGGGTGAAAATTGTCTATGGGAATTGCTAATTCGCTTGGTAAATTCAAAACCACTGGAGTTGGTGTGTTGTCATCATCCTTACTGCATGAGCTTAAGAAAGCAGAAAATAGGATGGCAGAAAAAAGAACTAAATTAAATTTGTTTGTCATTTTTTTATTATTTGTTAGGTAAATTCAATAGTTACACAAAGATACTATTAAAAGTAACTAATTGTTACTTTTGTTTACTGAATTGCCTATTCATGTGAAGAAAGTGGTTACCACTTGGTAACACTTAATGATGTTTACTTAACATAGAAATGAATAAAGGCCCTTTCATGCCTACCGTGGGAGCAGTTATTGGGAAATGGGAAGTAACAATATCTTAAGCTTACGCAAATCATCAAAACGATTTGGGCAAACTGACTATTCGATTCCCCAAATTTCTAGAAAAGTCTTGGCTTCTCAATTAGCGGAAATGGTGAAAGATAATCTGGTCATAAGACATTCTTAGGAAGAGCTCACCAAAGGTAGAATACCGACTGACTGAAAAAGCAAGGGAACTTGTACCTATATTTGAATCTATGGCAGAATGGGAAGGATAATTGATTGGTTCAGATAATTACTCACAACGGGAGTCTGAGTAATAAGCCCTCCCCAAAAACCAATTCCCAGGCGCGGATCACCTCACCAACACCAGCCCCGGTGGCCGCTCACAAAATACAGCAAAAACACCAGCCTCCACCAAGCCCCTCATGATAAAAAGCGGGAAAATGCCGGAAAAACGCCCCTTCAGCCGCTCAAGCAGGTTCAATACGCCAAAAATGGACATACTCCTCCTGATGTTGTAACAGCAGGCGAGCAAACTGAACTCCCCATCGACTTTTTCGAGGCCTCTTAAGAGAGTGTAATAGCCGGTCCATTGCCTTTTGAGGGTACCGAAGGGGTGCTCTACTATGGCTTGGCGTTGCTGGTAGACTTCGGGGCTATTGTATAGGTTTTCGTGATTGGCTTCCACAGCGGAGGCGTGCTCCAAGCGAGTGACGGCACGGGTACCGTTATTCTTTAGTGCTGCTGCAGAGAGGCATTCATTTCGCAATGGACAAACACCACAAGTTTTGCGAGAACCCCGGTAGGTTTGAAAGCGGTGTGGTGTGCCTTTACGCTGGTAGAGTTTTCCGGAAGATCGAAGCAGCTCGCCAGAAGGGCAGATGTAGGCATCAAGTCCGGGGTCATAGCAGAAGTGAGCCGGCGGGTAAGCACCATCGCGGTGCTGGCTAGCATGTTTGCGTTCAGCAACGAAGGTGCGGAAGCCAAGGTCACGCACCCGCTGCATTTCGGTAGCATTGTGATAACCCTTGTCGGCCAGTACTTCGGTGTCGGATTCCAGATCGAGCAATTCGTGGGTATCCTCAACCAACTGCCCCAAGGCGTTGAGGTCGTTTTCATTGGTGGCCTGGGTGTGTACAATGAGTTTATTAGCGTCATCTACCACCGACTGAACGTTGTACCCCACCAGTGATTCCCGACCATGCTTGATGAGCGAACGGGCTGTTGGGTCCGTAAGGCTGATCTGGGTAGCATCACTTTCGGACAACTTTTCCCGAAGGGATTCATAGTCCGCTTTCCTTGCTTTTAAAACGTCCATGGCATCCTGCGTCCGCGCCACCAAGATCGTTTTTTCTTCACTGTCTTCGTACTTATCAAGGCGAGAAAACTCCGCCAATACCTCGTCGATCCGATTATCGATTCGGTCCAGATGACGCTTCAGCTTGGCATCGTTAAAGTTCTTCTTGCGCGCATTCTGCGCATGGATTTTCGTGCCGTCGACGGCGATTCGCTTACCGCCGATCAAATCCCACTCCTTCAAAAGCAAGACGTATTCCCGAAAGACTTTCTTCAGCTGCTTTGGGTGGTGCTGACGGAAGGCCGCAATAGTTTTTTGCTTGGGTTGCAAATTCCCCGTCAGCCACATCATCTCCACGTTGAGGCGACATTCCCGCGCCAATCGGCGCGAGCTGCGCACGCGGTTGAGGTAACCGTACAAGTATATTTTCAACAATACTCCAGGGCCGTAGGCACTTGCCCCCATATTATTGATGGGCTGAAAATCTAATTCCAGCAAATTCAGTTGATCGACAAAGGCAGCAATTACGCGAACTTCCGCGTCGGGAGCTATCATGGCTTCCAAAGGCGTCGCGAAGAGGCCGTATTGAGCTGGGTCGCGTCCGGTTTTTATGGGCATTTTATTGGGTATCAGTAACTGTTGTTAAGATACTACGAATTTGCTGGGTTTGCAAGACTTTTTACTC
>JBGCFZ010000307.1:0-6217 GCA_045110355.1 Lewinella sp. | reverse complement strand
TTAAATGCTGGTGAATTTTGCCTGCTGGCAAGGCGCTTGAACCGGAATTTAGCCGTAGCTAAATGAGGATTCAAGCAACGCAGCCAGCGGGTAAAAGACGCCGCAGTTAATGTGACAAGATCGGCTTGACAGAGCACTAGTTTATATCCCTTTTTCAGTTAGTCCGCACTCCCTTTCCTGTAAAGTTCGATCTTTCAGGCAATGCTCCGAAAGCCCCGTTGTAGTGGTCTGTAAAATCTGATTTGTAGGAGACAAACAGGCTGTCCCGCTTAAAGATGAAGGTACCCGTGGTATTGTTGCACAGGCTTGGAGTACCGAAACCCTCGATGTCGGCATTGAAATCAAGTTGAACGGTATCTCCGGATATCGTAGCATCGAAGGTGGAGAGCAGGTCTGGCCGATCGGCTCTCCGCATCAGGCCGGAAATGGTGGCAGTATTGTGCTCGATGGTGATTTGCAGAGGGAAGTTGGGAAAAGTATCCCGTAAACTTGTTATGATGCAATCGCTAGGGTCGCCGTTTTCGTCTCTTTCATATACACAGAAAAACCCAAAGTAGCCATCAAGTTCCAAACTGAATTCATAGGAACCGTATGGGATAGAGGAATTTCTAGGAGAAAAAAAATCCTTTTCGCAAGCACTGGAGGTAAAAAGTACGATTAAGAGTAATGAGAAATAAGTGAGAGGTTTCATCATAATTAGGGAAGGTTTTAAGGTTTCTGAAGTACTAAGGTAAACGGTTGAAAGGAGTATGGACTTATAACTTTCGTTCCTTAATCAGTAAGTGTTTTTTCTACCCCTTCAATACCTTTCATCAAAAGCCTTGAATGCTCGTCTCTACTTCGAGTCTTCTTACGAGGAGCGGCAACCCGATATCCGTTAGTCCGGCTATGTAGCCAGTACTGTATGGGCAACTTCAGGAAAGCCATTGTCGCCCTGATACCAGTCCATATTAGGCAGTTCGTTGTTGATCAGGTTGGCCAAGCGGTCATGGTTGGCCTGGCATTGTTTGTCCTCTTCTATTTCAAGTCCAGGTCCGAAGAATTATTGCTGACCGCTCATTACCCACAATACCCTGCATGCCAGGAAAAGGTAGGCTGGTTTACCCCTTGGATTTAATCAGACTGGAAGCTGGTTCTCAGAAGAATCCTGTGCATTCCTTTCTCGAAGTGCATCTACTCCATAAACCACCTGGCTATGCGTCTACTTTTTCTCCTCCTTTTGCTGCTTGGCCTGTCGGCTGCGGCCTACTCCCAAACGACTGCGTCAGATAGTGTGTTCCTGGTTCCGGTCCCCGGACCAAACGATAAAGTATCGACCCTAAACCTCCTGACACCAGAGGAGTCTGAGGCATTGAGAGAGCAATACGGGATATACATCATTCAGATGGTAGACCCACCGAACACTTATCGTTGGAATGACGGAACGGAGAAGATCACTTTTGCGCCAGAGGTTACCAAGGTTACTATTGGCCGTTATGATGATGCGGAAGGGAATCAGATGGGCTATATGATTTTCGGGTCAGATGAGTCTGACCGATTGCCAAGCAAGAACAAAGCGGGTTTGTTCCGAAAGGTGGAAGAACGAAACTGAGGGGTGTCCCTTGCTCCTTTGTCCCTTCCCTTGCACCTGCGACCCCGCCTAAAAATGGCTAATCACTAATCAACAATCCCTAAGGCTTACTAAGGTCCAACTCTCTCACCATCACCAAAAACGACCGCCCAAAATCCATCAGATTGTCGAAATTCAATTGACTGATAGCAGGACGTAACCGCGGAAAGGCATCGCGGTGCCGATCGGTCAGATCGGTGATGGCGGCACGAATGGCCCGCCGTGCTGGTCGTCCGTCCCGATCAAGAAACTGCTGCTTGTAGCCCATCGCCTGGAAGTACTTGTCTTCGCATACCCGGTAGTAAAGTTGTAGCAGGTCCTTATCCGGTGGCGGCACGGCATAGTTGAACAAGGCATAGCCGGCGATGTAACCGGGTACTGCCTGTGCAACTTCGGGGAAGCCGTTGTCCTGATACCAGTCCATATTGGGCAGTTCGTTGTTGATCAGGTTCGCCAGTCGGTCATGGTTGGCAGGCAGGGTGATGCCGAAGGTAGACCTGCCGGCATACAATTCTTCCGAAAATGATTCTGGCGCCCTGCGCAGCAGGTGCTGTAGTTCGCCCAATAGCCGGACATTTTTGTACGTCACCGGCTGGTCGTCTTCGCGGGCAAAATACATACGGTGCATTCGCTCCAGGGCTTCCATGGTGTAGCCTTCGGGGATGAGGAGGTAATCAAGCCGGTATACCAGATCAAGCAAGAGGTAGGCGACGGCGCCTGGCTGCTCCTCGGGGTTGAGGGTGCTGCCAGTGAGGTAGGTGATCACTTGCTGGATGTGATTGCGCAAGAAATCCAATTTGAGTTGTTTCTCTTCGCCGGAGAGCTCCCGGAGGTGAGTGATTTCGACGGGACTGAGGAAGTCGCCGAATTCATCGAGCAGCAAGTCGTCCTGCTTATCGGCCCGCAGGGCCATCTCTTTGAGGGCGTGGTAGAGTTTATGCGGGCTGGCGTCGTTAATGGGAGAGTCAAAGATGATGGTAAGGCAGTCGTCTTCGTCGATGGCGAAGCGGCTGTACTTCATCTCGTAGTTCATTGTGGTGAGGCGATGCAGCAAGTCGGCATTGTTGGCGTCGAGGCGGGCAATGCGGGCGGTCGCCCGCAGCTGTTCGGTGTCGGCAAAACCGGTAACCCGCTTACTGCCCTGGTAGAACTCGAAGTAGAGCTTTCCCTCTTCGGTTTTCCACTTTACGTTGTCTTCCTTGGGGTCGTAGAGGTAAGCCATGAAGGCTTCGCAACTTTGCAGGTAGTTGCCTTTTTCAAAGGCTTGCAGGGATTTGTCCCACGCAGCGTAGTTGTCCGGCGTTTTGAACGCATCGGTGTAGCGCCCGAAACTGAAGTCAGGCCCATCGGTAGGGTCGTAGCCAGGCGCGCGGCCGAAGAGGGTATCCCAGATGCTCAAATGGTAGATTTTAATATCACCGGCAAGATACGTGATTAGATGGTAAGGGAATTAGGTGTGAAAAAACAAAGCTACACACCCAATCACCCAGGAGAAAGCGAAATTCTATTTATTGCCGAGCTTGCACAAGCTTCCTTAGAAAAGGACCGCACGGTTAAAGTGAAGTTGTACGCTGAAGCAGACTTACAAGAGTACTGGATCGTAAACCTACGCAATAGAAAAATTGAGGTGTACCTACAACCTGATTCAGAACAAGGTCTTTATGCCTCGATGAACCATTATGATGAGGGTGCGACCTTTGCAAGTCCTTTTGCTGGAGAAGTTGTCGTTGCTGACCTACTATCAGAGGAAGAGTAGTCAAACCCGTAGGATCACCCGCCACATCCCCCGATATTTCGGAGGCATCGTCTCGAAAGTGAGCCGGAACTGCCCACATTCTGTGAAGCCAAGATTTCGATAAAAATTGATGGTAGCTTCATTGGAATCCATGCGATCCAGCCATAGTATCTCCTTGCCCTGGCGGATGGTTTCTTCACGGGCATAGGCCACAAGGGCTTTGCCGATGCCTTGCCCACGAACTTCGTCGGCCAGGTAAACACGGTCGAGCTTGAGAGCCGATATTTCTGGGTGGTCGGGGCAAGGGGCGTGCAGCATCAGTCGTAAGATACCGACGAGCTGTTCGTGGTAGTAAACGTGGTAGTAAGGCGCGTCGGGCGTAGCTAAGTCGCGGAGAAAAGGCGCTTTGCCGTGGACATGGTCAACATACCATGCGCCTTCATCCGGCCAGAGATAAGCAAAGGCGGGTGGATAGATACGCTGCATCAGCGCCAGATGTGCCGGGTGGTCTTCGGGGAGGATGGGAGTAAGGCGAAGGTTGTCGCTTATATGTAGGTGATCGGGAGGAAGCATTATTTGGCGGGAACGCAGGTGCGGAAGAATGGTTGAGGGGCATAGAACGTAATCCAGGGATACAGCGTTAGGAAGCAATGAAATACTTCGTCACCGGCATCCATACCGACGCTGGAAAAACCGTCGCTAGCGCCTTTCTGCAAAAAGCCCTTAATGCCGACTACTGGAAGCCCATCCAGGCCGGAGATCTGGACTTCGGAGATACTGATCGCGTCCGGGCATGGACGGGTACCACCCCCAACCGTTTCCACCCCGTCCGCCATGCGTTAAACACGCCCGCCAGCCCTCATTATGCTGCCCGAATTGATGGTGTGAACATCCACTTGTCCGATTTCTCTGTGCCTGAAACAAACGACAGGCCCCTCATCGTTGAAGGTGCCGGTGGCCTGCTGGTCCCGATCAATGATCGGGAGACCGTCCTCGACCTAATGGCGCACCTTGGCTTGCCCGCCATCCTTGTCTCCCGCCATTACCTTGGTAGCATCAACCATACGCTGTTGAGCATTGCTTGCCTGCGACAACGAGACATACCAATTGCCGGCCTCATCTATTCCGGAGGCGACAGCCCGGAGACCGTTCGCATCGTCCGTGAGCTAACCGGCATCGCTCCTTTGGTGGAGCTGCCAGAGCTGGAGCAAGTAAATGCGGAAGGTATTACTCAATTGGTCACAGAATTTGGCCCCCGGGTAGCTGCCCAATTAACCTGAATTGAGTGTTTCCCCTTTTATCCGAATGTGCCATTTATTATCCACATCTAACAAATTAAAGCCCCGTCAACTCACCAACTGTCCGTAATTTAGCCTGATACAAAGCACCACCATGAAAGACCATCATTACCAGGTGAAAACCGAATGGACCGGCAACCGCGGTTCAGGGACCCTTGATTACCGCGCCTACACTCGTGACCACATCATATCAGTTGCGGGTAAAACCGACACCATCGCCGGTTCTTCAGACCCGGCTTTCCGGGGCGACAGCAAACGGTATAATCCGGAAGAATTGTTTGTCTCCTCTCTTTCCGCCTGCCATATGTTATGGTACCTCCACCTGGCTTCCGTCAACGGAATTACCGTCCTGGAATACGTGGACAAGGCCGAGGGTACAATGGCAGAGGATGCCAGTGGGACTGGTCGTTTTACTTCGGTAACCCTGAAGCCACACATCGTCATCGCCCAGGTAGATAAAGTAGATCGTGCCCGGGAACTCCATAAGGAAGCAGGGGCAAAGTGCTTTATTGCTAATTCGGTGAACGTGAAACTTGGATACGGCGGAGAGATCGTGGTGGGCTAAACTTGACAGACCACTATAAGTTTTAGTGTACGCTTGTCGCGTAGCGACTACCCGTTACGATTACCGGGGACGGCGTCCCCGGTAATCGTCTTATTGGCTAGAATTGATTGCCTGCGGCAATCAGCGGACGAACTGTTTCCTCGTTGCCCCGCACTATGTACGGGGCAACCGTAAAGGATAATCGCTACGCGATATGCGTCAATACTTAGGTTGCAGTGTACTAGCTAGGGCCTGCCGGGGAACTTAGACATCGTCTTTTCTTCCCCTGCGCCTTAATTTTTCCTTGCACCTGCGGCCCCGCACAATTAACCTTTTAAGGCCGCCCGAAGAGCGTCGCTTCAGCTTTTGGAAAGGAATGATCAACAGTTGGCACAAAAAAAGAGGCAACACCGTTGCCTCCCAATAACCCCAAAAAACCAAATGAAAACTAAATTAACCAAGCAGATACGATACTTTGTACCGCTTGATTGTAGGCTCAAGGTATAATAAATTCTTTTGTCTGCAAGCGATTTCGCTATTTTTTTTCGAACTAAGCGAAAATTCGCTTAGCTTGCGAGATAAGCTTACTCCGTAATTTGTCTGCCTCACAACCCATTTGAGTGCTACGTGTTACCTTTACACTATGTTAACTACGCGAATTATTGACGGCATAATTATTACGAGCGCTCCGCGTCCGTAGGTTGCCGCTGTTTGCTAACAGCATGAAAGCTCCGACGGACCTGTTCCGCCGGAGCTTTTTTATTAAGCGAGTCGCTGAGTTAGCGAGTCGCCGAGTTGCTACCGCGCGAACCACTCACTTCGCTACGCTTGTTCGCCTAAGGTGGGCAAGCGTAGCGCCGCGAATGGTGACAGCGGCAGCAACTCAGTGACTCGTCAACTCACTAACTCACCAACCCACTAAGATGTACAAAGAGTATAAAAATCTAAACCTACCCGAAATCGATAAGCAGATCCTGTCATTCTGGAAGCGCGAAGATATTTTCGCGCGCAGCATCGAGGAGCGGGACGTT